>MWBW01000016.1 GCA_002069725.1 Firmicutes bacterium ADurb.Bin248 | reverse complement strand
GCAGCGCGCGTTCGCAGCGCGCGGGGTCCGGCTCGGATATGCCGTACGCGCCGGGGACGAAGTCCGCGTCCGAGCAGGCAAAGTACAGCGCGAGCCGGTGATCCTCCACGCACAGGGGATATGCGACGCGCTTGCCCGCTTCCCGCGCGAGGGATACGAGATCATCCGGCGCGCACTCGCCGCGCACGGGCTGATACGCGAGTATGGTTTTCGCCCCGAGGAATTCCGCCGTTCCGGCAAGGTGCGCGCACGCGGCGGAGGAAAGCGCCCGCCTTCGCCCGGGCGAAAGCGCGGCGATGCGCGCCTTCGCCTCGCGGCGGAAAGCTTCCTTGTCGTATTGGGACGCGCTCATTTTTCCTCGTGCGCGACGACGCCGTCCACGAGCGTGAGCACGCAGCGCGCGCGGAAGTCGAGCGGATGGGCGTTGAACACGGCGACGTCGGCGTCCTTGCCCGCCTCGAGCGAGCCCACGCGGTCGTCGATGCCCGAAATCTTCGCGGCGTTGATTGTGATGCAGCGCAGCGCCTCGGTTTCCGGCAGGCCCTCGCGCACGGCGAGCGCGGCGCAGATGGGCAAATACTGCTGCGGTATCACGGGCGAGTCGGTCATCATCGCGAACTCTATGCCGTTCTCGTAGAGTATGCGCGGCGCCTCGAACGTAAGGTTCCTGAGCTCGATCTTGCTGCGCTCGGAAAGCAGCGGCCCTATGATGACGCCCGCGCCCTGCTCGGCTATGGCTCCCTTGATGAACTTCGGTATCATGTAGCCCTCGGTGCAGTGGTCGAGCGTGAAGCGCAGGTTGAATTCCTTGCAGATGCGGATCGCGGTCAATATGTCGTCCGCGCGGTGCGCGTGGACCTTGAGCGGCAGCTCGCGGCGAAGGACCTTGACGAGCATCTCCTTGCCCAGGTCGCGGTCAGGCGTTTTATCGGCGTCCTTATTGCCCTTCTCGAGCTTCCTCTGATATTCCTGCGCGTCGGTGAGCGCCTTTCGGAGGATCGCTGCGGTCGCCATACGCGTTTCGGGAGTCTTGTCGCGCGAACCGTAGCAGCGCTTGGGATTTTCGCCGAAGGCGGCCTTCATCGCGACGGGGAAGCGCAGCGTCATGCCCTCGACCGAGTCGCCGAAAGTCTTCATCGCGACGAACTGTCCGCCGATCACATTGGCGCTGCCGGGGCCCGTCACGCAGGTCGTGACGCCCGCGGCGCACGCCTCCGTAAAGCAGCGGTCGTAGGGGTTGATGGCGTCTATGGCGCGCAGTTCCGGCGTGACGGGGTTCGTGATCTCGTTGCCGTCCGCGCCCGCCTGGCCGATGGAGTCCTCCCACATGCCTATGTGGCAGTGCGCGTCGACCATGCCGGGCATGACGTAGCTTCCCGCCACGTCGCGCACCTCGGCTTCGGGATACGCGAGGTTTTCCGCGACGGCGGCGATCTTCCCATACTCGATCGCAACATCCGCGCGGGTCCAGGTTCCCTCGGGCGTGAGCACGAGGCCGTTCTTCAATATAAGCATAATTCACCCTCCTATATATATTTATCTATGCGATCAGAATTGATCCAGCGTGCGCTCCACGGCGTCGATCACGTCCCGCGCCATGAGCATGCGCTCGGACAGCAGGCCCATCGCCTCGTTTGCGGACGCGCCCAGAAGATACGCGGCGGCGCAGGCCGCCTCGAAGGGCGCGAGCCCCTGCGCGAGCAGCGCGAGCGTGATGCCCGCGAGCACATCCCCGCTGCCGCCCTTGGCGAGGCCCGGATTTCCCGAAACATTGCGCGCGGCGCGCCCGTCCGGCGCGGCGATCACGCTCTCATAGTTCTTCAAGAGCACCACGCAGCCCCATTCGGCGGCGTACCTGGCCGCAAGCTCTTCCTGCCGCGCGCCGATCTCGCGCGCGGGGATGCCCGCGAGCCGCTCCATCTCCCCGAGGTGCGGCGTGAGCACAACCCGCCCGTGCAGTACGGAACGCTTATCCTCGATCTTCGAAAGGGCGAACAGCCCGTCCGCGTCGACGACGGCCGGCTTGCCCGCCGCGAGCGCCGCGCGAAGCAGCCCTTCCCTTCCCCGCCCCCTGCCGAGGCCGGGGCCTATGGCGAGCGCCGTCGCATCGTCGATGTAAGGTTGGACGAACTCGGCCGCGTTTTCATCCCAATCCTGCCCCGGATACGGCGCGCACATGGCCTCGGGCAGCGCGTAAAACGCCCCCGCGACCGGCGCGGGAACGACGGTCTTGAGCGTGCCGACGCCCGCGCGCAGCGCCGCACACGCGGCCATGACGGCCGCGCCCGAAAAGCCCGCGCTCCCGGCGATCAGCAAGCCTTTGCCGTTGTCGCGCTTGGAACAATCCCGCGGCCTCGGCGGGAGGAGCTTTGCGATATCCTCTTGTTGCAGCGTTTTAACGTACATGCAGGTACAGTTTACCACGAATGCGGGGAGAAATCCACGGGGGAGGGGGGCGGATTCGCGATCCGTTCGGGTATTCCTTCTTAAAGCGGCGGGGACGGTTCTGCTTGCCTGATCGCGAACATAACGGCCTTTCAGATGCGCGCAAACAGAACCATCCCCATTGCTCTTATGCGCAGATCGCCTGTTATTTACGCAGTCCCCGATTGTCAATTATCAATTGTCAATTGCCAATTGCCCCCCGTATCGTTACGTCCCCCGCGCCGACGACGCGCGTTTCCCCGCCGTCCCTCTGAACGATCAGCATGCCGAGCGGGTCGAGGCCGACGGCTTTCGCGTCGTATTCCTCCCCGGGCGCAAAGATGCGCACGCGGCGGCCAATTGTGAGCGAGAGGGCTTGATAGCTTTCAAGAAGCGCCGCGTATCCCGCCTCGTCGCCGCAGGCGGCAAAAAGAGGCTCGCATTCGGCGAGGATGCGCGCAATCACATCGTTCGGGTCGTGCGCGCGGCCCGTCGCGGTTAGAAGCGAGCCCGCGGTGCCGGCGATGTCCGCCGGGAAGTCCCGCTGGTTGACGTTGACGCCGATGCCCGCCGCCACGAAGCCGGAGGCGTCCGCTTCCAAAAGGATGCCGCAGAGCTTCCTGCCGTTTGCGAGTATGTCGTTGGGCCACTTGATGCGCGCGCTTGCGCCGCAGGCGCGCAGCGCCCGGCAGACGCCCAGCGCGCACGCGACGATATAGCGCGGCGCGAGCTCCGGCGGGAACGGAGGACGAAGCAGCAGCGTCATGCAGAGCGCGCCTTCATCTGAAAGCCAGCTCCTGCCGCGCCTGCCGCGCCCGGCGGTCTGCCGGGCGCAGAGCACAAGCGTGCCGTGCGGCGCGCCCTGCCGCCCGAGGGCTTTCGCGTCCGCGTTGGTGGAAGCCGTTTCTTCACGAAAAACGACGGAGCGGCCGAGCGTTTCCGTCGTGAGCTTTTCTTTTATGGCCTGCGGGTCAATCCTCGCCGTCATCGCCGTCCTCCGCCGCGTCCTCAAGGCCCTGCGCGTCGCCGAAAAGCTTCTCGATGGCGGCCTTCGAGGCGCCGAACGAGAAGCCGCGCCCGACGAGCCTTCGCATGACGCGGCGCTTTCGCTCCTCTTCCTCGAGCTCCGCGAACCGGCGCGCGTACTTCCCGGCGACCAGGAGCGCGTTTTCGGCCTCGGCAGCGTCGTCCACAGCCGCGAGCGCGGCCTCGACGTGCTCCGCCGCGAGCCTGTGGGAATAGAGCTGCCCGCGCAGCTTCGCGCGGCTGACGGGCTTGGTCGCGAGGCGCGAGGCAACGAATTCCTCCGCGTAGCGCGCGTCGTCCACAAGCCCCAGTTCGGCCAGGCGCGCCACGGTCTGATCCACATCTCCCTCGCCGAACTCGAGCGAGTCGAGCTTTTGCGCGACCTCGCGCGCGGTGCGCGGCTTCGCGGCGAGGTAGGCGAGCGCGGCGTCCATGGGCGAGGCGTCGCGTTTGGCCATGCTCAATCCTCCTCCCCCTGCCGGTTCAGCAGCGCCTCGGGGCGGCGCCTGAGTTCCTCCGCGCTCATGGGCGGCTGGTCGCTCCCCATGCAGTCCCGGCAAGCGAAGCCGCAGTCCGGACAGACGCAGGAGCTTGCGAGGCCGTGCTCGCGCTGCACCATATACGTGCCGCAGATTTTGCAGGAGCACCTCATCCCTTGTCCGCCTCCGAAGCCGTCTGCCGGGCCGCCGAAAGCCGGGCGATCGCCGCGGTCCGGCTCAAGTAGGGCGAAAGCTGGTCAAGCTGGAAGGAGAACTCCGGCCAGCCCGCGAGGTTGGTCGTGATCTCGTACGGACGGTAGAGCACGACGAGCGTGCGGCCCGTCAGATAGTAGAGCTGCCCGTCCCCGATGGGCATGACGTCCGAGAGCAGCGTCATATCGATGAGCTCCGCCTGTTGCCTCACGAGGTCGGGTATGACTGAGCGCCACGCGTCGTCGTCCACGCTGAAGCAGTTTTCAAGCGGGATCTCCTTGGCCGTGGCGACGTCGAAGGTCATGGGGAGCTTGAGGCAAAGCGCGCGCGTATCCATGTCGTAATAGCCCACGAGAAGCGAAAGTATGCCGTCTTGGTTGCACTTGATGTTGAAATAGGTGTAGGCGGGCGCGTCGAGCTCGCCGAGGCCCGCGACGATTTTTTTGAATATGGCCGCGTTGAGCGCGTCGTACTCCGCGGAATCGACGGCGGGGTAGATCAGCGCGTTGCCTCCGCCGTAGGTCTGCTCGCGCCGCACGAGGTTGAGCCGCGCGAAGTTTTGCGCTTCGCCCGCGGCGCCGGGGTCCCGCGTCGGCTCCGGCGCGCCGGTTCCGGCGGGTTCGAGCGTGGCCCCCGCGTCCCCCGTCGCGGAGGAAGCGCAGCCCGCGAGCAGTATCGCAAGCATGAGCGCGAAAACAACGAGTCTTTTCATCCTGCGCCTCCCTTCCTGCCGGAATTATACCATCAATCTGCCGAAAAATCCCGTGAATAAAGGGTTAATTGACTTCGAGGACCTCCGCCTCCGCGCGCGCCTTTTCGATCATTTCGGAAAAGTCCACGGCGGCCTCGCTCGCGCGAAGCCCCGCGACGCTTGGCCGCGTGACCGGGTGCGCGGGCACGAACACCGTGCAGCAGTCCTCATAGGGCAGTATCGAGGTTTCGAACGTGCCGATCTTCTTGGCGACGTTTACGATGTCGTCCTTGTCGAAGGCGATCAGCGGGCGGAACACGGGCATATCCGCAGCGTCGTCGGTCACGCACAGGCTCTCGAGCGTCTGGCTCGCGACCTGGCCGAGCGCCTCGCCCGTGACGAGGGCGCGCGCCCCGTCCGCCTCGGCGACGCGCTCGGCGATGCGCATCATGAGGCGGCGCATGAGTATGGTCGTTTCCTTGGGCGGGCAGCGGTCGTATATGGCGAGCTGGATTTCCGTGAACGGCACGAGGTGCAGCTTCACCGGCCCCGCGTAGCGCGCGAGCAGCTCCGTCAGCTTGACGACCTTGTCCCGCGCGCGTTCGCTCGTATACGGATAGCTGTAAAAATGGATCGCGGAAAGCTCTATCCCGCGCCGCGCCATCATATAGCCCGCGACGGGGCTGTCTATCCCGCCGGAGATGAGCAGCATCGCGCGCCCCGCGGTGCCCGTGGGCATGCCGCCCGCGCCCATGATCTCGCGCGCGTAGACGAAGGCGCGGTCCCGGATCTCGACGCAAAGCTTGATTTGCGGCTCGCGCACGTCGACGCGAAGCTCCGGGAACCTTTCGAGCATATCGTGGCCGAGCTCGCGGTCGATCTGCTGCGAATCCATCGGGAAGGTTTTGTCCGCGCGGCGGCAGAAGCACTTGAACGTGCGCCCGCCCTCCTTCATAGAGGCCTCCATGACAGACTCCGCCGCGGCGGCGACGGCCGTATACTCCTTTTCGACGGCGAGCGCGGGGCTGATCGAGTGCACGCCGAACACCCGCGTCAGGCGAAGGCACGCCTCCTCAACATGCTCCGCCGCGACGCCCTCGACGAATATCCTGCCCTGGTCGAAGCGCACCGCGGCGTCCAGCCCCGCGAGCGCGGCGCGGATGTTGTCCAGAAGCTTTCTTTCAAAGAAGGGGCGGTTGAGCCCCTTCAAGTGAATTTCTCCGTAGCGGACGAGCAAAACCTGATTCAATCCTTTGTGCTCCTTTGGGTTTATCTTCTTTTGTATTTGCGAAGGAACGCCGCCTGTTCGGCGATGATCGCGGCCGCGGCGTCCATCTCCTCGAGCGTGTTGAACGGGCAAAGGCTCAGCCGCAGCGCGCCTTCCTGCCGCGCGCCCGTGACGCCCATGGCCGTGAGTATGCGGTTCTTGCCCTTCTTGTGCGCGGAGCAGGCCGAGCCGGTCGAAACAAAGACCTCCCTCGCCTCGAGCGCGTGCAGCATGACCTCGCCGCGCACGCCCAGTATCGACACGTTGAGTATATGCGGCGCGCCCTGCGCGGGCTTGGGGCCGTTGATGAGCACATCCCGGATGCCCGAAAGGTTCTTGGCGAGGCGCAGCTTGCAGGCCATCATGTGCTTGCGGTATTCCTCGAGATGGGCAAGGTAGTCCGCGACGGCCGCGTCCATGCCCATGATGCCCGGCGTGTTGGTCGTGCCGGAGCGGCGGTCCTCCGCCTGCCCGCCCGCGAAGCGCACGCCTGTTTTGACGTAAAGCGCGCCCACTCCCTTGGGTCCGTGGAACTTGTGGGCGCTCAGGGCGTAGAAATCGCAATCCTTCGCGTCGAAGGGGACCTTGAGGAAGCCCTGCACGCCGTCCGTATGGACGACGGCCTCGGGCGCCGCGGCCTTCACCGCGCGGTAGATCGCCGCGCAGTCGTTGACGGCGCCGACCTCGTTGTTGACCTGCATGACGCTCACCAGGCGCGTGTCCTCGGTGAGGAGCGTACTGAGCGCCGCCAGGTCGACCGCGCCCGTGGAATCCACCGGGGCCTCTACGACGTCGTAGCCCTGCCTGGAATACGCCTTCACGACCTCGTAGGCCGAGGGATGCTCCGTCGCGCCGACGATGAGCCTCCCCTTGCCGCGCATGGCTTTGAGCGCGCCGGAAATCGCGGCGTTATTGCTCTCCGTCGCCCCGGATGTGTAGACGATCTCCTCCGGCTTCGCGTCGAGGGCGAAGGCGAGCCGGGCGCGCGCCGCCTCCACGGCCTTCTCGGTTTCAGCCGCGGCCGAATACGCGGCGGAGGGGTTGAAAAAGCGGGTTGTCATATAGGTACGCGCCGCGTCCGCGGCCGCGTCGAGCGTTCTGGTCGTCGCGCTGTTGTCAAGATATATCATCGTTGCATCTCCCGTTCTGAATTATTGGCATATACACCATAATATGCCGGCGAACGGAAGCCCGAACCTATGCTATCATACCACGCGACGTCGAGTTTTTCACCCTTTTTATCCGCGCCGATTGCGGCCCGGGCGCGTTTGGGTTAAAATAACCAAAAAGACCCTTCGGCGCAAAGGAGCATGGCATGGGCTTTTCGGAACGGTGCACGCAGGGCGCGCAGAGGGCGCTCGCGCTCGCGCAGGAGACCGCGCGGGATATGGGCCACAACTATGTGGGCAGCGAGCATCTTTTGCTCGGCCTCATCCGCGAGGAGGACGGCACCGCCGCCAAGGCGCTCGCCTCCCTCGGCGTGAGCGACAAGGCCGCGCAGGAGCGCGCGGACGAGCTCGTCGGCCGCGGCGATTATCATTTCACGGACAGCTTCGGCTATACGCCGCGCACCAAGAAAATACTCGAATTGAGCCTCTACGAGGCCAAGGCGCTCAAGACCAGCTACATCGGCACGGAGCACATACTGCTCGCGATCCTGCGCGAGCGGGATTCCGTGGCGGTGCGCATACTCGAGGATCTCGGCGCGGACCTCGCGCTGCTGCGCTCCATGCTCACGGGCGAGGAGATCTCCGCGAAAAACGGGATCAAGTCCGCGGGGGCCGCCTCCGCGACGCCCGTGCTCGACCGCTACGGCACGGATCTGACCGGCCGCGCGCGCGAGGGCGAGCTCGACCCCGTGATCGGCCGCGAGGCGGAGGTGCAGCGCATACTCCAGATTTTGACCCGGCGCACGAAGAACAACCCCGTGCTCATCGGCGATCCCGGCGTGGGCAAGAGCGCGGTCATAGAGGGGCTCGCGCAGCGCATCGCCTCGGGCAAGATACCGGAGCTCCTTCGCGACAAGCGCATCATGAGCCTCGACCTGGGCGCGATGCTCGCGGGCACGAAATACCGCGGCGAATTCGAGGAGCGCATCACGAGCGCCATAGGCGAGCTTCGCGAGGAGGGCAGGACCATACTCTTCATCGACGAGCTGCACACCATCATCGGCGCGGGCGCCTCCGAGGGCAGCGTGGACGCCGCGAACATATTGAAGCCCGCCCTCGCGCGCGGGGACATACAGGTCATCGGCGCGACGACGCCGGACGAGTATCGCCGCCACATCGAGCGCGACGCCGCGCTCGAGCGCCGCTTCCAGCCCGTGAACATCGGCGAGCCCACCGCGAAGGAGGCCGAGGCGATCCTCTTCGGCCTGCGCGACAAATACGAGGCGCACCACAAGGCGCGCATCGCGGACGAAGCCATCCGCGCCGCGGTCGATCTCGGCGACCGCTATATTTCCGACCGCTTCCTGCCGGACAAGGCCATAGACCTCATGGACGAAGCCGCGAGCCGCGTGCGCCTCTCGGCCTACGGCGTGCCGCCGGATGTGACGGAGCTGCGCGCCCGGCTCGACGCCCTGCTCAACGAGAAGGAGGAGGCCGTCAACAACCAGAACTACGAGCGCGCCGCCTCCATACGCGACGAGGAGCAGAAGCTGCGCGCAAAAATAGAGCGCATCCGGGCCGACTGGGAGCGCGAGCGGGACGACCGGGCGTTCGTCGTCACGGCGGACGACATCGCCGAGGTGGTCAACGCCTGGACGGGCATCCCCGTGAGCCGCCTGACCCAAAGCGAGAGCGAACGCCTGCTGAACCTCGAGGAGAAGCTGCACGAGCGCGTGGTCGGACAGGAGGAGGCGGTCGGCGCCGTGTGCCGCGCCATACGCCGCGCGCGCGCCGGCCTGCAGGACCCGGGCAGGCCCATCGGCTCCTTCGTCTTCCTCGGCCCCACGGGCGTGGGCAAGACCGAACTCTCCAAGGCGCTCGCGCAGGCGGTTTTTTCCGACGAGGAAGCCATGATCCGCCTCGATATGAGCGAATACATGGAGCCGCACAGCGTCAGCAAACTCATCGGCTCCCCGCCGGGCTATGTCGGCTACGACGAGGGCGGCCAGCTTACGGAGCGCGTTCGCAGGAAGCCCTACAGCGTGATTTTGCTCGACGAGATCGAGAAGGCGCATTCCGACGTCTACAACATGCTCCTGCAGGTGCTCGAGGACGGCAGGCTGACCGACTCGCGCGGGCGCGCGGTGAGCTTTCGCAACACCATCATCATCATGACCTCGAACGTGGGCGCGTCCCGCTTCGGGCGGGGCGCGGCGGTGGGCTTCGGCGCGGCGCGCGCGGAGCACGCGCGCGAGGATATGCTCTCCGAGCTCAAAAAGACCTTCAGCCCGGAATTCCTCAACCGCGTGGACGAGATCGTGCTCTTCAACCAGCTCAGCGCCGAGCAGACGCTCGCCATCGCGCGGCTCATGCTCGAGCGCGTCAAGGCGCGCATCGCCATGCGCGGCATCACGCTCTCGATATCCCCCGAGGCGGAGGAGCTGCTCTCGCGCGACGGATTCGACCCGCAGTACGGCGCGCGGCCCCTGCGGCGGCTGATACAGCACCGCGTGGAGGACAGCCTGAGCGAGGAGTTGCTCTCGGGCAGGATACGCCTCGGGGACAGCGTCAGCCTCGAGGTGCGCGAGGGCGGCCTGCAATTCGTCAAACTGTGAAGAATTGTTAACAAATTATTAAACGCGCCTTCATTGCAAATCGGCGGCGGCGTCATTACAATATAATAGTCAGTCTGTAAACAGGAGCCAATTTTCCGATGAAACGCATGCTTCGCACCCTGCTTCCGCTCGTGCTCGCGGCGATACTGGCCGTGAACGCGACGGCGTACGCCGAAGGCACCGGCAACGGAGGCAGCGGCGAGGATTCGGGGCAGGACGGCGCGCCCTCCGGCAGCCCGGGCGTCTTTTACTGGGACCCCATCGCCCGGCGGTTCCGCCTCAGCCTCACGCCGGCTGATTTTCGCATGATACCCGATCTCGGCAATGCAAACGATTCCCCCGGGGACGGCGCGGCGCCCGTCGCCGTCGATATCGACGAGGAAGTTCCGACGGCGGGCGACGGCCCCGCGCTGAGCGAGGAGGCGCTTGCCGCCGCCGTCGAGGTGCTCGAAGGCCAGGTGGTCGGCCTCGACCCGGGCCATCAGATGCGCGCCGACACCGACCTCGAGGCGATCGCGCCGGACTCGCCGCTCACCAAGATCCGCCAGAGCGCGGGGTGCTTTGGCATACGCAGCGGCGTGCCCGAATACAGGATCAACCTGCTCGTCGCCAAGAAGGTCGCCGCTCTGCTCGAAAGCTGCGGGGCAACGGCCGTTATGACGCGCGCGAGCTCGAACGTATCCCTCTCGAACATCGAGCGCGCCGTGCTGATGAACGAAAGCGGCGCGGCCATTTGGATTCGCCTTCACTGCAACGCGAGCCCGGACCCCGAGACGAGCGCGCCCTGCGTGCTCATCCCTTCCGTGCGCGTCACGCCCGGCATCTACGAATACAGCCTGTATCTGGGCGAATGCCTGAGCCGCAGCTTCGGCGCGGCGGTGGGCGCAGAGCGCGTGGACCTCGTCAGCCTCGAAAACCAGACGGGCTTCAACTGGAGCGAGATCCCCGTGGTCACGCTTGAGATGGGCTACCTATCCAACATCAAGAACGACGCGCTGCTCAACTCCGACGCGTACCAGACGCGCTGCGCGCTGGGCATTTTCTACGGTATCCTGAGCTATTACCAGGGCGTGGCGACCACCGACACGGCCGGAGCCACCCCCGCGCCGGAGGGGCCGGACGACGCGGGAATCCCTGCCGAAACGCCGGAGGAAACCGCCGCGCCGCATCCCGGTTACGGCGGCGAGCAATGACGCGCCCCCGCGCGCCGCGCCGCGTCGCAGCGCGCGCGCTCGCGCTGCTCATGGGCTGCGCCATACCGCTGACGAGCGGATGCGCGCGCGCGGACGGGCTCGCCGGGCTGTTTTCCACGCCGAAGCCCGCCGTTTCCGCAACGCCGACGCCCTCCCCTTCCCCCGCGCCCGAGGTATCGGCGACGCCTTTTTCCGTCAACCCCCTCTATGATTTTTACCGCGATTTCGCCGGAGGGAGCCGCTCTTGCTCCCTCGCGCTTTCACGCGCCCTCTACGGGCGCAATTCGGCGGACGCGCTCGCGCTCTCCCTCGCGCTGAGCGCGCACCTCGTCGCGCTCTCCGGCATCGGCGCGAGCGTTTGCCGCCTGTTCGCCTCCGCCGACGGGCGCGGCTATTCCGGCACGGTCAGCGGCGCCGCCGAGGGTTCGGGCGGCATGAGCCCCGCGCAGGACGGCGCATACGCGTTCACCTTCAACTACAGCGGCGGAGACATCCTCATGGGAACGTTCCGCCCCGAAGCGCGCGTCGATTTCAGCACCGGCGAATACGAGGCGAAAACGGACGGAGGCCAGGCCGGCTCGCTCGACCCCAGCGCGACGCCCGCCCCGTACGAGGAGCCCGTGTTCCTCGCCGAGCGGGTCTGCGCCATAGAAAAAACCGCGGAGGGCTGGACCTCCACGGTCGAGGAAAACGGCGTGATCTCGATTTTTTCCATCTCGGGCGGCGCGATCGAATTCTCCGCGGGCGGCATCGTCGCGCGCCTTGCCGGCGAAACGCTCTCGCTCGGGCCCGCCGGGGCCGTTACAGAAGCGACAGCAGCGCCATGACGATGACGCCCGGCACGCCGAACACGCCCGCCACGAGCGCGGAGAGGAACGTGATGGGCAGCGTCAGGCCGAACAGGCCGCCGATGAGGTTGAACACGATCAGGATCAACGCGCCGAGTAGCGCGTTGACGACGAGCTTCCAGATGATCTTGAGCGAGAGCTTCAACAGCTTGCAGATCAGCCAGAGCGCGAGTATGCCTATGCCGAACGCGGCGATGTTGAGCAGCACAGCCGAAAAACCCACCATGGTCCATCCTCCGCAAAATTCGCCCGACGCGGGCTTTTTTTATGCCTCTTTGCTCCGCTTGAGGAGGAACACATACTTCCTCCGGGCGGCCTCCATGTCGTAGATCGCAAACTCGATCAGGTCCGGGTCCTTGACGTTCTGGTAATATTCCATAGACGCCTTCCAGCGCGCGAGCGCCGCGGCGACATCCTCATGCTGCGCGGACTGCGCCGCGTTAAGCCTTGCGATTGCCATACTCTGCCTCCCATAACCTTATTTGGTATCACAGGCAAGTATGCGCATTTTTAACGGTTTCTATAACCTCTTCCCGCCGACGCCCGCCCGTTTGAGGAGCCTGACGCAGTAATACACGAGCACGGCGTATATGGGTATCATCACCGCCTGGTTGATCACGCGCAGTATGAAGGTTTCCCAGGGAATCGAATAGAGCCAGCTGAGCAGCAGCGAATTGAGCCCCACGCTCGCGATCGCCTGCCCGACGGCCACGGCGAGCAGCACGCGCGGGAACTTCGCCTCCTGCCCCCTCGCGAAGAACAAGCCGGGGATCAGCCCGAAGAGCGTGCCGATGACCGTGAAGAAGGGCACGTACGGCCCCTTGGGGAAGATCAGCGCCTGCAAAAAATCCGTAAGGCCGCCGACCATCGCCCCGTAAGCCGGCCCGAACAGCACGCCCGAGAGAATGACCGGCAACACGCCGAAGCTGAGCTTGAGCGAATAGATGCCAAACGGAAACTGCGGGAGGCTCAGCCCGCTGAGCACCACGGCGAGCGCGGTCAGAAGCGCGCACACGACGAGCCGCCGCGTCTTGTCCCGCGTCCAGACGCGCTCCCCGGCGTCCTGCCAAAGGCGCAGCAGCAGCCCGATGATACCCATCCACGGCAGGAATATGCCGGCCATCACGAGGTAGTCGGGCGACGCGGCCTCGAGCGTATACCTCTGGTTGAAGTACGCGTACAGCGCGCAGGGAATCGCCGCGCACAGCGCGACGGCAAGTGCTCTCACTAGCTTGCGTTTCATAGAAAAAAGCCTCCTTCACGCGGCCCTATTACCGCATAGAGGAAGCCGTCGTCCTTTATGCAGCAGCGGGAATCGGGCGTTGAACCGCAAACCTTGGGTTATTCGTCCGCCGGACAACTCCCCGTTCCGGCGGCACTGCTCCCCGTCTCCGGGGACGCGCACAGCGCCCTACTCTGCGTAGTCAATATGGATTTTACACGATTTTCCTTGTTCTGTCCAGAGCCGGAACGCGTTCAGCCGTCGGTTTTAAGCGCATAGGTCGCGCGCACCACGTCGCCGAGGGTTTCCGCGTCGGTGTAGCAGACGTAGACGAGCGCGCCGGAGGCCGACATGCCGATGTTCGTGGTCGTCAGATCCGCCACAACGCGGCTCGTTCCCGTTTCCATGTCGTAGACCCAGAGCCGGTAGGGGTACGGGTCCCCGCCGGGCGACGCCGCGTCCGCGCCCTCGCCCTCGCCCGCGTTGCCCGAGAGCATGTTCTCGAAGTAGAACAGCTTCTTCGCGTCGGCCGACCAGAGGAAGGTGAACACGCTGAACTCCGCCTCGATGCCGCGTACCTCGCCCGTTTGCAGATCGACCACGGCAAAGGCGGAACCCGCCTCGGGCGCCGCCGTGCCGGAGGTAAAGTCGGTCTTATTGTGGGTATAGGCGAGATAGCGCTCGTCCTGCGAGAAGGCGAAGGCGTCCGCGGCGAGGTAGAGCCGCCTGAGCCCTCCCTCCGGCTTGATGCGGAACATCTGGGCGCCGCGCTCGAGCGTGGTCTCGCAGAAGTATACCTCGCCGTCTCGGAACGCGAGGCTCGTTTCGTCCACGCCCTTTTTATCGACCGCGGAGTAGCGCTTGCTCTCGCTGGGCACGTTGAAGTCGTACTGGTTGACGGCAATTTCGCCCGCGCCGCCTATGGAGAAGATGCGCCCGCCCATGCCGTCCCAGCAGTAGGCGCTGACCGTATCGCCGAAGCCCATCGAGGAGAGATCGGTCAGAAGGTCGCGCGAGTCCACGTCGAACACATAAAGGTGCGCGCTCTCGCCGCTGCGCTCGAGCACGGCGAGCTTGCGCCCATCCGGCGAATACCGGGCGGACTCGATCCTCTGGAACTCGAAATCGATCAGCTTGCGCGCTTCCCCGCCGACGGGCAGCACATAGAGCAGCTCGTATTCGTTCGCGCCGCCGCCCGCCTCGTATTCGGCCACGCGCCTCGTGTACAGCAGGCCGTCGTTGCCGGGCGTCATCGCGAGGAAGAGCCCGTCGGGTATCGCGACGTCGAGCTTGACCGGCTCGCCGTTTTGCCGCGCGGAGGCCACGTCGTAGGCCGCGAGATAGTCCATCTCCTCGCTGTAGGAGGGCAGCTTGCCGTCCGCGAGCAAAACGACCTCCCAGTTGGCGGGAACCGCGCCCGCTTCGCGGCCGAGTATGCCCTGCATCAGCGCCTCGGCGGCGTTTTTCGTGGCGAACGCCTCGGAGATGAGCAGTATGTTCGCGCCGTCGGAGGCGAGCACGGGCGTCATCTCCCGCGCCGCGATCAGGCCCGAGCAATAGTCGCGGTACGCGTTGGCGAGCACGTAGTAGGCAAAACCGGCGGGCGCGGCTTCATCCTCGAGTATGTCCACCGCGCCGCCCGTCCCGGTCGCCTGCGGCGTGGGGGCGGCTTTGCGGATCGGGCGCAGCGTCACCGTAACGACGCTGTCCTCGTTTGTCACCATAAAGGCCGACTCGCGCGCGAGCTGCATATAGAGCCGGAACACGCCGCCCTGCGCGGGCGAATAGTTGAACACGCCCTGCACGAGCTCCGACGAATCGGGGTCGAAGGCGCGCTCATAGTCCCAGTAGGCGAGCGATTCGAACTCGATCACGAGCCGGAAGGGCTTGCCCAGCGTATAGACCTTGTACTTGGGCGGGTTGACGACATCCCTCTGCGTGCCCTCGCCCGAAAGCGTGCTGTCGGACACGAAGTCGAGGGTGACGACGGTATCCCCGTTTTCGTCGCGCATCTCGAGCAGGCTGAGGTTCGCGTTCCTGACGGTGCCTCCGCCCGAGGCGGAGCCTTCGATGGAAAAGCCGGCCAGGTCCTGCGTCGCTTCGCCCGGCGAAACGGTCTCTCCATTTTTGCAGCCGCCAAGCGTCAGCGAAAGCATCAGCAGCATCGACGCCGCGGCAAGGATTCTACGCATAGCTGATCTCCTCGGAAATTTCGATTCATTATAGCACAGCCGCGCCGCCATTGTAAGCGTCTGCGGGGCGCGGGGCGCTATTTCATACATTGTTTTCAAAATTGGATTGGAAAGGACTTTGCAGGTTTTTTCATATTTGATATAATCATGTGGATATGAATCCCATTCAGGAGGAATTTTTCATGATATGCAAGAATTGCGGCGCGCAGAACGAGGATTATCTCGAGTATTGCGAGGTCTGCGCGGCTCCGCTTACGCCTGACGAAGAAGCGGGCGGCAGAGGCGGCGCTTCCAGGAGCGCGGGCTACGCATCCTATGTCGCCGCGACCGGGGAAACGCCCCCCGCGTGGGGCTTCGTGCGCGCGCCCCAATGGCCCAAGCCCGAGTTCGACGCGAATACCGTCACCGAGGAGGAAATCCCCGAGGGCTATTTCCGCAAGTTCAACCCCCGTCCCGCCGAGGCCGGACTGCCCGGGCAGGAGGAGCGCTTCAAGCCCGCCGCGGTTATATCCGACGAGGAATACAGCAACAACGTGCGCGTCCACGCCGCGATTGCGCAGCAGCCCTCCTACGAGAGCACGCGGCCCCTCGCCCCGGAGACCGTTTACGAAAAGCCCAAGGCCCGCCCGCAGGTTCCCGCCTTTGAGAGGCCCAAGCCCGAAGCGCAGCCTTCCGAGGCCGGACGAGCCTACGCGGGCTATCGCGGCGGCGCGATGGCTCCCGTCGAGGAGAACAAGGCCGTCGCCCCCAAGCCCCAGAAGCCCCGAAAGCGGGCGGAGGACGGTTTTGAGGATTACGACGGCGGCTACGGCCGCGCGCGCGCCCATACGTCCGGCGGCAAGCGCAACCTGGTATTCATCGCGGCGGCGGGCGTGCTTGTGCTGCTCATCGCGGTGTTCGGCTTCATACTGATCAGCACGCGCTACGACGGCAGCTTCTCGAAGTTCATCAGCTGCACATTCAAGGGCGATCCCATCACCCGCGCGCCCAAGGTCGAAACCGGAACCACCGACGCGGGCGACCCGGCGTACCTGATCACGGTATACGCCAAGAACAACTATATCGTGCGCTTCACCGCGGGTTCCATCGTCAAGGAGGCCGCGGTGTCCAAGGGTTCCGTGCAGCTGCGCGTGCCCGAGAACATCTGGATTCCGGACGAGCCTCTCGATTCCGATACGCTCTCCGTCACGCCCGACATCGTCGTCGTCAGCCCCAAGGGCGAGAAAACCCAGGTTGCGTTCGACGAGCCCATCGCCATACACGTGCCCGCCATCAATCTGACCATGACCCAGCCGACCGTGGCCGACTTCACGGTGGATTCGGCGACGGTCGCCGTCGCGGGCGCGGTGGACGACAACACCGCCTCGATCTTCGTGGGAGACAACCAGGTTTCCGTGGACGAGGCGGGCAACTTCTCCACCAACTACACGCTGCCCGGAGAAGGCACTTTCGTGCTCGAAGTCAGGGCGCAGAAGGACGGCTGCATGAGCGCCGTCAAGACCTATAACGTCACCTACGGCACCGCCACCGATCCCACCACGCCTTCGACGGGCAACGTGGCCTTCAGCGTGAACGACGACGTCAAGCGCTACGGCCAGGACGCAACCATGGCCGTAGCGGGCACCATGGAGCAGGGCGCGACCATATCCGTATCCGGCGTCGAGCTCGAGGGCGCGATCACGCAGGACGCGAACGCGGGCACGTTCAGCTTCACGATCAAGACCGCCGAGGTCGGCCTGTACGAGGTCGTCATCACCGCCACCAAGGGCGACGCAGCCAAGACCTCCACGCTCTACCTCGAGCACCAGCCCGACAAGGACGCCTATATTTCCGGCTCCCACGCGATCGACTACGACCGCATCAAGAACTACCCGAACCACGAGCAGGCCTATAAGATCTCGGGCACCGTGGTGGAAATCCGGCAAACCAAGCCCTACATCATCGCGCGCATCCAGACGAGCGAGGGCGACGTCATCTTCTGCTACTTCAGCGGCATATCCGCGGTCGAGCTGAACGACGGCAAGACCTACTCCCTCTACGCCGACCCGTACGGGCTCGACGAGGAAACCGGCCTGCCGTACATGCACGCATGGTTCATACTCAAAAAGGCGAACTAGGGCCGACCGCCAATCGGCAATGAATCGGAACGGCCCGCGCGTTAAGCGGGCCGTTTTGGCTGCCGAAAAACCGCCGGTTCCGGAATGAGTGAAAAATGCCGTTTTTTATCGGAACCGCGATTTTTTTCTTGCCAAGCCGTTTCCCGCTGCTATACTGATTTTATGGACGGTCTGCGCGAAGGCGGCATGGACGAAAGCTGCAAAACGAAATACCCGATCATGCTCGTTCACGGCACGGGTTTTCGCGACCTCGCCCTGCCGCTCTATTGGGGGCGCATACCCAGGGCGCTCGCCGAGCGCGGCGCGCAGATCCACTACGGCATGCAGGACGGCTGGGGCAGCACCGCGTCCAACGCCGCGCGCATCGCCGAACGCATCCGCGAGGTGCTCGCGCAGACCGGCGCCGAAAAGATCAACCTGATCGGCCACTCGAAGGGCGGGCTCGAGATCCGCATGGCGGCCTCGGCGCTCGGCATGGGCGATAAAATCGCGAGCGTCACGACCCTCGCCACGCCGCACCGCGGCTCGAGGACCATGGACAGGCTCCTCAAGGCCCCGCAAAAGCTTTTCAACCTCGCGGCTTTCGCCGTCAACAACTGGATACGCGCCTTCGGCGACCGCGAGCCGGATTTCGTCACGGTCTGCCGCGAGTTCTCCACCGGGCATATGGCGCGCTTCAACCTTGAAAACCCCGACCATCCCGCTGTATACTATCAGAGTTACGCGTGTCTGATGCGCGGGCCCGCGAGCGACGCGAACCTCGCCGCCGCCAACTTCGTCATCAGCCTTGTTGAAGGCGAAAACGACGGGCTGGTGAGCGTCGAATCCGCCCGATGGGGCGAAAACTTCACCGTGCTCAGGGCCGCCGGGCGGCGCGGCATCTCCCACCTCGACGAGGTCGACTTCCGGAGGCTGCCGCTTTCGAGGAAAAAAACGCCCGGACGCGTGTCGGACATCGTGGAAGCGTATATCGAAATCGTATCGGGACTCAAGCAAAAGGGCTTTTAGGGGCATCCTATATACATTAAGGCAAGCGGGTAACGGATGAAACGCAAAAAGAAATGGTATAAGCTCGACAACGCGGCCACGATCTACCCCGTGGTCATGAACCGGAAATGGATGGCGATGTTCCGCCTGTGCGCCACGCTCGACGAGGCGGTCGAGCGCGAAGCGCTCGCGCGCGCGCTCGAAAACGCGCTCCGGCGCATGCCCACGTTCCACGTGTGCGTGAAGCGCGGCTTCTTCTGGTTCTACCTCGAGGAGCTCTCGGGCATACCGCCCATAGAGGAGGACGTCGCGAATCCCTGCCTGCCCATCGAGGCCAAAAGGAGCAACGGCTTCCTCTTCCGCGTGCGCTGCCACGAAAACCGCATCGCGCTCGAGTTTTTCCACGTGCTCACGGACGGCACGGGCGGCATGCGCTTTCTAAAGACGCTCGTCGCGGAATACCTTTCGATCAAATACGGCGCGCTCATCCCGCGGGACGACGAGATACTCGACTGCTCGAAGCCGCCCGCGCGTAAGGAAATCGAGGATCACTTCCACAACGTCGCGGGCCCGGTCAAGCTCTCGCGCGGCGAGCCGGACGCATACCGCATCACGGGCACCGAGGAATACGACCAGTTCATGAACATCGTCACGGGCATCGCGGACATTTCCGCCATCGCCGAGAGGGCGCGCGCCCTAGGCGTTTCCGTCACGCACTATCTCGCGGCAATCATGATACAGAGCATCGCCGACATACAAAAAAAGGAATGGTCGCGCGCAAAGCGCAACAAGCCCATCAAGATCTGCGTGCCGGTCAATTTGCGCAATTTCTTCCCGTCGAAAACGCTGCGCAACTTTTCCTCCTACGTCAACCCGGGCGTGGAGTTCAAGTACGGCGACTATACGCTCAAGGAGATCGCCAACGCCGTCAAATGTTACATGGGGCTCGAGGCGACGCCGCAGAGGCTGCGCGCCAAGCTCACCGCCAACGTCGAGGCGGAGCGAAGCCCCGTGCTGCGCCGCGCGCCGTTGTTCGTCAAAAAGATGGTCATGCGCGCCGTGTACCGCGCGACAGGCGACGTGCAGTCCTCCGCGCTGCTCTCGAACCTCGGCGTCGTGACGCTGCCCCGCGAGATGGAGCAGCACGTGACGCGCTTCGACTTCCAGCTCGGCCCCCTGTTCCAAAATAAAGTCACCTGCGGCCTCGTATCCTATCGGGGCAAGGCCTACATCAATTTCACCCGGACCATACGGGAGACGGATACCGAGCGGGGCTTCTTCACGCGCCTCGTCGAGGAGGGCGTCCCCGTCACCATCGAGAGCAACACGCGCGAAAGGAAGCTGATGGAAGCATGTCATACTGTGTGAACTGCGGCGTGAAACTCGCCGAGTCGGAAAAGATCTGCCCGCTGTGCGAAACCGCGGTGCACAACCCGCGCGCGACCGGCGAGGAGGAAGCGTACGCGCCCTATCCCCCGCGCGTGGAAACGCAGAAGATCAACCGCAGCTTCATCGCGGTGCTGGGGCTTCTGATCCTGCTCGTGCCCATCGTGGTGACGTTCGTGTGCGACCTATTGGGCGATTTTCGCATCGACTGGTCGCTCTATGTGACGGGCGGTGCGCTGACGCTCTACGTGTTCGTGTTCGTGCCCATGTTCTTCCGGGAAAACCTCGTGTATCTGTTCATCGCCATGGACGTGATCGCCGTGTGCCTCTACCTCGCGCTGATCTTCCGTCTCACGGCGGGCATGCGCTGGTATTTGATCACCGCGCTTCCCATCGCCTTCGCCACGGGCACGCTCGTGGATTGCGCGACACTGATCTTTCGCATCAAACGGCTTCGCGCGCTGCCCAAGTACGCCATACTCTGCTACATGCTCTGCGTCTACTTCGTCGTGCTCGAGATCATACTCGAGTTCGCGTTTTACGGCCGCATCCTCTTGCAGTGGTGCTGGTACGCCAACGCGCCGCTCGCGCTGCTGGGCGTGCTGCTGTTCATCGTAAACGGCAAGGAAGGGCTTGTGGACGAATTGAGGAGAAGGCTGTTTACCTGACGGCGGGCGTGAAAGGCGAAAGGATGATATCCGTCCCTACATACGGGCAACGGCATGGCGGGCGGATGATATCCGCCCCTACATACGGGCAACGGCATGGCGGGCGGATGATATCCGCCCCTACATACGGGTAACGGCAATGGCTATTACGCGACGACGAGAGATACCGCCTGGAAAGCAAAGACGGCGAAATACCCTTCGAGACTTATATGAAGATCGACAAAACCTGCCTTCCGCCCGATGTCGTCGCCCAAAAATAAAAGCGCGGTTCAATCTGTAATGCGCAAAATGGATATGAAACAAAACGGGCTGCGTCGCTTTCTTTCGCGATACAGCCCGCTGTTTTTTACGAAAGTCCCTCAAAAGGGGCTTGCGTTCCTTCGCCGCCGCTAGTCCCTGTGCAGCTTATTCCCGATTTCGGATTTGATGTGCGCGGCTTCGGCGGCGATCTTCGCGCCGATGGAGGCGAGCAGCGCGGCCTTTTCCTCCCTGCCGCGCCCCCAGAAGAACAGGGCGACGGTATCGGGCCCGACGTGCGCGCCCGTGCCGGGCTCGTAGCACACGATCGTGAATCCGACCCCGGGATGGCGCGCGCAAATGGCATCCGCAAGCGCTTGCGCGTCCGCCTCGCAGCCGCCGTGGGCGATGCCCGCGCGGCAATTTTCGGGCGCGTCCGCAAAGCCGTCGTCGAAGATTTCCCCGAGCGCGATAAGCGCCTTCTTTCGCCCGACGATCTTTTTATCGAGCACGATGCGCCCCTCGGCATCCGCCGTCAGGATCGGCCTGAGGCTCAGAAGCGTGCCCGCGAGCGCGGCGACGGTCGAAATGCGCCCGCCGCGCTTTAAGTATTTAAGGTCGTCCACCATGAAATGCTGGCGCATCTGGGAGCGCCGCGCCTCGAGATACGAGGCGATCTCGGCTGCGGACGCGCCGCCGTCGCGCAGTTCCGCCGCCTCGAGCACCATCAGCCCTTCCCCGAGGGAGGCGGCCAGCGTGTCCACCGTGAGTACGGAGCGTTCCGGATACTTCGCGCGCAGCGCTTCCGCCGCGGTTTCGCCCGCGAAGTACGTGCCGCTGATGCCCGAGGACATGGCGACGTAAACGACGTCGTCCCCCGCCTCGAGGCAGGGCTCGAACGCCGAAAGAAATGCCGCCGAATTGATCATGGAGGTCTTGAGCTCGAGCTTGTCGTCGGCGCGCATGCGCTTGTAGAAGGCTTCCCCGTCGAAGCCGCCGTCCGGCTCGTAGCAGGGCATCTCCGTCCCGTTCACCGTGAGCGTGAGCGGCACGACGCCGATGTTCCTCCGCCGTACGATCTCCTCGGGCAGGTTGGCCGACGAATCCGTGAATATCCTGATGGAAATGGTTATCAACTCCTAACAATCTGGTATACTTAACCATGATAACCAATCTGTGCAAGGGTGTAAAGGGCATGATTGTGAAATTAATAAGGAGAATGCACGGCTGCCGCCGCGGCCCGGTTTCCCTTTGCCGCGCGACAGCCGCCGCCGGTCGTTTCAAGCCGCTTCAGCGGGGTTATTCGCCCTCGTGCCCGCAGCCGCGGCGCCCATGTCCGCCGCCGTGCCCGTGCCGGTCCAGGCCGCCGTCGTTCGCGCCCCCGTCCCTGAAGCGCGCGCGCCAGTCCGCGCCCAGCTTTTCCAGCAGCGCGTTGAGCTGCGCTTTCTCGTCCTCGTCTAATGCCGAGAACAGGCCCGCGATCATCTGCGCGCGCCGCGCGAAAGCTTCCTCGGCGGCTTCCCTGCCTTTTTCGGTCAGGGCGACATCCACGCTCCTGCGGTCTTGCTCGTTGGGCGTGCGCTCGACGTATCCCGCGGCCTCGAGCTTGCCCAGCACCTCGGAGAGCGAGCCGGAACGCACGTCCACAAGCTCCATCAGCTCCCGCTGGGTCATGGTCCCGCGCCGCGCGAGTATGCCGAGTATTCGCCCTTGGCCCCCCTTGCCCCCGCCGCCGTGGCGCGCGAGGTGCGCGATCTCGCGAAAGTTCGCGGCGAGCTTGCCCTCGAGCGGGAGCGCGTCGTAGTCCTGGTCATGCCCGTGGCGATGCCCGTGACATCCGCGCCGCGGCCACCCGTTTGCGCGCGCGTCCCGGCCTTCCGGCTCGCCGGAAGGGTCTATCATGGGGCGGTGGTGTTCGCAATTCGGATAAAAGTCGTTGTTGTTCAAGATTCGTTTCCCCCTTGGTTTCTAATTACATGGTACCATGTAATTAGTATATGCGCGCCGCCTTCATTTGTCAAGGTACCTATCAAATTTTTTTAGGAGCTTTTCCCAGTCCCGTACATACGAAGCACCGCCTCCCGGATCTCGGCGTAGCAGGTGCAGCGGCACAGGTTCGACTGGAGCCATTCCTCTATGACGAGCTCCTCGGGCATCTGCGGATGCTGCGTTAACATCGCGTGGCACACCATCAGAAAGCCCGACGTGCAGTAGCCGCACTGGAACGCGTCCGCCTCGACGAAGGCGCGCTGCTCCGCGCTCATGCCGCCGAGCCCTTCTACCGTGACGATGTCGTGCCCCTCGGCCTCCACCGCGAGCATCAGGCAGGATTTGTTGGGCCAGCCGTCCACGACGATCGTGCACGCGCCGCAATCCCCGTTCCTGCAACCGGGCTTCGCTCCCGTGAGGCCGAGCTGGTCGCGCAGCACATCCATGAGCACATCCGACGGACGCGCCAGAACCTCGCGCTCCTCGCCGTTGACGCGAAGGCGGAGCACGGTTTTTCCCTCATAGCGAACCAAGTTCCCAATCCTCCAGCAGTTTTTTGAGCGTATGCTCCAAGACGAACGCCCGGTATTCCCCCGAGCCCTCGACGTCGGCATGCGCGCGCTCCGGCAGCGCCGCGACCGCCAGCCTCGCCCGCTCGGCGGGGCACAGCGCGCGCTCGTTGAGTATGGCTTCCATGCGTTCGCTCCGAAACGGCTGCGCGCACACGCCCGAGAACGCCGCGCGAAGCGCTTCCCCATAGAAGAGCGCGGTAACGTTGACGAGCGGATAGTCGATCTTCTCGTTCGTCGTCTTTTTGATGTGCGCGTGCTTGGCCGCGAGCGCCCACACGGGCGCGCGGACGCGCACGAGCATCTCGCCGGGCAGGGGCCGCAAGCGCCCCTGGAAAACATCGGCGAACGGAACGCGTCTCTCCCCTTCCGGCCCGAAGAGCGAAGCTTCCGCGTCGCACAAAAGCAGCGGCAGCGCGGCCTCATGGTAGATGATAGAGCCCGAGAGATTGCCGCCGAGCGTGATGCGGCACTGGTTGGTGTGGTCCGCGATGCGCCCGCAGGCGAGGCCGAGCAGCGGAAAAAGCTTCGCCTCCTTGATTTGGTTGAGCGTGCACGCCGCGCCGATGGAAAGGCCTAATTCGTCGCGCTCCATCCCCCGGCACTCCACGATATCCTTGACGTCGATCACCTCGTCCGGGCGGATGTCGCCTGCGCGCGCCATGGTGATGATCTCGCTGCCCCCCGCGTAATAGAGCGCGGTCTTGCCGAGCGCCATACAGCGCGCGTATTCCGCGACGGCTTCCGCGAGCGTTTGCGCGCGGCAGTAAGCAAAGCCGAACGGGATCACGGCGCGCCTCCGATCGCACGCCGGATCGCCTCCGGCCTGAGGGGAAGGCCGTCGAGCGCGCAGCCGAAGGCGGCGCTGAGCGCGTTGGCGAGCGCGGCGGGGATGCCGATGATGCCGTGCTCCGTGTACGGCCGCGCGCCGCAGGGCGCCGTAGGATCGGGGGTTTCGACGAAATCCACGCGGTATTCCGGCTCCTGGCCGATGTGCAGCAGCTTGTAGGTGCGAAGATTCGGCGCGCGCGGGCTCCCGTTTTCGTCGTATTCATACGCCTCGCGCGTGGCAAGGCTCACGCCCATGGACATGCCGCCGGCGATCATCGCGCGCGTGGCCGCGGGGTTGACGACCTTGCCCACGTCCAGCACGCAGCATGCCGTGATGACGCGGTACGTGCAGGCTTCAAGATCCGCCTCGACCTCCACGACCTGCGCGCCGGGCGTCCACTGCGGGCTCGTCCTCCCCTTGCCCGTCGCGGGGTCGAGCATGCTCAGGCCCTTGAGCATATAGCCGCCGCGCCCGAGCGCGGGCTCGCCCACGCTCGCGCCGCCGGGCGTCTGATAACCCTGCGCGACGGCCTTGAGCAGCATGAACCTTTCCGGCTCTTTGATCGAATACACGCGGCCGTCCGCGACCTCGATTTCCGCCTCGGCGCAGCCGAGCGCCTCGGCGCCGGTTCGCTTCAACTGCGCGATCAGATCGTCCGCCGCGCGAAGAACCGCGTTGCCCGCCATATAGCCTGTGAGGCTCGCGACGGTCTTCCAGTGCTCGGGCGCGACGCGCGTATCCACATGCGCCACGACGTGCACCTGCGCGGGGTCGAGCTTGAGCTTTTCCGCGAGTATCTGCGCGAGCTGCGTATGCCCGCCCGAGCCCATCTCGACGACGCCTGTGAGAAGGTTCACGCTGCCGTCCGAATTGAACGTGACGAACGCGCCGGAAACGGCGTTCGTCGGCGGGTTGGCGCTTTTCCAGAAGCAGGATACGCCCTTTGCGCGCACCTTGCTCCCCCCGAGAGACAGGGGCCTGCCGCCGTCCCAGCAGGAAAGGCGCTTTACCTCCTCGATGCAGCGCGAAACATCGCCCGTAAGCTCCGGCGTCGCCGGGACTCCCGTGGGCGTGAAATCGCCGGGACGCACGGCGTTTTTCAGGCGGAGCTCCAGCGGGTCAAACCCGAGCCGGTTCGCGAGCGCGTCAAGCGCGCGCTCCACGCAAAAGGTATAGGAATCGTGCGAGAAGCTGCGAAAGCTCGTCGCGTAAGTGTGGTTGGTGTAAACGCACAGCGCGTCGCACGAGAGGTTCTCGACGCGATACGGCCCCGTGCAATCCGCCGCGATGGCCTTGGCCATGTTGGGGGAGATGTCCGTATACGCGCCGCAGTCGACCAGGAACTCCATTTCTGCCGCCTGGAGCATGCCGTTTTCATCCGCGCCGAGGCGGACGGTCGCCTCGAGCCCCATGCGGCAGGGGAAGGACGCCATATCCTGCTCGCGCGGTATCGTAAGGCGAACGGGCCTGCCGCCGACGCTTTTCGAAGCGAGATACGCGAGTATTTCAAGCGTCACGGGCGCTTTGCCGCCGAAGCCGCCGCCCACGAAGGGCACGCGCACGGTGATCATCCCCGCCTCGATTTTGAACGCCTCCGCAAGCTGCTTCTTTACGGTATAGGGCGCCTGCGAACAGGTCGTGACAAGCACGTTCCCGTCGGCGGCGATCTCGGCGCGCGCCGCGCGCACCTCCATGGCAAGGTGGTCCGAGGGCGGCAGGAAAAAGCGCTTTTCGATCACGGCGGCGCAGCGCGCGAACGCGGCTTTGGCGTCCCCCTTGCGGACGCGGTGGCGCGCGGCGACGTTCGTGCCCGGCTCGGGCCGCACATCCGAAACGACGCGCTTGTAGTCCGCGAGCTTTTCGTGGATGGGCGCGGCGTTCGGGAGCATGGCTTGCGAGGGCGTGAGGAGCGGGGGCAGATCCTCGTATTCGATGGCGATGCGCCGCGCCGCGGCTTCCGCCGCTGGCTCGTCCACGGCGACGACCATCGCCACGGGCTCCCCGGCGTAGCGCGCGACGCCGCGCGCGAGCGCGTATCTATCCTGCAGAAGCGGGCCGAAAAGAAGGTCGCAATCCTCCCCCGTAAGCACAGCCTTCACGCCCGGCAGCGCGGACGCGCCCGCCGTATCGATGCCAAGTATGCGCGCGTGCGCGCGCGTGCTCGTGAGGAGCCGCGCGCACAGATGGTCCGCGGCCGGGAGGTCGTCCGCGTATTTCGCCCGCCCGCAGACCTTGTCCCACGCTTCCTTGCGATGGATGCTCGCGTTCAGCGCCATATTCAAACCGCAGCCCTCCCTTCGTTTCCCTTTAGGTTTTTCCAGTTTCAAGGGGGGATATGCAGCGAGGAAATCGCGTGCGCGGCATATGGCGGCGCCCCGCGGGAGCGGGGCGCAGGTTTCTTCAAATCGAAGCGTATCGGATCCGGTTTAAAAGCGGCGCGGCTTTACGCTTCGCCCGCCGGCTCCGCTTCGGGCCTCATGGTTTCGCGGTCGTAGCGCCGCGTCAGCACGCGGCACAAAACGCCGGTCGCAATCAGCGCGACGCCCGACCAGAGGAACCACCTGTCCACGCCCACAACCTCGCTGACGGGCCCAGCGACCAGAAGGCCTATGGGCATCGCGAGCGTCATCGCGGCCATCAGCAGAGAAAACACCTTGCCCATCATCTCGGGCGCGATGGTTTCCTGCGTGTAGGCCATGACGGGCACGTTCATGAACGTGCCGGAGCTTCCCATGAAAAAGCAGCAGGCGACGAAGGGCCAATATCCGCCGGGAGGCAGCGCGCCGCCGACAAGCGTCGCCGCCCCCAGCAGGCAGATCGCGAGCGACGCCATCAGGAACCGCCTGCGCATTCCTCCCCAAATGCCTATGGCGAGAGAGGATACGAGCAGCCCGCCGGCAAACACGAACTCCACAACGCTGTTGTGCCACGCCTCGCCCATGAAATGGGTGCGCACCAGCAGCGGGAAAAGCGAACCCAGGGGCATGTAGAGTATGCTCATGATGATCAGCGGAACAAACACGGCCATCAGAGGCTTGTTGGCGCGCATGGCCCGGAAGCCCTGCTTCATATCGGAAAACACGTTCAATTCCCCGCCGGTTTGCGGGATGTCCGGTATGGCGACGAACAGCAGGCAGACGATCGCGAACGCCGCGCCCAGCACATCCACGAGCATGATGGCGGCGACGGGCAATATCCCCATCAGCGCGGCGCCCAGCACGGGCCCCAGCATATTGGAGAGGGAGACGACCAGGTTACCCCAGCCGCCGGCCTTGGTCAGCATTTCCACAGGGACCAGCATGGGTATGGCGGCCTGCATGGCGGGGGCGTGGAAGGCGTTGCCCAGCCCGCGCAGGAACAGGACGGCGTAGATGAACCAAAGGGGAGGCGCCCCGGCAGCGAGGAACGCGGCGCCGAGCGCGACGCTCGAGAGCGCGATGAGGCCGTCGGCGGCGATCATGACCGTCCGGCGGTTGTACCGGTCGATCCATACCCCGGCGAACGGCCCGACGAGCATGCTCGGCAGGAGCGCCGCCAATGTCGAAACGCTCAGCGTGACGGCGGATTCCGTTTGAACGGTCAGCCACCAGATCACGGCGAACTGGACCGCGGCGGAGCCCAGTATCGAAAACGCCTGCCCCGCGTAGATCACGGCGAATTGCCGCTTCCAGCTTTTGTTCATTCGTCCCTCTTGCTTAAAACGATAGTACGGCTCAGCCGGCCCGACGAAACCGCCCCGAATCGGGACGGCTCGAGCCGCGCCTTTTGAGAATATACCACCGGCAAAGAAATTTCAACTGGAAATCGCGCGGCGCGCACGCGCGGCTTTATTGGGCAACTTTGCGTTCAGCCCGCGTTCGCCCGAAGCGCGCCGTCCTTCATCCTGAGCGCCTCGTCCGCTTCTTGGGCGATGGCCGGGTCGTGCGTGACGACGATGACGCAATATCCCTGCTCGTGCGCGAGCCGCCGGAGGATTTCCATGACGCGCGCGCCGTTCTCCGTGTCGAGGTTGCCCGTGGGTTAGTCCGCGAGCAGCACCCGCGCTCCGCTCGCAAGCGCGCGGGCGATGGCCACGCGCTGCTGCTCGCCGCCGGAAAGGTGCGCGGGATAGCGCCTGTGCATCTCCTCCCCGATGCCGACCGAGAGGAGCAGTTCCTTCGCGCGGGCCTGGGCTTCCGCCTTCTTCGCGCCGTTCATCTCCATGGGAAGGGCGACGTTTTCGAGCGCCGTGAGCAGCGGGAAGAGCTGGAACGCCTGGAAGATCATTGCGACGCGCTCGCGCCGGTAGCGGTCGAGGTCGAGTTCTGATAGATCCTCGCCGTCCAGATACACGTTCCCCCGCGTGGGCCTGTCAAGCCCCGCCATGACGGAGAGCAGCGTCGTCTTGCCGCTGCCGGAAGGCCCCATTACGGCGGAAACCTCCCCGTCCCTGAATGTGCAGGAAACGCCCTGCAATGCGTCGCGCTCGCCGCTCTTATAGCGATAGCCGACGTTTTCAAGCCTCAACTCCGGCATAATGACCTCCTTTGAACTCCTAAATCCCTTATTCCCTGACCTGCAGCAGCGAAAGCGGCGGCCTGTTCGCCGCGGGGATCGCGGCGAGGGCAGCGCCCAGGAGCGTGCCCGCGAGATACGCCCCCGCGCACAGCAGCGAATCGCCCGAGAGCGACGCGCCCGCGCGCCCGCGCAGGAGGGCGAGCGCCGCGAGGCCGAGCGCAAGCCCCGCGAGCGTCACGGCGATCCGTTCGAACACGAACGCCGCGCGGACCGCCCGTTTGCGCGCGCCGAGCGCGCGCAGTATGGCCGCCTCCCGCGCGCTCTGGGCGAGCAGCAGCGCCGCGAGCCCCGCCGCGATCAGCGCCGAGAGCGCGATTGCCGCCGGGTACAGCACCGCCATGAGCCTGAGGTTCTTTTCCATGGGCGTGACGACCTGCTTGAGTTCCTCGTCCCAAAAGACGAAGCGCAGATCCAACAGCCCCGCGTTCGGGCGTCCGGCGAGCGCCGTCAGCTCCGCTTCTGTTTCGGCGAGTTCGCCCCTCCGGCATGACGGAATCGGGGATGAAAACAAGGAGGTTATAGCGGGTTATCGCGATGATATTCGGGTTGTTATATCCGTATATCCCGACAATCGTCAGCGTAAGCTCGCTCGTGGGACGCTCCTGCCAGTCCGCGTCGGAGTTGCCCGGCATGTACCGGTCCATCTCTTCAAAAAAACCAATCGCCCCATCGCGTATCCTCCGGTCTCCGATTCAAATGTTGTTTTCTCAGTTGGCGAACGAGAGTCTATTCAGGCATGAAATCCCATGTTTATTGTTTTGTCACGATGAATGCAAGAGCTGATCGTTTTACCCATTTTATTTCATCGGATATAAAATGGCAATGAAATGCGGCGGGATCAATTGTGCGGTCGTCAAAAGTTAACATTGTATACATAAATGCAATGACCTGTGCGGATGTGATATAATAAGCGATGCGAAACATCGGACGGTCCATTCATATCCGCATAAGGAGAATTAAGATGACCGACTACCAAGCCATGCACCGGCTTCTGCCGGCCCTGATCCGGGACGAAGGCGACGCCCTCGCCAACCTCGCCAACAGCGCGGCGCTCCTGTATGAAAGCATGGGGGCGGTCAATTGGGCGGGCTTCTATCTTTTTAAGGAGAACCAGCTGGTGCTCGGGCCGTTTCAGGGGAAGCCCGCCTGCATCCGGATCGCCATGGGAAAAGGCGTGTGCGGCGCGGCGGCACAGCGCAGGCAGTCGATCGTGGTGGAGGACGTGCATCTTTTTCCGGGCCACATCGCCTGCGACGAAGCCAGCGCGTCGGAGATCGTCATACCCATCGTCCGGGACGGGCGGCTTTTCGGCGTGCTGGATGTGGACAGCCCCGTCAGGGCCAGGTTCGGCGAAGAGGACAGGATGGGGCTTGAGGGCTTTGTCGATATACTGAACCAATACGTCCGCTGGGAAGAACTGCCGCGCGGAGCGGGAGCCGGTTCAAAGTATGGAGCATTGGGAGGAAAGCGCGTGAATCGGCGGAAAATCATACTGTACGGCGCGGGCATCTGCCCGGATTGCGTCTCCGCCAAGGCGAGGCTGGAGGCGGCGGCTGACGAGTTCGATTTGGATTACAGGGATATTACCGCAAGCACAAAGACGCTCAAGGAATTCCTCTCCCTCCGGGATCGCGAGGCGCTGTTCGCGCCCGTCGTCGAGGCGGGCAGGATAGGCATACCGCTGTTCATACTCGAGGATGGAACGAAAACCTTTGAGATAAGGGATTTTCTTTGCGTTGAAGAATCTGCCCCGGCCGGGAGCGCGTGTTCGCTCGACGGGAAGCAGTGCTGAGCCTGTAGCGTGATCCGGTTTCGCGAGGGGTTTTGACGGGTTAACCGGGGCTTTCGTTATCCTCCGCGGCGATGCGGCCGCCGGCGTCCGGTTCCGCCCGCTTCCAGCTCTGCAGCTCGAGGATGTTGCCTTCCGGGTCGCGCGCGTAGACGAACGTCGCTTCCCGGCCGTTAGGATACGCCGCGGAAACCAGCTCCCCGACGCGGCTCCCTCCCGCGCGGATCACCTGCGCCAGAGTCTCTTCCACGTCGTCCACCTCGAAGGCGAGATGGGCGATGCCGGGGCGGTTGATTTCGGCGCTTACGGATTCCTTCAGCGCGTCATACGAGAATATCTCGAGCGTCGGGCAATCCCCGCCGTAGCCCGGCAGGAGCAGGTGTTCCCCCGTGATGTGCGCCCCGTTCAGGCCCGTCAGCCTGTCCACCCACGCCCCGCGAAGGTCGCGCGTCTCGCCGATGCTCCTGCAATGCAGCACGGCCTTGTAAAACCCGATCAGCTTGCGCGGGTCTTTCGCGATGATGTTCGTATGGGCGTAACGGAACATGGTTTGTGATCCTGCCTTTTTTCGTATTATGGATGAATCCCCGGTTTCGCGCGCATGTCAGAAGCACGATAGCTGATCGGGGCGGATCATATCCAGCAGAAAAGCCGTTTCCCGCTCGTTCATGTTTTCGCTCAGCCGCGCGGCCGCGACGACCGGCAGCCATGCCAAAACAGCTTCCGGTTCGACCGCTTTCCGCTTGCAGTAAAGCTTCAGATAAACGCCGGACATGCGGGAGATATACTGCCTGAAAATCAGGTAGGAACGGCACGCGTCGGCAAGAGGGTCCCCGCAGACCGCATCGACCCAGTCGATGATCCACTGTTTCCCTCCGTCGTCCAGCACGTTTGAAGTGTGAAAATCGCCGTGGCATAAGCATGTTCCGCCCTTATCCAGATCGCGCAGACGCCCGGCCAGCCGCTCCTTGGCAGTTTCATCCAGATAGGGCGCATGTTTGATCCTGCGCGCCAGCCTTTCCGACAGCGGCGGCAGTCCCTTCGCATCGACGCCGTGAACCCGAAGCTGCAAGCCGACCAGCTTCTCGAAGACGGCCTTTCGCTCGGCGCGATCCATTCTTGGCCAGGCCAGCTCTTTTCCATCGATGTATTCCATGACGAGCGCCGTGCCGCAATCGAGTTTTTCCACCCCGTATACCTTTGGGACCGGCAGGCCGGCCTCGAACGCGAACGCCTGTTTTTCCGCCTCGCGATACGCCTCCTCGGGGGAAGCGCCGACGTACAGCTTGAGCGCCCTATTTCCGTCGCGATATACCTTCGTCGTTTTTCCCTCGCCGATCAGTTGCAGGTTCATATTGTTGCTCCAAATGGGGCCGATCGCCGCCCTGTCAAATCGGCGTCATTGCGCCCGGTCTGTTTGATTAAAAATTACCGTCCGTTTTTTCAGGGAGATCTTCCCGACCTGATACCCGTACCGAGTCAGCTCTTTTTTATAGCTCAGAAAGGAATGGTCGATCTCGATTCCCATGATATCGCGTATTTCATCGAAAGACAATTGGACGGCCGGGCCGCCGTTCTTTTGGATGAATTCCCAAAGAGGGTCGTATTTGCTCATGAGATTCCGCTCCTTATGGCCCGCATTCATACGTGTCGCTCATAGTATAACCGATTGGAGAGCGAAACGAAATCCGCCCTTTGATTCCTCCTCATGATCATCCTGCAAAGCAATTGAAGGGGCTGATTGCTCCTTCGCGATCAGCCCCTCGGCCTTGGTCGGTTATTCCTTTACCCTAACTGTTGACGGAGAGTCTTTTGTCATAAGCGTTTATACCCTGCGCCGCTTCTTCTCAATCCAGCCTGCGCCGGTCGTCGACACGGCCACCGCGAAAAGCCCGATCATCGCAAAGCCCCACGGCGTCGCCGCATCGCCCGTTCTCGGCGGATCGGGCACCTCAGAACCCCACAAGCCATGCACGACGGCAAACGGCGAGAGCGATGTGACGGTAAAAATGGCTTTTCCATTTGCCACTGTGACGGCATGCGTTTCCAGCTTGCCGCCGGCACAGTGGAGTATGGTCACGGTCCGGCCGTTGTACGCGTCGCCCACGGGAATGGAAATCGTCAGCGGCGCGATAAAATCCTGCGTCAGGCTGATATTCAGACCGAGCACCAGCCGCCCGTCCGCTTGCGCCTCGCGGATCGCGTCGCAGGCTGTGCAGGTACCCGCATGGTGCAGCTTGAGCGCGGATCGCGTCGCAGGCCGTGCAGGTACCCGCATGGTGCAGCTTGAGCGGGGAAACCGTAAGCCGCGCATCCTCATGGATGATGCCGGATACGATGACGCCGGAGGCGCTCTCGGTCAGGGTGCGGAAGATATAGGCGGGTTCGGAACCGCCGCCGCTTGTGTAAGCAAAGGTTGCGCTGATGGTGTGGTTGCCGCGCACATCGACGAACGCATAGGAGGATATCGCACCCTTGTTCACTCCATCCACGGTGACGGACGCAATGCTGTAATTGGTATTCGCAGCGATCGTGAAGGTCTGCTCGTCGCCCTCGTTGACCGTCACCGCTCCGGGGGGAGTGATGCTGCCGCCCGTTCCCGCCGTTGCCGTAATAATATGGGTGATGCGTTTGAACGTTGCGCTGATGGTGTGGTCGGCATCTACGTCATCAAAAGTATAGGAGAGAACCACGGGGTCTTGAACGACCCCGTCCACGGTTACCGAATCGATCTCATAGCCCGCGTCCGCAGCGATCGTGAAGGTCTGTTCGCTTCCTTCGTTGACCGTCACCGCCCCGGAGGGAGTGATGCTACCGCCCGTTCCAGCCGTGGCCGTAATGGTGTGGGTGATCTTGCTGAACATTACGGCAATCGTATGGTCTGCGGTTACATTGCTGAACGTATAGCCGCCCGTTGCGCCGACGGCATGCCCATCCACGGTAACCGTCTCAATCCGATAGTGTTCATCCGGTTCAATCGTGAATATTTGGCCTTCGCCTTCGTTGACCGTCACCGCCCCGGAGGGAGTGATGCTGCCGCCTGTTCCAGCCGTCGCCGTGATAATATGGGTGATGCGTTTGAACGTCGCGCTGATGGTGTGGTCGTCGTCCACACCCTTAAAAGTATAGGAGAGAACCACGGGGTCTTGAACGACCTCGTCCACCGTCACCGACTCGATCTCATAGCCCGCGTCCGCCGCAATCGTGAAGGTCTGCTCGTCGCCCTCGTTGACCGTCACCGCTCCGGAGGGGGTAATGCTGCCGCCCGTTCCCGCCGTTGCCGTGATGATGTGGGTGATCTTGCTGAACGTTACGTCAATCGTATGGTCTGCGGTTACATCGCTGAACGTATAGCCGCCCGCCGCACCGACGGCATGCCCATCCACGGTAACCGTCTCAATCCGATAGTGCTCATCCGGTTCAATCGTGAATATTTGGCCTTCGCCTTCGTTGACCGTCACCGCTCCGGAAGGACTGATGCTGCCGCCCGTTCCCGCAGTTGCCGTGATGGTGTGGGTGGCGGGCGGAATGTTGATGGTATACGCCGCGCTCGCGATTGCGCTTTCCGTCATGCCCCCTTTGAACGCCTTAGCCTTGATGATCTGCGTGACGCCGACGCTGATCGCGCCGGTGTACTCGGCGCTGCTGCCCGTTGGGTCGCTGCCGTCGGTGGTATAGCGTATCGTCGCGCCCGTTGTCAGGCAGGAAATCGTCACGCTCTGGACGCTGTCATATGTGCCTTCAGCCGGGCTGAACGCGGGTGTGGCCACGGTTTCGGGGGGAGCCTTATAGACCGTTGCTGTCCGGGGCGAGCCGTAAATGATATAGCCGGCGGGCGCGGATACCGCCACGCTGATCGTACCTTCCGTTACGACCGACGAGAGCGCGATGGACCAGGCCGTGCCCGAACCGGTCAGCGCGCCTTTTATTGCCGAGCCGGTGCCGTCGGTTATGGTGATGTCTTCCTCCGTCAGGCCGGCGACGGCCTTGGAGAATACGAGGTCGATCCTCGTCGAGGTGGTTGTGCCGGCCGCGCCGTCCGCCGTCGCGGAGGCAAACGTGACCGCTATGGGCAGCGCGCCCTCATACAGCGTGCCGGCGGCGCTATGATCATTCCGGGTTATGATGGGCCTGCCGGCTGCCGTATATGCCGTTTGTTCAGGCGGCTCGCCGGTCTCGGCCGCCGCCGCTGCGGTTTTAGTATCCGCCGGCAGGTAAAGATACAGCTTGCCCTCCTTGTCGGTATACATATCCTTGGCGCCGTATTCCGGGGTCAGGCCGGTCATGACCATGGTCACCCGCGTCACGGCCCCGACGCCGTCCAGCGTCACGGTGGTGAGGAACACGGGCACGCCGCCCTCGCCCGAGGGTTTGTTGAACAGCGTACCGCTGTTCAGGTGCTCGCTTTCGACTTCCAAACCATGGCCGATATCCTCCGCACCCCCGGCAACGCCGTTGTTGCCCTTTGCCCTGACGCTGCCTCCGGAGATATAGACCGTACCGCCGGGACTGTCTTTGCCGCCGCCTATGCCGGAGGCGCCGCTGCCGCCCGTCGCCGTGACGGTGCCGCCGGAAATGGCGGCCGTGCCTCCTTCGCCGGAGACGAAGTGCGGATAGAATTCATAGTAGATGCCGCCGCCGCCGCTGCCGATGCCCGCGCTGAAGCCGCCGCCCTTTGCTGTGACGATGCCGCCCGATATGGTAACGTCGCAACCGCTGCCGCCGTAACCGCCGCCGCCTATGCCCGCGCCGCCGGGGCTGACGCCGTTGCCGCCACCGCCCGTCGCCGTGACGACGCCGCCGTTGATCGCGACCGTGCCGCCGGTGCCGTGGCTCGCAAAATTGCTGCCTCCGCCGATACCCGCGCCCTCGCCGTCGCCTACGGCCTCAACCTCGCCGCCGTTGATGGTGACACTGCCGCCGCTGCCGCCCCAATCGCCTCCGCCGATGCCCGCACCGCTTGCGTTCGCGTAGGCTTTAACGATTCCGTTGTTGATTACGACCGTCCCGCAGCCGCCGCCGGTATCGCCGCTGCCGCTGCCCGCGTTGCCGCCGATACCCGCGCCGCCCCGCGCCGTAAGCATACCTGTTCGGGCGCTTCGGCGCCGATTGCGAGGCTCGCGCCCGCCGGCACGTGTATGCCCGCCTTGCCGGCGCCGCTTTTGAACGCGTTGGAAGTGCCCGCCGCGAGCGTAAGGCTCACGCACGAGTTTGGCGCGATGTCAACGGCGGACCGTAAGGGGGTCAATGCCGAAGCGTCGATGCGCACGCCGTTGAGCGTAATGCCTACGGGATTCAGCTCCGTGCTCGTCGGCGCGTCGACCACGATCCTGTTGCTCGTGGACTTATCGGCCGGAAAGCCCTCTTTCATGGACACCGTATAGGCGCCCGGCCGGGTGAACTTGAGCGCGCTGCCGACAAAGGTGTAATCCGTCCCCGGGGTCCCGCCCGTGACGACAAAGTCGCTGGTCTCCGCCGCCAGGTACAGCGCGCCTAGACCGCTGTGGTTGTTCTGGGTATCGACCTCGCCCGTATAGGTCGCGGTCTCCCCGCCGTCCGTGGTCTGCGCCGCCTTTGTCAGCGTGCCGGCCGGCAGGTAAAGGTACAGCTTGCCGTCGCTGTCCGTAACCATGCCGTCGGTGCCGTAGGCAAGCGCCGGGTCGGTCGTCAGAGATTGGATCTTCGCCGCGCCTATGCTGCCTGGAACAGCCGGATCCTTGAGCGTCACCGTGGCGAGGAAAACGTCTTGGCCCGCGCCGTTTGTCAGGGTGCCGGGGGCGGCGCTTTCGCCTAAATTGTCGCCCCAGCCGATATCTTTTTGCCATCCGTCGCCGGTGCCTTTATGCGCCCTGACGCTGCCGCCGGTGATCATAACCGCGCCGCCGTCGCCGCCGTAGAAATAGTAACCACCGTCGCCGCCGCCGATGCCCGCGGCATAGCAGCCGCCCTGTGCCCTAAGCGTGCCGCCGCCGATGCTGACGGCGCCGCCGTTGCCGCCATTGCCGCCGCCGATGCCCGCGCCATCGTCGCCACCGGTTGCGTTCACCGTACCGCCGGTGATGTTCACTGTGCCGCCGTTCTCGCCATCGCCGCCGCCTATGCCAGCCCCGAAAGTGCCGCCGTTGGCCTTGAGCGTACCCGTGCCGCTTACGGCGAGCGATGCGCCTTCCGGCACGCGGATGCCCGCTTTGTCGGCACCGCTTTTGAACTCGTTGGACGTGCCCGCCGCGAGGTTAAGGCTGACGGCGGAGCCGGACGCGATGTCGAAGGCGGAATTTGAGTAGATTCCGGATAAATCGATGCGCACGCCGCTGAGCGTGATATTGACCGTGCCCGACGAAGCGGCCGCAATCCTGTTCGTTGTGGGAATCGTGGCGCCTGCCTTCATGGACACCGTATAGGCGCCCGGCTGAATGAACGCGAGCACGCCGCCGGTAAAGGTAAAGTCCGTTCCCGAAACCCCGCCCTCGACGATGAAATCGCCGACCGTCTCCGCCGCCAGCGCCGCCGACGGCAGCAGCGTGAACGCGAGCGCCGCGCACAGCAGCAGGGAAAAGGTTTGTCTCAAAAGGCTTTTTTTCATGTTTTCCCTCCTGATTCTTTTGGCATGTTCAGCGATGAAGCCGCTGTTTCTTTGGCCGGCCCGCGGCCCCGTCGGCGATGATTTTAACGGTTCGGCTTTCTGCATAATTGTAACCGTTCGGTTACAACAACTCTATCACAGGTTTTATACGCAGTCAATCAATCAATCACGTTGCGAATGCAAAGATTCGTACAGGCTCTCGAATCGGCCGCGCCAAAGCAAAACAGACCCTTGCGGGCCTGTTCTGCTTTGCCTGAGACGGCCGATATTGATATGGTTTGGTTCTCCCCTCTATGCGGCGCCGAGAGGGAGCAAAATCAACGAAGGAGTAGAATCTCTTGTGTTGATCCGCCTGCATAACAAAAGAAATATCTGTTGAATCGCGTAGAATTTGTGGTATATTTCTATTGTTGCGCGCCGCAAAAAGCTTATAGAACCCCGCGCATCCGGATATGATTATCGGGAATCGCCCACATGGGTATTGCAAAAAGGATATGCGATGCGGACCAATCATGCGGAAGATAAAAAACGCAGGCTCACCCTCGTGATATACGCCGTCCTCATAGGCGCGGCCCTTGCTTTCATATGGGGGAACTCGTTGGAGAGCATCCCCGTATCCCGGGAAAAGAGCCTCGGCATACTCAAACTGGTGTCGCCGCTGATTGAGCTGTTCGTCGGCAAGGGCAATGTTACCGACCACCTGGTGCGCAAACTCGCACACTTTTGCGAGTATGGGTTTCTCGGCGCGCTGCTCGCTTCTTTCGCCGTTGCGCGCCGGCGCGCCAAGCTGCAGTCGGTCGCGAACTGCCTGTCTTTCAGCCTGGCCGTCGCCGTTGCGGACGAGGCGATCCAGATACTTTCAAACAGAGGCTCCCAGGTTTCGGACGTGCTTCTGGATTTCGCGGGCGCTGCGTTCGGGATCATGGTTGCTCTGCTTGCATGGAGGCTCATCGGCAAAGCGCGAAATGAAACGCCGTGATCCCCGGGCTCGCTCCGCAAACGGTTGCTGTTTGCGCAAACTATCCCTCTTTTTCCGCCTCGACATACTCAATTCCGCACCAGACGATCTTGATCGCGCTCTCGGAGCCGAGATTGACCGCGACCTGTTTCCTGCTCTTGTTGACTTTTACAATGGTGCCGCCGAGGTCTTTAAGGGGGCCGTTCACGAATCTGATCTTCGTCCCCTCCTGAACCGCCTGGGAAACATCGATCACGCCCGAATAGCGCTTGAGCCATTGGACGAATTCGTAATCGGCCTCGCGCAGGGCGCGCGTGCCGTCGTCGTATTGCAGTATGCGCAGCACCTTGCGAATGGCGCGTATGTCGCTCCAATCGGGTACGTTGTCCTGCCCGGCCTCGAAAAAGATATATCCCGGAAGCAGCCGGCAGGGACGCTTCTTTAGCTGTCCGTCGACGGGCTTCCATTTCAGCACGACAGGCGAGATGGCCTGATACCCCAGCCTGTCCAGATTCCGAACGACCGAACTTTCGCCGCCCGCGATGCAGAACAGGCAATAAACGTCGCGTTCCAGCTCCTCCATGGGATGATCCCCTTCGGCCGATTCCGGCTTCCCCGCCGCGTTATATGCCGCTTTGCGCCTGATAGGACGGCATGGCGCTTGGGGCGATATCCTCGCGTTGGTTTTGCTGCGCCTGTACCGGTTCCGGCTTCTGCTCCTGCTTCCCGCCGTTGCCGTTGGGCGTGTAGCAGGGCACAAGCTCCCGGATCAGCCGCTGGATAACCGCTTTTCTCGTTTCGCCCTCGAAGACGCCGCCTTCGACCTCCCGTTCAAGGCGCGCGAGTCGCTCGTAGAACAGCTTCTCGTCGATGTTGTCCGTGGGAACGACGAATATCTTTTTGTTCTCCGTGGCGATCAGTCGCTGGAGTTCCTTCTCGGATATCAGTTCCTCGTAGAGCTTCTCGCCGGGGCGAAGGCCCGTGATCTTGATGGGCATGTCCACATTCGGTTCATACCCGTAGAATCGGATGATTTTTTCCGCAAGGTCAATAATGCGTATCGGCTCGCCCATATCGAGCGCGTACAGCGCCCCGTTCTGCGCGAATGAGCCCGCCTGCAGGACGAGCTGCGCCGCCTCGGGGATCGTCATAAAGTACCGGACGATATCGGGGTGCGTAACGGTGACGGGGCCTCCCTTTTTGATCTGCATTTCAAAGAGCGGGATGACGCTTCCGTGGGAGCCGAGAACGTTCCCGAAGCGAACCATCATGCATTTCATGCCGCTTTCTTTCGCGAACACCTGCACCATCATCTCGTTGATGCGCTTTGTCGCGCCCATGATGTTCGTGGGGTTGACCGCCTTGTCGGTCGAGAGCATAACGAAGCGCTCGACGCCGCTCGCGGCCGATACTTCCAGCAGGTTGCGCGTGCCGAAGATGTTGTTCTTGATGGCCTCGCCGTAGGATTTCTCCATCAGGGGGACGTGCTTGTGCGCGGCGGCGTGGAACACAACCTCCGGCTTATACTTCGCGAACACCTCCTGCAGCCTGCGGATGTCGCGGATCGAGCCTATGACGACCTCCTCGCGGCAGGAGCCGTTGAAGTTCTGCCTGAGCTCGCACTCGAGCTCATAGGCGTTGTTTTCGTAAATGTCGAAGATGACGAGCAGCTTGGGCGAAAAACGCATGACCTGCCGGCAAAGCTCGGAGCCGATCGAGCCGCCGCCGCCCGTGATTAAGACGGTTTTATCTTTCAGGTACGCGCTTACGGAGGATAAATCCAGGTGCTCCTCGTTGCGCATCAAAAAGTCGGCGATATCAAGGTCCTTGAACCAGGCTTTTGCCGTTTGATTCTTATCTATGTTATCGATTCCGGCCAGAAGGCGGATCCTGCAGGTCGTCTGCCTGCAAAGCTGGATCAGCTCGTCCATGTTCACGATATTCGCCGGATTGACGGAGATCACGATCTCCTGTATGTTGTGTTTCATGGCCAGGCCGGGAATATCCCGCCTGCCGCCGAGGACGGGAACATTGTCAAAGCGGTAGGACCGCTTTGCGGGATCGTCGTCCACGAACAGGACCGGTATGATGTTCTCGTACGTTTTCTTCTTGTACAGCGCGAGCGCATTGGCGCCTCCGCTGCCCGCGCCGATGATCATGACCCGCTTATAATGATCCCTGTTTTTCATGTGCAGCGCCGTCCTGTGCAGGTACCGCACGCCGCGCCCGAATATGCGCGACGCGACGATTGCCAGCGCGGCGAACACGGCCGCCATCACGATAACCGCGCGGGAAAATCCGAATGAAAAAATACCGTTAAAAATATAAACAATCCCGCCGGAGGCGGCGCACAAGATGAACGCCAGCACGATTTCGTGGAGACCCGCGTATTTCCAATAGATCCTGTAGAAGCCGCCAAGCAGCAAAACGGGAAGAAAAACGGCTTCGTATACCGGCAGATAACCGAAGAAATCGCCCGAAGCGCCGCTTGCGCGAAAGCCGGTTTCAAACCGGAGCAGTATCGAAATCCCGATTGCGGCGGCCAACAGCGCCCCGTCCAGAAGCAGCAGCCCGAAAAGGTGAAGCCAACGTTCGGCCGCCGTGCTCCGTGGCGGAATCGCCGCGGCGTTTTCAAACTGATTCATGTCCCCCATATGCAATCATTCCCTTCAATCGCTTTCGCCGAACAGAAAGTCGTGCAAAAGCTCTCTGTTTTCTTCAAGATCTATCGTAACGACGCTCTTGCCGTCGATACTCGCGTATTTCCATGTATCCGCAAAGGGCACGGTTCCGCCCTTTAGCGTAAAATCATCCGAGAAGACCGCGTCCGCGCCCAATTGTACCAGCGTCGCCGCATCAATATTGGTGCGGACATACTGCAGCAGCTCGTTGGCGAGAGACGTCAGCGTGCTCACGTTGCGCTCCTGTTTGGCGCGGTTGAACAGCGCGAGCATCACCTGGCGCTGGCGGCTCGTACGTCCCCAATCGCCGTCCCCCGTTCTGCGGTTGCGGCAGTGCACGAGCACCTGCTCGCCGGTCAGCACATACGTGCCTTCCTCCTCGGGCAGCGGATCGGTCTGCATATACTTGTTGATATACGCCGCTTCCTTCTGTGTGACGCGCAGTTCCAGTCCGCCGAGCATATCCACGATCTTCACCATGTTCTGAAAATCGGTTATGATGTAATACTGGATATCCAGACCGAAGTTTTCGTTGATGGTATTGATCGTCAGCCCGACGCCGCCGAAGCGGTAAGCCGTGTTGATCCGGTTCCACCGCGCGCGCCCCGGTATGTAAATATAGGTGTCGCGCAGGAACGAAACGAGCTTCGCCTCGTTCGTTTCGCTGTTGTAGGAGAGCAGCATCATGCTGTCCGAACGGCCCGCGTTCTTTTCGCTCGGGCGCGTGTCCTCGCCCAGGATCAGTATGTTGATCACGGTTTCGTCTATGGCGTCCGTGTTGTAGATCGGGTCCTCGCCGATCTCGTCCGTTTCGACCGGGTCGTCGTGGTCCTCGTCGATGTCCTCCGGCGTGCCGACAATCGGCGTCAGGGACGGTTCGGGCGCGGGGGTCGCCATAGCGTGCATGGTCGGCTTGCTTGTGACGGGAACGACGTTTTCCCGCATGCTGCTGAGTTTGGCGTACAGAAAACCGAGTGCGCCAAAACCTGCGACAAGTATGGCGGCGAGCGCGATCAGTATGATTCTGCCGGCGGACGGTTTCTTTTTCGCTTGCTGATTCATATCGCCAAATCCTCATAATTCCTTTTTATCAGCTCGACGGACCTTGCGAAGCGCTCATAATCGCGCGCGCTGTGGGCGTCGGACGCGGCGTACTGGTACATGCCGCGCTTGAGCATGGCGTGCGCGCAGTGCCTGGCCGAATCGAGCACGGGTAACAGAAGAACATTCGCGTCGAGCTGGAGCGTACATCCGATATCCAGCCATTCCTGCGCGATCGCGTTGTCCTTTTTCACGCAATCGTAGCGTTCGGGATGGGCGATGACAACCTCCAGCCCCGCCTGCTGGAGCGAGAATATCCCCTTCATCATATCCCAGGGCAAACCGGCGTGCAAGTTGAACTCGATCAGGATGGCGTCCGTATCCCCCATGCGGCATTGGGATACCATACCGGGGGTCATCTCGGCCAGCGCGTACCAGAACACCTCGAAGCCGAGCTGCAGCGCGACGCCGATTTCGCGCGCATAGTGTTCGAGCTCCCTTTTCCGCTCGCGGGCAAGGGAAAAATCAAAGGTTGCGTCCAGGACATGGGGCGTCGCGACGATATCCGTCACGCCCGCGGCTTTCGCGGCGCGCAGCATCGCCAGTGATTCCTCGAGATCCGCCGCTCCGTCATCCAGGCCATACAGGATATGACAGTGTCTGTCCAGCATCCCGATTCCTCCGTTCGCTCAGCCTTTTGCTGTCGGTTTACGAGTTTTCCTCCTTCGGCCCCTGAATCGCTTTTTATCGTCCTTATCGTTTTTATAATAGTAATAATATCCGTATTTGCTCGATGCATACCGCATGCCGTTGAGCACCGCTCCGAGGATGCGCGCGTTCGCCTTCTCCAGCTGCGCGATCGCGTCCAATTCCTCCTTGATGTCGTTGGTTCCGGTTTTGATCACCAGCAGCGTGCCGTCCGTCTGGTGGGAGAGCACCGCGGCCTCGATGAAAATGCCGAGCGGCGGGGTATCGAAGATGACGACGTCGAACTCGGCGCGCAGCTTCTCGAGAAGCAGGCCGAACTTGTGGGAGTTTAGAATCTCCGGCAGATGCATCATTTGCGGCTCGATGTCCATAAAGTAAAGGTCGCGGAGTATCGTGGGCACGACCACGTCGCGTAAAGGCACGTCGCTGTACAAACACTGCGCCCAGTTGTTTTTCGGCCTCAGCTTGAGCCTGCTCCCAAGCATGGGGCGGCGGCAGTCGACCTCGACGAGGAGCGTTTTCTTGCCCGCTTCGGCCATTGAAAGGCCGAGCATCAGCGCGACGCTCGATTTGCCTTCGCCCGGCGCGACGCTGGTAACGGCGATCAGCTTGACCGGCTTATCGACGCTCGAAAACTGGATGTTCGTGCGAAGGGCGCGAAACGCCTCCTGCACCCCGGGCTCGTTTTTGTAGATGTCAAAGATGCTTTTCGTCGCTGGCATTCTCTACCTCCAAGTCGCTTGGCAAGGGTCAATCGTCGGTGAACTTCGGGATCTGGGAAAGTACGGGCAGCTTGAGGAACTCCTGCACGTCGTCCGCCGTGCGTATCTTCGTGTTCATCGCCTCGATCAGCAAAACAAGGCCCACGGACGCGACAAGGCCGATCACCCCCGCGAGCGCCGTGTTGCGAAGAGACTGCGGGCCCGAAGGGCTGTCCGGCGGCACCGCGGTGTCGATGATGCTGATGTTCTCAACTTTCATAACGTCGAGTATGCATTCGGACAGGTTGAAGGCGATGGCGTTGGCGACATTCGCGGTCATCGCCGGGTCCAGGCCTTCGACGTCGACCGAGATCAGGCGCGTGCTGCTCTGCAGGGAAACGGAGACCTTATAGTCCTTGAGATCTTCGAGGCCGACCAATTGCGCGGCCCCGTCCACGACGCGGTTGCTGGAGGCGAGCGCCTGATAGTCGTTGACGAGCAGCGTGCTCGTGTTGACGTCCGTATAGCTGATGGTTTCATCGGACGCGCGGTTGAGCACGTACATCGTGGTGGTCGCCGTATAGGTCGGCGGCAGCACGTTCCAGCATACGAACGCCGTGACCGCGACGGCGACGGCGGGCACGACGGCAACGAAAACGATGCGGTCCAGAACGGCTTTGAAGATGTCGCGCAGAGTCAAATCCCTCATAATTTACACCGTCGTCCTTTTCGTTTAATGAATGTGCGCCCTGATTTTTTTGCCGATTGCGATCACCGCGACCGCCAGTAAGCCCGCGGCGAGGGCAAGTATGAGCCAGCCGTACGCCTCCATAAAGCCGGAAGGCGCCTGCTCGATCCCGGGCTCATAAAGGGGCATGGAGGCGCTTTGCGTCGCGGTCGGTTCCGCCGGGGTTTCCGGATCGGGCGTCTGCTGCGCGACTGCGCCGGGAGCGGCCAGCCCGATCGTCATCAGAGGAATGTCCCCGTAATACACCGCAGCGGCGAGGTTCATCGTGCCCGTCCCATCGTCCGAAAGGGACGCTTCGTCGGGCCCCACCCGAACCTGCGACGCGTCGAACACGAAGCCGTCGTAGGCGGATACGATCATCGGATGTTCTTGCGCGATTGTCCACGGGAGCGTGACGAGCTCCGACCCGATGTTCAGCGCCGCACACTTTTCTTTTACGTAGGGGAGCAGGTCGATGCCAAACGTGCCGATATACGCGTCTATGATTTCTTTGACGGCGGCGTATACCTCGGTGACGTTTCTTGACGAGTAGACCATGACGACGGTGATGTCGCTCCCGCCGCTCTGCGCGCGGACGAGCGCGCTCGTTCCCGCCTGCGCGCTTCCTCTTGCGATTGCGCTCACCCTTTCGTCATACGCGGCGTCGCCGGGCCGCATGATCGTCGAATACTGGTCCATGGTTTCGGGCAATCCGCTGTCCGCCGATACGACCCGATATTCCGTTTGCCTGAGTATGGAGTCGATCGCTTCGGTCGAAAAGGCGGCGCGGGCGAGGATCAGCTGATCCGTAACCGTTGTGACCTGCCCGTCCGCCATAAGGCCGGTCGGGTCCGCATAGACGGTGCCGGACATGCCGAGTTCCGCGGCTTTTTGGTTCATGAGCGCGACGAAATCGTCCGTTCCGGAAACCCTGAGAACAGCCTCGCCCAGAACGAGCGCCGCGTCGTTTGCGCAATACACGAGCATCGCGGCCAGCACATCCTTCACGGCGACGACCGACCCCCTGCGAAACCGGATCAGCCGCGCCCCTTCCGGCAGGGAAGCGGCCGCGCCGTCGATGGAGACGGTATCGTCCGGCTCGAGGTAATCGAGCGCGGTGAGCGCCGCCATCAGGCGAACCATGCCGCCCGCAAGGTCGAAGCTCATATCCGCGTCCTTTTGCTTGAGCACGCTTCCGCTTGCGCTGTCAACCACGATCATCGATACGCAGTTCGTTTCCGCGGTTGTTTCCGCCGGCGAATTTCCTAAAACAACCAATCCCGTGCCATAAGCGACGTTGGGCAAAAAAAACAACAGAGCGACAACAACGCTGATTATCAGTATTTTACACCGGGTTTTCCTTTGCATGAAAACGGTCTCTCCCTCCCCTCCGACTCGTATAATTTATAACCAGATGCACAATAGCTATACAATAATACGGTTTTCTTGCTGCCAAGTTTTTACCGTTCATCCAAATTATATAGCGAACGATACGTTATTTCAACATAAAAAAACAAGTGGTCAACGCCAAATTTCTTTAGGTGCGTTTTCTCCTGCCGCCTTCTGATGTTTGCCCGATTATCGGCAGTTGCGTTGCCGCAATAAAAACGACCCAATCGTTCGGAGCCTGTTTCAAATATTTATACCCCGGGTTCGAGTGTTGCCTGGTTATGCTTTTTAGATACGGCTCGTCGAGGAAAACGAGTGCAAAAATTAACACCGAATATTCATGTCTCTCCGCCGCCTCTGAAATCCGCTCACGGAAAAAACATTAAAAAGAGTAATTAAAAGCAAAAATCCAAATCCCCGCCGCAACCTTTTGGGATTAACTGGTGACATTTCAAAGAGCAGATAGTATAATAACCGATGTTGCCGACGATGGTTGCGGATTGAAATTTAGATGCTTCGGGAGAACCACATGTCGAACTATTTTGGCACCGACGGATTTCGCGGCGAAGCGAACATAGACCTCACGGTTGAGCACGCGTTTCAGATCGGCCGTTTCCTCGGCTGGCATTACGGCCGGGATCACAAGGCGAAAATCGTGATCGGCAAGGACACGCGGCTGTCGAGCTATATGTACGAATGCGCGCTCACGGCCGGCCTGACGGCTTCCGGCGCGGACGTCTACCTGATGCATGTGACCACGACGCCCAGCGTTTCTTATATCGCGCGCACCGAGGCTTTCGATTGCGGCATCATGATCTCCGCCAGCCACAACCCGTATTGTGACAACGGCATCAAGCTGATCAACGCAAGCGGAGAAAAGATGGAGGACGAGGTCGTCGGGGCCGTGGAAGCGTACCTCGACGGGAAACCGCAGGCGCTCCCCTACGCGACCGGCGAAACCATCGGCCGGGCCGCAGACCACTCCGCCGGGCGGAACCGTTACATCGGCTACCTCATCAGCCTCGCCTCGCATTCCTATTCCGGCATGAAGGTCGCGCTGGACTGCGCGAACGGAAGCACCTGGTCCATGGCCAAGGGCATCTTCGATGCTCTGGGGGCCGAAACATATGTGATCAACAACATCCCCAACGGCAAGAACATCAACCGCGGCTGCGGCTCGACCCATATCGAACAGCTTTGCCGCATCGTGCGCAGCAATCATCTCGACGTCGGCTTTGCCTTTGACGGGGACGCGGACCGCTGCCTTGCCGTGGACGAGCGCGGCGAAGTCGTGGACGGCGACCGGATCGTATACCTGTGCGCCTGCCACATGAAAGAACGCGGCGAATTGGGGAATTCCAAAGTCGTTACGACCGTCATGTCGAACTTCGGGCTGTACCGGGCGCTCGAGCGCGCCGGCATCGGCTATGAAAAGACGGCGGTCGGCGACAAATACGTCTACGAGAACATGAAGGCGAACGGGCACCTGATCGGCGGGGAGCAATCCGGCCACATCATCTTCGGCAAGCTCGCGAACACGGGCGACGGCCTGCTCACGGCGATCAAGGTCATGGAAGTTATGCTGGATCGGAAAACGAGCTTATCGGAGCTCACGAAGCCGCTTCAAATGTTCCCCCAGGTGCTGCGCAGCGTGCGGGTCACGGACAAAGACCGCGCTTTGAACGACCCCGAGGTTCAGGCGGCACAGACAGGCGTTGCAGAAAGGCTCGGCGGCGACGGCCGCGTGCTCCTGCGCAAGAGCGGCACGGAGCCTGTCGTCCGGGTGCTTGTGGAAGCGGCGAGCGAGGAAATATGCCGGGATTGCGCGGATTCGATTGTTTCGGTCATGCGCAGGAACGGCTTGATCGTCGAGTAAAGCTGCTCGAATGCGCACCTTGGAACAGGCGGGATTCGCCTTCCGTCACGGGATAAATCCCTTCCCAAAGTGAATCACGCCTGCCATTGGCGAATGCGCCGCTCGCGTCCCCGAATAAACGCCCGCGGGGCGAAATCATAATCTGCGATTCCTCATTATGCGTAAAGGATACTCAGCGAATGCGCATCGCGGGCTTTTCAGCTTATCATATCTATTGTGTGCTGAATATGCTCACGCATGCGTCTTCCTTTGCTGTATGCTAGACTCCGTATGTCATCCATATGACTTGACTTCCTCTTTGTTCGATGCGGTTGGCGAACCTTCATCGTTCCGGCGTAGGAGGTCTTTTTTGTTATAACTCTTTTTCCCTCACCGGCAGAGCCGGCAATTTCTTTTCGCTGAAGCGCCAAAGAAAGCAGTTAGCCATTGGTCATGCGCAAAAAAGCCTTAAATTGCGCGAAGGAAGTATGATATACTATCGCGTAGAAATCGCGCGCCCGGCGGGTTCATGTCGCCGCCGCGGTGCGGCGCGCCTGGAGGGAGAACGCATGGATTACAACAGGCTTTCGCTGGATTTGCACGAAAAGGCGAAGGGAAAGATCGCAGTCGCGAGCAAAGTGCGCCTTGAAAACCGCGACGATCTGAGCGCGGCCTATACGCCCGGCGTGGCGCAGCCCTGCCGCGAGATCGCCGCCGACAGGGCGAACGTCTACAAATACACCGCGAAAGGCAACCTCGTCGCCGTCATAACCGACGGCACGGCAGTGCTGGGCCTGGGCGACATCGGTCCGGAGGCGGCGCTGCCCGTCATGGAGGGCAAGGCGATCCTGTTTAAGGAGTTCGGCGACGTCGACGCTTTCCCGATCTGCCTCGACACCACCGACTCCGAGGAGTTGATCAGAACGATAAAATGCCTTGCGCCGACTTTCGGGGGCATCAACCTTGAGGACATCTCCTCCCCCCGCTGCTTTGAGATCGAAGAAAGGCTGGAAAAGGAGCTCGACATCCCGGTCTTCCACGACGATCAGCACGGCACGGCCATCGTCGTCGCCGCTGCGCTGATCAATGCGCTCAAGCTCGTGAAAAAGCGGCTCGACGAGATCAGGGTGGTTTTGAACGGCCCCGGCAGCGCGGGCACGGCGATCATCAAAATGCTGCGCAACCTCGGGGTGAAGCGCATCGTCGCCTGCGACGAGCATGGTATCCTGTACGGTGAACGCGCTTTGGGAATTGCCGGCCACAAGAAAATGCTGTGCGGCATCACGAACCCCGATCATCTGACGGGCACGCTTGCCGACGCGCTCAAGGGCGCGGACGTCTTCATCGGCGTATCCGTGCCCAACGCGCTGAGAGCCGGGATGATCCGGACCATGAACGAAAAGCCCGTCGTCTTCGCCATGGCGAACCCTGTGCCCGAGATCATGTACGACGAGGCCGTAGCGGCCGGCGCCGCCGTCGTGGGTACCGGGCGCAGCGACTTTCCGAACCAGATCAACAACGTGCTGGCCTTCCCCGGCGTCTTCAGGGGCGCTTTGGACGCGCGCGCACGGGACATCAACTACGAAATGAAGATCGCCGCGGCGTATGCCATTGCGGAGCTGGTCGCGGAGGAGGAGCTGAATGCCTCGTATATCGTCCCTTCGCCGTTCGACAAGCGCGTCGCCGCGAACGTCGCAAAGCGCGTCGCAGAGGCGGCAATCCGTTCGGGAGCGGCGCACAGATGAAAACCATTCGGGCGCAGCACGTAATTGAGGCGGTGAAGGAGCTTTGCGTTAAGGCGAATTACTGCCTGCCGCCGTCGGTGACGGAGGCGATACGGGCCTGCCGGGAGGCTGAAAGCTGGGGACCTGCGCAGAACGTGCTCGACCGGATTCTCGAAAACGGCGAGATCGCCCGCGAGGGCGTGTTTCCCGCATGCCAGGATACCGGCATAACCTGCGTATTCGTGGAGCTCGGACAGGACGCGCACGTCGAGGGCAATCTGAAGGACGCCGTCGACGAGGGCGTCCGCCGGGCTTGCGCGGAAGGCTATCTGCGCAGATCCGTCGTTTCGGATCCGCTTTCGCGCGTCAACACGGGGGACAATGCACCCGCGATCATTTCGTTCGATCTCGTCGGGGGCGACAAGCTCAAGCTTACCGTCGCTCCCAAGGGCGCGGGCTCGGAGAACATGAGCCGTCTCGTCATGCTCAAGCCTTCCGACGGCCGCCGGGGCGTGATCGACTTCGCCGTGGAAACCGTAAGGCTCGCGGGCTCGAACCCGTGTCCGCCGGTGGTCGTCGGCGTCGGTATAGGCGGCAGCTTCGATCAGGTGGCCGCGCTCGCAAAAAAGGCGCTGCTGCGCCCTTTGGGGCAGCCGCACCCCGAGCGCCGGTACGCGGAGCTCGAAAGCGAGATCCTCGCCGAAATCAACAGGCTCGGCATCGGCCCCGCGGGCTTCGGGGGCGACACCACGGCGCTCGCCGTCGCGGTCGAATACCGTCCGACGCACATCGCGATGCTGCCTGTCGCCGTGAACATCAACTGCCATGTCGCGCGGTTCCAATCCGCCGTGCTGGAAGGAGAAGACCATGCCGATCCGACTTATGACGCCCCTGACCAAGGATAAGCTCTCCGCCCTGCGCGCGGGTGACGAGGTGCTCCTTTCGGGCACGGTCTATACCGCGAGGGACGCCGCGCACAAGCGCATATCGGAGCTTCTGGAAAAGGGTGAGGAGCCGCCCTTCGATTTGAAGGACGCGGTCATCTATTACGTCGGCCCGAGCCCCGCGCGGCCGGGGGAAGCCTGCGGCGCATTCGGCCCGACGACAAGCGGCCGCATGGACGCCTACGCCCCGGCGCTGCTCGAGCGCGGCCTGTCCGCCATGATTGGCAAGGGGGAACGTGCGCAAAGCGTCGTCGAGAGCATCGCGAAGAACGGGGCGGTGTATTTCGGCGCGATCGGCGGAATCGCCGCAATCAACGCAAGGTGCGTCGCGGCGAAGGAAACCGTCGCCTTTCCCGACCTCGACAGCGAGGCGGTCTGCCGCGTCGAGGTGTGCGATATGCCGCTGACGGTCGTCATAGACAGCGCGGGCAACGATTATTACCGGCTGGGGGTGGAGCGGTATTTGCGGCAAAGGAAGGTGCAAATAAGCGAGGTTCCCGAAGATTGAGCGGGCGTAACGGTATTTCTATACCGCTTCGCGACTTCGGTCACAGGAGCATCCCACACTTCATTATAAATTATTTCCCGGTTATATACATTGTAAGTCTGTCCATATTGCGTGTAAACCAATCCCCTAACGATGGTGTGCGGCGCATTTCTGCTCATCGTAAAGCCTTGTAATCGCCGAAAGGTACTCAACAAAATCTCCAAGCGCATTCAAGGTATAGACTATCGAAACATAGGTAAGGAGATTTACCCGCCGCTCATCGAGGCCCCGATCCGTATTTGCAGGGAATGTTGCAAAAACAGAAGGGCCTCTTTCATATTTTCTTTATTATGATATAATTATTGAGTTGAATATATGTCGGAGGGACGATGTGAACGAGGTTTCTTCGCTGGCATTGGAAGCCAACCTGTCGCGCACGCTGAATCGTGTGGATCCAATCCCGGCGGAACAGCAATGGTTTGTGGAACTTTCAGCCTCGGCCTGGGGCATTCATAAAAGGGTTCAGGAATTCCTGACGGAGCTGAATCACAAATTTCGCAACGACAGGCATGTGATCGAGCTTCTCCACAGCATATGCTTGGAGGATATCTGGTTTTACCGTTCGCTTCCGGATTCGGAGCGGGCGCTTAAGGTTATATTGGATATTTTTGAGGAGCTGCTCGCCGCCGTCAGGGCGGAAGCGGATCGCGAGCTTCTGGTTACGACCCATATCCAGTTTATGGATCGGCTTTCCACCCAGGCCGACTTTTCGCGCGCCGTCATTTCCAGAAGCTTTTCCATCATAGAGGCCGACATTCCCGGGCACGAATCCATATATATACGAAACTCCGGCTATTTCAGGGAATGCTTCAACAGGCTGGCGGAACATGAGGAATTTCTGCCCACGATCATGCGCCTTACTTCCGATATCCTCGGCCGCTGTTTCGACTACTGGGAGGAAACTTCCGGCGCGGAAGCATGGTTCCAGACCAGGCGCCCGCTGTTCACCGTGATGGACGCCCAAAACATCGAGCGGATCGGGAAGCCTTTTTTTAGCCGCCTTCGCACCGAGCTCGAGCGCGCGGATACGTGGGAAAAGCTTCGGCAGATCATGTTTTTTAAGGATATCGCGAATTATTTCAGAAGCTTTACCAAGGAGTTTACCTCCCGCCTCGAGTCGATTCATTATCTTTATTATCTGCTGCATCTGCCGGGGATGGCCACGCTCTACGACCATCTGCTCTACGACATGAACCGCAACCTCAGAAACGCATTCCAGGAAATCGAACCCGAAAATATATCCTCTTTTCTGGATCTGATCTTCGACGAGCTGCACGATCTCAAAGAGGAGCACGCGAGAACGGTGCTGGACTGCATATCGACCCTGGGCAAAGAAGTGATCGATACGAACAGCAAGGCGGGCATATCCCATTTCATCAGGCAGGTCGTGCAGTTCGGTTTCAATTATCCCGGGCAGATCAAGATCAACAGCGAATGGCAGGTGCAGGTAAATACCCACC
>MWBW01000015.1 GCA_002069725.1 Firmicutes bacterium ADurb.Bin248 | reverse complement strand
GATCGCCACGTTCGAAGGGCTTTGCATATCCGTCAGGCGCGCGGGCCCCTGCACGACGGCGTTGAGCCAGACCTGAAACGAAAAGGGCACCTCGCTCACGTCGCTCACGGTAAACACGTTAACGAACAGCAGCACCCCGGAATCCGGGGGATTGAACAGCCCCGCCCACGCGTGCTTGCCCCTGCCGAACTCCTCGCGGCTCAGGCCCACGAAATATTTGCCCTGCATCGATTTATACAGCGCGATGGGGCATGCCGGCTTATTGCACACATCGTTGATATCCACTGTCACAAACATTCTCCTTTCGCGCACAGTCAGGCGCTTACTGCAATATATGAAAAACACACGGAGAATGTCATGCGGCGCCGCGGTTCTTTTCATTGAAGCCGTCCCGAAAAGGAATTATACTGGACATACAGTATTGCACGGGGGCACTTCATGGACAACATCAGGCTTACCGAAAACGACGAGCTCCGGATACTCGACCAGACGCTGTTACCCAGCGAGGAAAAAGAAATCCGGCCGAAAACAGCCGAGGATATGTTTGAGGCGATCACATCGCTCCGCGTGCGCGGCGCGCCGGCCATAGGCATATTCTCCGCGTACTGCATGTATCTGCTCGCAAAGGACATCGGCGAGGCCGAGCCGCGGGCGTTCTATGACAAACTCGCGGAATACGGCGCGTATCTCAATTCCTCCCGCCCGACCGCGGTGAATTTGAGCTGGGCGATCGAAAAAATGCTGGGCGCCGCAAAAAACAGCCTCGATAAACCCCGGGATGAATTGCTCGCGGCCCTCCGGCGCGAGGCCGTCGGCATACATGGGGACGACATCGCCAAATGCAGGGCGATTTCGGAATACGGGCTGACTCTGATCCGGGATGGGGACGGCATACTCACGCACTGCAACGCGGGGCCGCTCGCGACCTCGAAATACGGCACGGCGCTCGGGCCGGTGCTGCTCGGAACCGAACGCGGCATGAATTTTCGCGTGTTCGCGGATGAAACGCGGCCGCTTTTGCAGGGCGCGCGGCTGACCACATACGAATTATCCCGCGCGGGTGTGGACACGACGCTCATTTGCGACAACATGGCCTCGGCCGTCATGAAGAACGGCTGGGTGCAAGCCTGTTTCGTCGGATGCGACCGCGTCGCCGCCAATGGGGACGTCGCCAACAAGACCGGCACGAACGGCGTCGCGATACTCGCCAGGCACTACGGCATCCCCTTCTACGTGCTCGGCCCAACCTCGACCATCGACACGAACTGCAAAACCGGCGCGGACATCGAGATCGAGCTGCGCGACCCGGAGGAGATCAAATCGAAATTCTTCGCGAAGCCCGTGGCCCCTTCGGGCGTGAAGTGCTACAATCCTGCCTTCGACGTGACGGAGCATGCGCTGATTACGGCCATCGTCACCGAGAAGGGGATATGCAGGGAGCCGTATGGGGAGAGTTTGAAGCAATTGACAATGGACAATTGACAATTGACAATCGGCAACGCCGCCTGCGGGCGGGGGAATTTGTGTTTCTTTTAAGCGTCGGGGACGGTTCTACCCTTCTTCCGGCGGTGCTGTTCCGGCGCGCCAACGGCCTTTTCCATACCGTCATTACCCTCATACGTGCAAAACCCATCCTCTAAGCGGTGCGGGCGGATAATATCCGCGCTTGCGCCGTTCCTCGGCAGGGGCGTTTTTCGGTGCCGGAGGCTAACAGCCGCAAGGACATTCGCTGCGGTTCTATGGAAGATGGTCAATTGAAAATCGACGAGAACAGCCTCGCGCCCCGTTAAAACGAAATTCGAATATTATTTACTCGATTGTCAATTGTCAATTGTCAATTGTCAATTGTCGATTGATTAAAACCCAAACAGCGTAATCTGGTTCGCCTCGGGCATGCCCTCGAAGCATTTGAGCGCGCGCAGCTTGTCGACCACGGCGCTGTTGGCCTTGGTGCGGACGCGGAAATCCTCCACCGAGGCGAAGGGGCCTTCCGCGCGCGCCGCGCCGATGCCCTCGGCCGCGCCGGTGCCCACGCCTGCGATGGCGCTGAACGGCGGGCGAAGCGCGTTGCCCTCGATGAGAAAGCGCGTCGCGTCGGACCTGTAGAGGTCTATGGGCAACAGCTCTATGCCGCGCCGGTTCATTTCATATACGACCTCGAGTATGACGAGCAGATCCTGCTCCTTCTGCTCCGCGCGGTTGCCTTTTTCCTTGATGCTCAGTATGTGCCTGAGCACCCGCTCCCCCCCGCCTGCGGCCGCTTCCACGTCGAAGGCGTCCGCCCGCGCGGAAAGATACACCGCGTAGAACGCGAGCGGATGATGCACCTTGAACCAAGCCGTCCGGAAGCTCATCATCACGTACGCCGCCGCGTGCGCGCGCGGGAACAGGTATTTGATCTTTCGAAGCGACGTCACAAACCACTCCGGCGCGTGAAGCTGTGCGAGGTTCTTTTCCATCTCTTCCGTGAGGCCGCGCCCTTTCCTTACGCTCTCCATGGTCTTGAAGGAGATGGACGCCTCCCCGCCCATGGCCATGAGCGAGTTCATGATGTCCTCGCGCGTGCAGATCACCTGCGAGAGCGTCGCGATGCCGCCGAGCACCATCTCCTGCGCGTTGCCAAGCCACACGTCCGTGCCGTGCGAAAGGCCGGAGATGCGGACCAGCTCGTCCATCGTGGTCGGCCGCGTATCCATAAGGAGCTTCCGCACGAACGGCGTGCCGAACTCCGGTATGCCTATGCTGCCCACGTCGCACTCGAGCGCGTCGAGCGTGATCTTGAGCGGCTCGAGCGAGGAGAAGATGCGCATGGTCGCCGGATCGTCCTGCGGGATATCCTTGGGATCGACGCCCGTGATCTCATGGAACATGCGCATGGCCGTGGGATCGTCGTGCCCGAGTATATCGAGCTTGACGAGCCGGTCGTCCATGGCGTGGAAGTCGAAATGCGTGGTGATGGTATTCTTGTCACTCTTGTCCGCGGGATACTGGATGGGCGTGAAGTCGAATATCTCATACCCCTCCGGCACGATGATGATGCCGCCGGGATGCTGGCCCGTGGTGCGCCTGACGCCCTCGCAGCCGTGTACGAGCCGCTCGGTTTCCGCGCGCGAGAAGGCGGTTTCGCGCTCCTCGCAGTAGCCCTTGATGTAGCCGTAAACGGTCTTGTCCTTGAGGCCGGAGATCGTGCCCGCGCGGAAGGCGTAGCCCTCGCCGAACATCTCCTCGACGTATTTGTGCGCGACGGGCTGGTATTCGCCCGAGAAGTTCAAATCGATGTCGGGCGTCTTATCCCCCTTGAATCCGAGGAACGCCTCGAAGGGGATCGTGTAGCCGAGCTTCTCGTATTTCACGCCGCACGCGGGGCAGAACGCGTCCGGCATGTCGATGCCGCAGGTATATTTGGCGAGATCCACGTCGAAATCGCTGTGGCGGCACGACGGGCAGACGTAGTGCGGCTGGAGCGGGTTCACCTCGGTGATGCCCGCCATCGTCGCCACGAACGACGAGCCGACCGAACCGCGCGAGCCCACGAGATAGCCGTCCGCGTTGGACTTCTTGACGAGCCGCTCCGCCGCAAGGTAGAGCGAGGCGTAGCCGTTGCCTATGATGGAGCTCAGCTCTTTTTTCAGCCGCGCTTCCACCACAGGGGGCAGCACGTCCCCGTAGATCTCGTGCGCGCGCTTCTCCGCGATGCGCTTGAGCTCCGCGCTCGCGCCCGGGAATTCCGGCGCGTAGGTGCTCTTTTCGGAGAGGAAGGGCATCATCCTCTCGCAGGCGTCGGCGATCCTGTTGGGATTGTCCACGACGATCTCCAAGGCTTTTTCCGCGCCCAGATACGAGAACTCCCCGAGCATGTCGTCGGTCGTGTGGAAGTAGAGCGGCGCCTGCTGCTCGGCATCCTTGAATTCGCGCGCGCTCATGACGATGGCGCGAAAGACCGCGTCCTCGGGATCCATGAAGTGCGCGTCCCCCGTGGCGACGACGGGTATGCCGAGCGCCTGCCCAAGCGCGACGATTTTCCGGTTGAGGTCGCGAAGGCCCTCCTTGTCCTTGACCTGCTCGCCGCGCACGAGGAACTCGTTGTTGCCCACGGGCTGCACCTCGAGGTAATCGTACTCGCGCGCTATGGCTTCGAGTTTATCCTGCGGCTCGTCGTCGAGCACGGCGCGGAACACCTCCCCCGCCTCGCACGCGGAGCCGGCGACGAGGCCCTCCCTGTGGAACAAAAGCAGGCTTCGCGGGATCTGCGGCACGCCCTTGAGGTGCTCGAGATGCGCGTAGCTCACGAGCTTATAGAGATGCTTGAGCCCGGCGGGATTCCTGGCGATGAGTATGATGTGGAACGTGCTTCGCTTGCCGCGCACCTTCTCCGCGGGCACGCAGTCGAACAGCGGCAGCCTTGATATGCCCCGCGTCTTCATGCGTGCGACGCACGCGAGAAAGAGCGCCATGAGCGCGTCCGCGAGCGCCGCGGGATCGTTGCCGGGCGCGGGTACGCCGAGGGCTTCGAAGCATTCTCCGGGCGTTTCGGGCGCGAGCACGGGCTTTTCGCGGCAAAGCTCGTGCGCGAGCATATCCGCCGCCACGCACTCGCGCGGGAAGCCGATGTTGAGCGCGTCCGCCTTACGGCGCAGCCTGAGCATGGCCTGCGTGTCGTGCGCCACGACGCGCGACGCGCCTACGAAGTCCGCGAGCGCCTTGAGCGCCTCGGTCGCGGTGGGCGCGTTTTCGAGCGCCCGCTGCGAAATGCCGTAGCGCCCGGCAAGCTCCTCGGGGATTACAGCGCCCGCGTTGACGAGCGTGAAGAAGCGCGCCTCAATGCCGCCCGCTTCCCGCTTCACGGCGCTGAGCGCGAAAATGTTGTCCGCGCGCACGTCCGGCGCGCTCACGGCGTCTATGGCGCAAAAGCTTCCGTCCATGGGTATGAGCGCGCAGTCCGGTAGCAGATAGCCCTCCACGCCGAGCAGCACCTTGATGTCCTTGCCCTTCTTGGCGAGCTTCTCAGCCGCGCTCACGGCCGCGGGGAACGCCTGCACGACGCCGTGGTCGGTGATTGCAATGGCCCTGTGTCCCCAGCGGGCGGCGGTTTCCACGGCCTTCTGCGCGTCGATAAAGCCGTCCATGGCGCTCATCTTGGTGTGCAGGTGCAGCTCCACGCGCTTGCTTTCGGCCGTGTCGCGCCTGCGTTCGGCCTCGGTGCGGTAGATATAGTCCGCGAACACGCAGTACATGCCGGAGAACTGGTCCCTGTCGTACCTGCCGTGGACGACGATCCAGTCCCCCGCGTCCCGGATCTCCTCGAGCCGCTCGATGACATGCTTCTTTTCGGCCGGGAGGAACGCCTTGAGGGGCAGCGTGTTTGTCCTGTCCGTCACGTAAGCCATAAGTATGTAGCCGCCGTTTTTTCGCGTGCGCGCGTCTATGGAGATGATCTCGCCGCGCACGCTCACCGTGCCGCTCTCCTCGTTGACCAGCGCCATCGCGACGGGCTTCGATGCGCCGGGTTCGCCCAGCACGATGTCCTTTTGCGATACGCGCGCGCCGGATCTCGTTTTCTTCTTCCTGGGCGCTTCCTTCGGGGCGTTCGGCGCCGCGGCCGCGCTCGCGGCAGCCTCCTCCGCCGCGCCGGGCTGCGGAGGCTCCATGCTCGCGTCGGGGACGATGCGGATGTCGAGTTTCAGTTCGTACGTCTCTTTGAGAAAGTCCTTGAGCCTGTCCGCGCCGTTGCAGGTGCGCGCGGCATGGTAGAGCTTTTCAGGGATGCGCACCTCGAGCGCGTTCCCCTCGCACGCCCACGCGGCGTTTTTGAGACACACGCCCATGAGCGGGGAGAGGTGGGTCCAGCTCCTCGAAAGCATGGCGAAAAAGGCACGCTCGTCGGCCATGGGCGGCTCGCCGTCCTCGAGCGCGGCGCGAAGCTGCACCGCGCAGCCGGGCACGGCCTGCGACATCGCGGCGGCGATCGTCTGCGCTTCGCGCGCGTCGAGCAATCGCTCCCCGACCAGATGCGCCTCAAGTGTCTTTTGCCGTTTATGAAGCCTCGCGTTTTCAAGCCTTGCGCCGTACGCGGCAAGGCCGTAGGGGTCCGATCGATCCATTGGCTACCTTCCTTCGTCCCGCGTCATAGAGCAAGGGGGACGGTTCTGTTCATCCGGTAACGATTCGGCCGATGCCGTTCCATTGCGTAAGCAGAACCTTCCCCCTTGTTTTATAAGTGCGCGGTAATATCCCGACCGCGGCGGCGTTCTTGGCCGTCGGCCGTCAGTTGTCAATCATCTTCGCCCAACTTCGCGCGCACGCGCGCGATAAGTTCCTCCGCGATGCCCGGGAGCGCGCCGGACGCGCCCTGTTCGCCGTTCTCAAAGAGCACGGCGTTGCCCTTGCCAAAGGCGATGCCGACATCCGCCTCGCGCGCCTCGCCGGGCCCGTTGACGACGCAGCCCATGACCGCGACCTTGAGCGGGCGCTTCGCATGCGCGAACTCACGCCTTACGCGCTCCGCGAGCGCCTCCTGCGCGGCGATTTCATGGCAGCGGCCGCAGCCCGGGCAGCTTATGACCTCCACGCCCTCGCGGCGAAGGCCCAGCGCGCGCAGCAGCGCGACGCCGGCTTCCGCCTCACGCACGGGATCGCCCGTCAGGGACACGCGGATCGTGTCGCCGATGCCCTCGAGCAGCAGCGCGCCGATGCCCGCGGCGGACTTGATCACAGCCGTTTCTCCCCCGCCCGCTTCCGTGACGCCCAGATGCAGCGGGTAGTCGCAGCGCGATGCGAGCAGACGGTACGCTTCGACCGTACCGCACACCGAGGAGGATTTTGCCGAGAGCACGATGCCGTCCGCGTAGCCCGCTTTTTCGAGCAGCTGCGCGTGCGCGAGCGCGCTCTCGACGAGCGCCTCGGGCGTCGGCGCGCCGTATCGGGCCAAAAGCTCCTTTTCGAGCGAACCGGAGTTGACGCCGATGCGGATGGGAACGTTCCGCTCCCTGGCCGCATCCGCGACGCGCCGCACGCGCGCCTCGGCTCCGATGTTGCCCGGATTGATGCGAAGCTTGTCCACGCCGCTTTCGAGACTCAGCAGGGCAAGCCTGTAATCGAAGTGGATGTCCGCGACGAGAGGGACCCGCGCGCGCGCCTTGAGCGAGCGGATCGCGCGCGCATCCGCCTCGTCGAGCACCGCGAGACGCACAATCTCGCAGCCCGCCTCCTCGAGGGAGGCGATCTGCGCGGCCGTGGTTTCGACATCCGCCGTGCGGGTGTTGGTCATGGATTGCACGCTGACCCGCGCGCCGCCGCCTATGGCGACGCCCCCCGCGGATACGGCGCGCGATAAGCGAGCCATATATCAGCCTCCGATGCGCGTGATGATATCCGTAACGGTAAGATATGCGATGAGCCCGAGCAGCAGCACGATGCCCACGAGATGCACGAGGCCCTCCTTCTCGGGCGGCATGGGCTTGCGCCGGACGGCCTCGAGGCCGACGAACACGAGCCTCCCCCCGTCGAGCGCGGGCAGGGGCATAAGGTTGAACACGCCGAGGTTCGCGCTGATGAGCACCGCGATGTAGAGAAGCTGCGCGACGTTCTGCTTGGCCGCGTCCGCGATCAGAAACGCGATGCCCACGGGGCCCATGACGTCCCCCTGCTTGATCTCGCCGCGAAAGAGCATGCCTATGAACCCGTAGAGCGCCTTGATCGTCTCCCAGATATAGCGGAAGGAGCTGCCCAACGCCTCGCCCAAGCCCATCTTTTCATAGACCGGCATGCCGCTGATCATAATGCCGATGATGTTGCGGCCCTCCGCCTCGCTGTAGAAATCGCGCACGGTGAAATCCATCGTCTCCCCGCCGCGCTCCACGGTGACGGTGCAGGCTTCGCTTTTGGCGTTTGAGAGCAGCGAAAGAAGCGAGTTGAACTGATCCCTCGGCGTAAGCTTTTGCCCGTCCACGGCGAGGAACACGTCCCCCGGCTCCAACCCCGCGAGCTGCGCGGGCGAATTTTCGAACGTGAAACTGTCTACGGCCGGAATGTAATCGACCGTCACGCCGATGGCCATGAGCGCGATCACGGCGAGCACGACGGCGGTGATCAGGTTCATCAGGGCGCCCGAGGCAAGCACGATCGCCCGCTTCCAGGGCTTCTGCGCGCCGAAGGCCCGGCCGTCCCCGGTTTCCTCATCCTCCCCGTAGAAGCGGCACATGCCGCCCACGGGCAGCGCGCGCAACGTGTAGAGTATGCCGTTTTTCGTCTTTTTGATGATGGCCGGCCCCATGCCCACCGCGAACTCGACGATGCCGAAGCCCAGCGCCCTTCCCGCGATGTAATGCCCCAGTTCGTGCAGCGTCACGAACACGCAGAGTATGACGAGCCCGATGATGAAGTAGAGCACAACGCTCATCCCGCTACCTCGCTTCTTTTTACGACCGGCGCGCGCCGGCTCATCGCGGGCGGATGCCGTCCACCCCTCCAACGTTTTCCGGTTAACGCGGGCGGATGATATCCGCCTTTGCGGCGACGCGCGCGCGGGCGCGCCGGTCCGCCTCCAACACCGCCTCAAACGAATCCGCCCGCCCCGCGGGCGTATGCTCGAGCGCGTCCTCCACGAGCGCGGGGATATCCGTAAAGCCGACGCGCCTCTCGAGGAACAGCGCCCCCGCCGCCTCGTTCGCCGCGCTGTAAACGCATGGCGCGAGCCCGCCCGCGCGAAGCGCCGCGTACGCGAGCCCGAGCGCCGGGAAACGCGCGCCGTCCGGCTTTTCGAAGGTAAGCCCCGCGAGTTTGGTCAAATCCAGCGCGCCGAAGCGGCTCTCCGTCCGCTCGGGCCAGGTGAGCGCGTAGCGGATCGCGAGGCGCATATCCGGGCTTGAGAGCTGCGCGAGCACGGAGCTGTCGCGGAACTCCACCATCGAGTGCACGACGGACTGCGGATGGATCACCACATCTATCATATCCGCGCCGAAGCCGAAAAGATGCGCGGCTTCGATGATTTCAAGCCCTTTGTTGAACAATGTCGCCGAATCGAGCGTGATCTTGACGCCCATGCGCCAGGTTGGGTGGCGAAGCGCCTCCTCCGGCGTGACGCGCGAGAGACGCTCGCGCTCATACGTCCGGAACGGCCCGCCCGAGGCGGTGAGTATGAGCCGCTTTACATCCTCCCGCCGGCCCGCGGCAAGGCATTGGAACAGCGCGGACTGCTCGCTGTCCACGGGCAGCAGCTCCCCGCCGCCCTCAAGCATCGCGCGCTCCACAAGCGGCATGGCGCACACGACGCTCTCCTTGTTCGCGAGGCAGACGCGTTTGCCTGCCCTGAGCGCGGCGACAAGCGGCGCGGTGCCCGCGAAGCCGCCGATGCCGTGGACGACCGAATCCGCATTCCCGTATGCGGCCGCGACGCTGCCCGCGTCCGCGCCGCAGTGGAGCGCCGTTTCCCGGGGCAGCTTCCCCTCGAGGAAGCGCGCGGCGGCCTCGTCCTCGACGCAGACGAGTTCGGGCAAAAATTCCGCGGCCTGTTCCAACAGCAGCTCCGCGCGCGATTTGGCGCACAGCGCGGCGGCGCGCAGGGTTCCGCCCGAGGCGCGGATCACCTCGAGCGCCTGCGTGCCTATGGAGCCTGTCGAGCCGAGTATCGCGACGCGTTTCATAGCGCTAATCATACACCCTCAATGGGGCCGCAGCGTGAACACGGCGTAAACGATCGGCGCGCAGAAGAGCACGCTGTCGAGCCGGTCCATCACGCCCCCGTGGCCGGGGAAAATATAGCCGTAGTCCTTGACGCCGGCATACCTCTTGATCGCAGAGGCGAACAGGTCGCCGACCTGGCCGATCGCGCCGCACGCGAGGCCGAGCGCGAGCAGTTCCAGGAGCGGCGCGCCCGCGGGGAAAAAGCCCTGCAGGAAGAACGCGAGCAGGCCTCCCGCCATGCCGCCGACGAGGCCGCCCACGCCGCCCGCGACGGTTTTGTTCGGGCTCAGCTCCGGGCAAAGCTTGCGCCTGCCCAGGGAGATGCCGATGAAATACGCGAAGGTGTCCCCCGCCAGGGGCATCGCGAAAGCGGCGATCAGCCCGAGCCGGCTCGCGGCGAAGCCTCCCTGCTCCGCGACGAGCATCAGAGCAACGTGGAGCGCGGCCGGATAGATCAACAGCGACAGCCCCAGCAGCGTATCCTGCGTGGCGCGCCTGGGATTGAATACGCGCTCGCCGCAAACGAAAAGCGCGCACGCGAGCCACAGCAACAACAGCGCCCGCGACCCGAGGAGCCTGTATACGGCGCAATAGGAAGCCGCCAGGACATACGCCGGGGCGGCGAACACCTTCCTTTCGCTCTGGCGCAGGGCGCGGCAGAGCTCATACGCGCTCATGAGCGCCGCGAGGCTGAAGGCGGCGCACTGATACCACCCGCCCAGCAGCAGAACGGAAATGAAGAAGAGTATGAGTATCGCCCCGACGACAACGCGCTTGAGCATGTCATTCACCATCCAGTCCGCCGAAGCGCCGCGAGCGCCCGGCGAAGTCGGCAAGCGCCTCGATATACCGCTCGTCGGAAAAGTCCGGCCAGTAATCCTCGACGAAGGCGAGCTCCGCGTAGGCGAGCTGCAGCAGCATGAAGTTCGAGAGCCGCTTCTCTCCGCCCGTGCGGATCAGAAGATCGACGTCCGGAAGGTCTGCGACCCAGAGCCTTCCCTGAAGCGAGGCCTCGTCGACCGAGGCGGGATCGAGCCTGCCCGAGGCGGCGTCCTTTGCGAGCAGCCGCGCCGCGCGGCCGAGCTCCGCCCGGCTGCCGTAGTTGAGCGCGATGTTGAGGCGAAGCCCCGCGTTCGCCCGCGTCTTTTCCATCGCCCGCAGGCACGAGAGGCGCACGCTTTCGGGCAGGCCCTCGAGATCGCCCATGGCGGTGATGCGCACTCCGTTTTGATGGAGCGCCTCGACCTCGGCGTTGAAATAATCCATGAAGATCGCAAAGAGCGTTTCGACCTCGACCCTCGGGCGCTTCCAGTTCTCCGTCGAGAAGGCGTAGAGCGAGAGCGCTTCTATGCCCAGGTCCGAGCTCAGGCGGATGAGGCTGCGAAGCCGCTCCGTGCCCGCCCTGTGCCCCATCGGCCGCGGCAGGCCGCGCGCGCTCGCCCAGCGGCCGTTGCCGTCCATGATGATGCCCACGTGGCGCGGCAGGGGCGCGAGCCTTTTTTTCAGTTCAGCAAGCTCCTTCGCCTTCAATCGTCCGTTCCTGTCCTTCCGGGATAAAATCGACGTCCGTTTTGAACACGGCGTACGTCAGTTCCACTTTAAACTCGCCCGTGCGGCGCACGCGCACCACGCGCGCATCGTTTCCAGCGACGCCCTTTTTGCTGGAAACCTGCGCCGCGGCGACTTCGTACCCCTCGCGGGCGAGCAGTTCGGCTGCCCTGTTCAGCTCGAGGCCCAAGACGTCGGTCAAACCTGCATGATCTCCTTCTCCTTGTCGGCGAGTATCCGTTCGATCTCCTTGATGGCGGCGTCGGTCTGTTTCTGGACCTGATCCTCGGTCTTCTTGAGGTCGTCCTCGGTGATCTCGCCCGCCTTCTGGGACTTCTTGGCCATTTCTATGGCGTCCCTGCGGATGTTGCGCACGGCGACCTTCGCCTCCTCGCCGGTTTTCTTGACGCTCTTGACCAGTTCCCTGCGGCGTTCCTCGGTCAGTTCGGGGAATATCAGGCGGATGTATTTGCCGTCGTTGGAAGGGTGTATGCCCAGATCGCTCTTCTGTATGGCCTTGTCGATCGCGCCGAGCATGGAGGGATCGTAGGGCGAGATGACGAGCTGACGCGCCTCGGGAGAGGAGATGTTGCCGACCTGGTTGATGGGCGTCGGCGTGCCGTAATAATCGACGAAAATGCGCTCGAGCACCTGCGGGTTGGCGCGGCCGGCGCGCATGACCGAAAGCTCGCGCCTGAGCGTAGCCTCGGTTTTGCTCATTTTATCCTTTGCGAATTCCAGTGCGTCCATAGCAAGCCTCCTTGTAAAGTATTCCGTATCCTATTTTACCCAATGGCCGCCGCCCCGTCAATCAATGTTCCCACATCCTCGCCGGACGCCGCGCGCAGTATGCTGCCCGCCTCGCGCATCGCGAAGACCACGATTGGGATATTCCGCTCGCGGCAGAGCGTAATGGCCGTGATGTCGGTCGCCCTGAGGTCGCGCGCGATCACCTCATCGTAGCTCAGACGGGAGAAGCGCGAAGCGTGACCGTTGCGCTTTGGATCGTCCGAATAGACGCCGTCCACACACTTGGCGAGCAGCAGCGCGTCCGCGCCGATTTCCGCGGCCTTGAGCGCGGCCGCCGTGTCGGTTGAAAAGAAGGGCAGCCCCGTTCCCGCGGCGAAGAGCACGACCTGCCCCGCCGCGAACGCCGCCTCGGCGCGCTGGGAGGTGAACGTATCGCACACGCGCTCCATGGGCGTGGCCGAGAGCACCTTGCAGGGGACGCCCTCCTCGAGGAGCACCGCCTCCATGGCGAGCGAGTTGACGATGGTCGCGAGCATGCCCATCTGGTCCGCGCGGTTGCGGTCCATGTTGCCGCTGCTCCGCCCGCGCCAGATGTTGCCGCCGCCGAGCGTCACGCCGACCTCGACGCCCGCCTCGCGCAGGGCTTTGATTTCCCGCGCGACGCTTCGCGCGGCCTCGAAATCGACGACCTCCGCGCCGCCGAGCGCCTCGCCGCTGAGCTTGAGGGAGATGCGCTTATACTTGATCATAGTTTTCCTCCGGTATGCAAAAGGATATGAAAAGAGAGCATATAAGTCGGCCGCTGCGGCGCAACGGGCAAGGCGCGCAAATTCACAGAAGGGGCCGAGCCGGGTTTGCGATAAAGAAAAGGGGAACACGAAGCCGTGTTCCCCCCGGTGGGAATTACTTGGTGGCCTGGCCCATGGCCGCGACTTCCTCGGCGAAATTGTCCTGTTTCTTCTGGAGGCCTTCGCCCATCTCGTAGCGCACGAACCTGCGCACGCTGATCTTCTCGCCCATCTTGGCGATGGCCAGGTTCACGAGCTGGCCGACGGTGATGTCGGGGTCCTTCACGAAGGGCTGCTCGAGCAGGCACACTTCTTTATAATACTTCTCGATCCTGCCCTCGACCATCTTGTCGATGATGGCGGCGGGCTTGTTCTTGAGCTTCTCGTCGTTGAGCGCCTGCGCGCGCAGTATGCTCTTCTCGTGCTCGATCTCGTCCTGGTTGACCTCTTCCTTGGAAACACAGGTCGGCTTGCTGGCCGCGATGTGCATGGCGATGTCGTGGGCGAGCGCGTGGAAGCCCTCCGTCGCGGCGACGAAGTCCGACTCGCAGTTGACCTCGACGATGACGCCGATCTTGCCGCCCAGGTGGATGTAGCTCTCCACGATGCCTTCGGCCGCGATGCGGGAAGCCTTTTTCTTGTTGTCGGCCAGGCTCTTCTCGCGCAGGTAGTCGAGCGCCTTCTCCATGTTGCCGTCGGTCTCGACCAGCGCCTTCTTGCAGTCCATCATGCCGGCGCCGCTCATCTCTCGCAGCGTCATTACGTCTTTTGCGGTAAACATAGCTTTATCCTCCTCCTGTGGTGCGGCTTAAAAGTCGTCCTCATCCTTGCCGGGCGCGGTTTCCGCGGCCGTATCCTCCATCTGCTCGCCCTGATGGCCCTCGAGCACGGCGTCCGCGATCTTGGAGGCGATCAGCTTCACGGCGCGGATGGCGTCGTCGTTGCCGGGGATGGGATAATCCACCTCGTCCGGATCGCAGTTCGTGTCCACGATGGCGACAACGGGGATGCCCAGAGCGCGGGCTTCCATGATGGCGATGTTCTCCTTGCGCGGGTCGACCACGAACACCGCGGCGGGCAGCTTTTTCATGTCCTTGATGCCGCCGAGGTTCTTTTCGAGCTTCTCCTGCTCGGCCTTGAGCTTGATGACTTCTTTCTTGGGCAGGAGCGAGAAATCCCCGTCCGCCTCCATCTTCTCGATCTTCCTGAGCTTGGCGATGCGGCCCTGTATGGTCTTGAAGTTGGTGAGCATGCCGCCGAGCCAGCGCTGGTTGACGAAGAACATCTCGCAGCGCTTGGCTTCCTGCTCGATGGATTCCTGCGCCTGTTTCTTGGTGCCCACGAACAGTATGCTGCCGCCGTCCATCGCGAGGTCGCGCACGAAATAGTACGCCTCGTCGATCTTCTTGACGGTCTTTTGCAGGTCGATGATGTAGATGCCGTTGCGCTCCGTGAAGATGTATTCCTTCATCTTCGGGTTCCAGCGGCGGGTCTGGTGGCCGAAATGCACGCCGGCCTCAAGGAGCTGCTTCATGGAAATGACTGACATAAAAAAACCTCCTCGTTTTTGTCCACCCCGCGCATCAACCCCCGAAGGAAGCTCAATCGAGCACGAGCCCCGGAGTCCGCGCGGGTGCGTAGTGTGATCTTACGCGGGCGCGCGGTTCCATGCCGCCGCGCCAACGTGAATTATATCACGGGTTTCCTCGAAAAGGCAACAGTTTTATGCGCATCCCGGGCCTGCCGTCGGCGGCGGAGATCAAAACGTTCCGCTTGATATTTTTCCTGCAAATGCGTATAATATACGAAACTGAATACAAAAAAGGCGTTGACGAGGAGGAGTACATCCTTTCCGATGCACAGAGAGGGAGCGGCCGGTGCGAGCTCCCGTGAGGGAAGCATGGAAAGTAGCCTCCGAGCTGTGAACCGAACGGGGAGAAATCTCCTGGTAGGCTTCAACGGAATTTCCACCGTCATAAGGAAAGCGATATCGGATGGCGACGACCCTCCCGTATCGTCAGAGTGCAGAGGGAATCCTCTGAATTTGGGTGGTACCGCGTACGCTCACGTACGTCCCAAGCAGCATTGAATGCGCTGCTTGGGTTTTTTGTTGTATTCGGTTGAATTCAGTTTGGGAGGATCCGATATGGATAAGCGCTACGACTTTTCGGAAATCGAAAGGCAAATGCAGGACTTTTGGGAGCGGGAAGGCGTTTACCGCTTTGACAAAGACAGGGACGGCGAGCTGTATTCCATCGACACGCCGCCGCCCACGGTCAGCGGAAGCCTGCACATAGGCCATCTGTTCTCCTACGCGCAGGCTGAAATGATCGCGCGTTTCCGCCGGATGCAGGGCTACAACGTGTTTTACCCGTTCGGCTTCGACGACAACGGGCTGCCGAGCGAACGGCTCGTCGAGCGCGACGAAGGGCTGCGCGCCAACGCTTTGCCGCGCAGCGCGTTTATCGCGAAATGCCAAGCCACGGTGGCAAAATACGAAAGCGAATTCAAAGCGCTTTTGACATCCCTCGGCTTCTCGGTGGACTGGTCGGCGCAATATCAGACCATCAGCCCGGAAGTCCGCAGAATCTCGCAGGAATTGTTCCTGGAGCTCGTGAGGATGGGCAAGGCGTACATGAAGGAATCCCCGGTGCTGTGGTGCACCGAGTGCCAAACTTCGATCGCCCAGGCCGAACTGAACACGGCGGATGCGCAAAGCGCGCTGCACTACATTCCCTTCACGGTCGATGGGAAGCCGCTCGAGGTGGCCACCACGCGCCCCGAGCTGCTTTACGGCTGCGTCTGCCTGTTCGTCAATCCCGCGGATGAGCGGTATCGGCAATATGTCGGAAAATCCGCTCTCGTCCCGCTCTACGATTATGAAATCCCGATCCTGTCCGATGAAAAGGTCGGCATGGACAAAGGCAGCGGCGCGGTGATGTGCGCGACCTTCGGCGACAGCACGGACGCCGAATGGTTTATTCAATACAACCTGCCGTACCGCCGGGTGATACTGCCGGACGGCCGCGTCGCGCAGGATATTCCTTTCATCGGCGGCTTGGAGGTTCCGGCCGCGAGAAAAGAGATCGTCCGGCTGCTCGGGGAAAAGGGGCTGCTGCTCAAACGCGAAACCATCGCTCATATGGTGGGGACGCACGAGCGCTGCGGGAACGACATCGAGATCATACCCTCGCGGCAGTGGTACATCGACATTATGAGCGGGAAGGACGCGTTCCTCAAGGCGGCCGACGAAATCAACTGGTATCCCGCCAATATGAAGCAGCGCTACGTCGCCTGGGTGGAAAACCTCAAATGGGACTGGTGCATTTCCCGTCAGCGGTACTTCGGAGTCCCGTTCCCCGTCTGGTACTGCAAGGAATGCGAAAAGCCCGTTTTCGCGAACCCGGAGCAACTGCCCGTCAACCCGCTTGAAACGGAATACGTCGGCGCCTGCGAATGCGGCTGCACCGAGTTCATCCCCGAAAGCGCCGTGTTCGATACCTGGGCGACGTCGAGCGTGACGCCGCAGATCAACGAGCGGCTCGGGCTGAAGCTCACGCCGATGAGCATGCGCACCCACGCGCACGAGATCATCCGCACATGGACGTTTTACACGATCGTCCGCAGCCTGTACCACACCGGGGACATACCGTGGAAGGATCTGATGATTTGCGGGTTCGTCCTCGCCAAAAAGGGCGAGAAGATCAGCAAATCCAAGAGCAACAGCGCGCTTGAGCCGCGAAGCCTGATCCAAACGCATTCCGCCGACGTCCTCAGGTATTGGACGGCGGGAGCGCGGCTCGGGACGGACACGTTTTTCTCGCCGGATGAGCTGGCGGTCCCCAAGCGGTTCATTACGAAGCTGTGGAACGCGTCCAGGTTCGCCATCGGGCATTTGCAGGACTTCGACCCGAGCCGGACGCCGGAGCTTTTGCCCGCGGACAGGTGGATCATCGAGCGGGTAAACGAAACCGCGGCCGGCGCCGCGAGGCTTCTCTACGAATATGAAATCGGCTCGGCTCGGCGCGGGATCGACGAGCTTTTCTGGAAGGATTTCTGCGACACCTACATCGAGCTTGTCAAGGAGCGCCTTTACGAACCCGGAATCCACGGCGTTGAAGGACGCCGAAGCGCGCAGTACGCGCTGTATTACGCGCTGCTCAATATCCTGAAGCTCTATTCCATTTATGTTCCGCACATCACGGAGCATATTTATCAGGAGTTTTTCCGGCGGCGCGAAAAAGAGAGTTCCATCCATCTTGCGCGCTGGGCAAAACCCGCTTGCATAGACGACGACCTCGTCCGGTTCGGCGAAAAGCTCAAGGAGGTCCTTTTTGAGATGCGCAAGCACAAAACGGAGCGCGACCTCTCAATGGGCGCGGAGATGGACATGCTGGAAATCCGCGCGGAACGGCGTTTTGCCGGATGGTTTGAGCAGACCGAAAAGGATATCAAAGCGTGTTCGAAAGCGAAAACAATCCGTTACGATTCTGAGTGAGGCGGAACGCCCGGCATAACCGTAAAAACAGGGAGCGGCTCAGTGAACCGCAGCCTGTCAAGTATTCAAACAAAATAATAAAACGGATGGATTTTCGAAGTGATAATCCATCCGTTTTTTCAAGAAAATTATATTTAGCTATCTTTTTGCTCCGCTGCCCAATTACCTTGAGAGTACTTTGTATCAATTAAATCAGAAATACCAGCAAGAAGCATAATAATTCCTTGAACACGATGAGGTTTAACAGCATATACGCCCCTTTCAGGTTGCTCAACTTCAAAAACCAAATCTGCTGCAATTAACGGTTTTAGGTGATGGTATACTTGACCGGTCGTGTTGAAACTGCATTTTTCAACCATAGCCGCTACCGTCATCGGTGTGCGCAAAAGGGCAAGAAGTAGGGTTAATCTATCGTTACTTCCTATGCACTGTAATACCGTGGCGGCTGACTTGTTTTCAATTAAAGAAAGCAAATCGTCAGTATTGATCGTGTTTTGAATCCAATTTGATTGTCTGCCGCCTGATGTAAAAACGCCGAGATACGTCACACTTCCTGTTCGATTCTCGCTATCAGTCAACTTGCAAAGCGATTCCATAATGCTGCTTAACTTGGGATCAGGGTTCATCTTTTTCATTGGACGCACGTTTATTAACGGCGCACATTCTTCATTAGGAGTATTTGCAGCTGAGTTGCCTGTGAATTGCATAAATAACGATTTTAAATCATTCATTTCTTTCTTTAGATTCTCAATTTCCATTCTGTAATCGTTTTCCATGTCGACTCTCCTTTAATATTATTACGTAACTACGCACCACCATCTTAACGCAGTTCGTTATATCCGTCAATACGTATTTACGTAAATAAACTTAAAGTTGATCATACTGCATGTAACAGCGCACGATACTCCATCGGGCAAGCCTACCTAACCGTAATTGGTATCTCTCGTTGTTGTAAAGGTATTGTTCAAGTCTTTTAAGTCAAGAATGGCGCTCTCCGTGACAGCTTTTTTATTTACGCTGTCTACTTCAAAGGGAGCGGCTCACCCGCTCCCTGTCCCGGTTTTCCCGGCGCGCCTTGGCCAAACCCGGCCTATATTTCCCCGAATATCCCGAGATCCGCGTCCATGAAGAACGCAACGCCCATGGGCAGGCTCATGCTCGGCACGCAATGGCCGCAGACTACGTTCGTAATGACGGGTTTGCCCGTCGGGGCCAGAAAGTCCTCGAACACCTCGTCCAGCGTCAGAGACTGTTCGGGCTTTTCCGCCGCGCATTCGGTGAACTGGCCGACCAGGATGCCCGCGCAGCCGTCGAGCTTGCCCGCGTTCCTCAACTGCGTCAAAAACGCGTCCACGCGGTAAGGCTGCTCGTTGACGTCCTCGATGAAGAGGATCTTCCCCTTCGTGTCGATCTCCCAGGGCGTGCCCACCGACGCCGCGAGCAGCGAGAGGTTGCCGCCGCAAAGCGGCCCGTCCGCGCGCCCGCCGTTCAGCTTGCCCGGCGGCCTGCCTTCGGGATTCGCGTAGTTTCCCTTTTCTCCCAAAAAGAGGGCTTTCACGCGCGCGATCGTATATTCGTCCTGATTTTCAAACGCGTCGGCGCCCGCCATGGGACAGTGATACGTCACGAAGCCGCAATCCTGCGTGATGGCCGTGAGCAGCGCCGTGATGTCGCTGTAGCCGCCGAAGAACTTGGGGTTGGCGCGGATCGAATCGAAATCGAGCAGCGGCAGCAGCCGGTGCGCGCCGTAGCCGCCGCGCGTAGGCCAGATGCCGTCGATGGTTTGATCCGCGAACGCCGCGTTAAGGTCGGCCGCGCGAAGCGCGTCCGGCCCGCTCAGGTAGCCGCGGCGCGCGTCAGCGCTCTCATATACGACCGGCACGAGGCCGAGCGACTCGGCCGCCCGCACGCAGCGCTCGAGCTTACCCTCGCCGATGTGGCTCGAGGGGCCGAGCAGCGCCACGCGCGCGCCGGGGAAAAGCCTTGGCCTTAAAAGCGCGCCCATGCTCACTCGCCCTCCCGGCCGGATTCCCCGCCCTCGAGTTCATCCATCAGGTCGAGGAACTCGTTGAACACCTCGTCGAGCAGTACCTCGTTGTCTATGGAAACATAGACGTCCCCGCCGTCCTTCTCCTCGATGCGAAGCAGCACGACCTCGGCCTCGTCGTCGTCCGCCTCCTCCTCGGGCACAAGCGCCACGTAGCGCGCGCCCTCGTAGAAGAAGGTCAGAACATGCGCGAAGCGCGCGGGCTCGCCGCCCTCGTCGAGCAGCACGATGACGTCCTTTTCGCCCTGACTCTCGATTTTTGCCATATAACCCTCCCGTTTCAATCGCGCGCGCGGGTCAGTATCTCTTGGTTGATCTGCCGCGCGAACTCCGCAAGCGGCATCGCGCCCACGTCGCCCTTCCTCCTCGAGCGCACCGCGACCACGCCGCCCTCCTCCTCCTTGTCGCCGACGATCAGCATGTAGGGGATCTTCTGCATCTGCGCCTCGCGGATCTTGAAGCCGATCTTCTCGTTCCTGAAGTCGCGCTCGACGCGCACGTTGTACGTTTCAAGCTCGCGCGCGACGTTTTCGGCAGCAGCCTGGTTGCGGTCCGTCATCGCCAGCACCTTGACCTGCACGGGCGCGAGCCACGTCGGGAAGGCGCCCGCGAAGTGCTCCGTTATGACGCCGATAAAGCGCTCGATCGAGCCGAAAAGCGCGCGGTGGACCATCACCGGGCGGTGCCTTTCGCCGTCCGCGCCGATGTATTCGAGTTCGAAGCGCTCAGGCATCTGCATGTCGAGCTGTATCGTGCCGCACTGCCATGTGCGGCCTATGGAATCCTCCAGATGGAAGTCGAGCTTGGGCCCGTAGAACGCGCCGTCGCCCTCGTTGATCTCGAACGGCTTCCCCGTTTCGCAAATGGCCTGCTTGAGCGTTTCCGTCGCGAAATCCCATGTTTCCTTTTCGCCCATGTGATCCTCGGGCATGGTGGAAAGCTCGATCTTATACTTGAGGCCGAAAAGGGAATACATCTCGTCGAACAGCTTCACGGTGCTCACGATCTCATCCTTCATCTGATCCCAGGTCATGAAGATGTGCGCGTCGTCCTGCGTGAAGCAGCGCACGCGGAACAGGCCGTGCAGCGCGCCGGAAAGTTCGTGCCGGTGCACCAGCCCAAGCTCCGCCACGCGCAGAGGCAGATCCCGGTAGGAATGCGGCTCCGCCTTGTATACGAGCATGCCGCCGGGGCAGTTCATGGGCTTGATGGAATAATCCGCCTCGTCTATGACGGTCGTGTACATGTTGTTTTTATAGTGATCCCAGTGCCCGCTCCTCTCCCAGAGTCCGCGGCTCAAAATGACGGGCGTTGAGATCTCCACATAGCCGTAGCGCTTGTGCGCCTCGCGCCAGCACTCGATGAGCGCGTTTTTCAAAACCGTTCCCTTGGGCAGGAAGAACGGGAAGCCCGGGCCCTCGTCCGCGATCATAAACAGCCCAAGCTCGCGCCCCAGCTTCCTGTGGTCGCGCTTCTTGGCCTCCTCGATGCGCGTGAGGTATTCGTCCAGAGCCGCCTTTTTCTCGAAGGCCGTGCCGTAGATGCGCTGGAGCATCTTGTTCTTCTCGCTGCCGCGCCAGTACGCGCCCGCGAGGCTCATGAGCTTGATGTTTTTGACCTTGCCCGTATTCTCGACGTGCGGGCCCGCGCAGAGATCGACGAACTCGCCCTGCTGGTAGAAGCTGATGGCCGCATCCTCGGGAAGGTCGCGGATGAGCTCCACCTTGTAGGGCTCGCCGCGCTTCTCCATATAGGCTATGGCCTCCTCGCGCGGCAGCTCGAAGCGCGAGACGGAAAGCTCCTCCTTCTCGATCTTCTCGATCTCCTTTTCGATGGCGGCGAGATCCTCGGGCGTGAAAGCGCGCTCGGTATCAAAGTCGTAGTAGAAGCCGTTTTCGATGGCGGGGCCGATGGCGAGTATCGCGCCCGGATAGAGCCGCTTTACCGCCTGCGCGAGCATGTGCGAGGCCGTGTGGCGGTACGCCCAGCGGCCGCCCTCGTCCTCGAAGGTCAATAGCTTCAGCTTGCAGTCCTTTTCGATGGGCGCGAACGCGTCGCGCCTTTCGCCGTCGATTTCGGCCGCGAGCGTCGCCTTTTTAAGCCGCGGGCTGATGGCCGCGGCCACGTCCAGGGCCGTGACGCCCTGCTCGAACTCCCTTTGGGAGCCGTCGGGGAACGTGATGTTCACCATATTTTCATCCTCCAAATCATATTCCATATATTCCGCCTACAAAAAACGCCCCCAGCATACGCTGAGGACGAACATTGCTGTCCGCGGTTCCACCTCAATTGGAAAACCCACTCACAGGGCTGTATCGCGCCCGCGCGCCCGCGGTCAACGGGGCGGTCTTCCCCCGAATTGCCCGAACGCGCTCGCAGCCTTGGCGCGTCTCTCTGACCGGGCGTAAAACCGGGTACTCTTCCCGTATCATCCCGCGGGATGATATCATCATAAAATTATAGCGGACGCGCGAACTCTTGTCAAGGCCCGCACGGGGTTCGGGCGCGAAAGCACGGCGGGAACCGCGCGCGGGTCCGGAAATAAAAAAAAGAATCGCCGCGTTTTGTGGAACCTTTTTTGAAACAAGCAAAATTCGGGCTTTTATTGTCCGCGCGCCCTCGCTTTCCCACTGCTGATTCGCTGTCAGGCGGGCATACTTTTGAATATCCTGCATCAGAGACTGTTACGGGGGAATGCATGAGGGAACATGTGATTACCACGCAGAGATATGAATTCGACCCGGCGGCGGCGCTCGCGGCGAAGCTCGGCGCGCAGAGCGGGCTGAACCTCTCGGACGCGGGCGAGAAGCGCGCGGTGGCGTATCTTCGCTCGGCGTCGGACGAGTATACGCTCGCCCTCGCGCTGTGCGACGTTTTGCTCGACGAGGCCGCCCGGCGTGAGATCGCCCTCGCGGTGGAGGAGCTCGCGCTTTCCCCCGAGGAGAAGCGCGTAGTGCTGCCCGAGGCCGAACGCCTCGCCCAGCGCGCCTTCGGCCCTAAAACGCGCGAGCGCGTGCGGGAAAAGATATTGACCCACATCGAGTTTTCGGATGAAACCAACCTCGAAGGCTTCATGCGCTTTCGCCTGCGCGAGCTGCTCGCGCTTTTCGCGGCCGCGGCGGGCAAGGCCGCGGACACGCTCGTGCTTCGCGGGGATTACCTCGAGCTGATGGCGGTGCTCGCCTCCTTCGCGCGCATGCAGCCGCCGCGCACCAAGGAGGTCTGCCTCGTTTTGAACGCGGACGGGAGCTGCACGCTCACGGGCGCGGGCGGCGCGCGCATCAACTGCGAGAACACGGGACGCGAGGGCCTGATCAGCATATTGCTCGGCCTCGCGCCGGAGTCGATCATCGTCTACGACCTCTCCTGCGGGCGCGGGGCGCTGCTGTGCGAGGTCGTGAGCCGGGTGTTTCGGGAGCGGGTCAGATTGTTTCGGTGATCTTTAGGGATCATTTTATTTTGAAGCCCGCCGTCATATAGAAGTGTTCGCAGTTCCCGGAACAGACATGCTCCGTGAAGCCGTCGATGCTGCCTTCGGAATAAGGGAATAACCCGATCACGAGACGATATTCGCCGCGTTTGAACAGGTTGCCGTAGGCTTTGAGAAAAATCCAGTTATCATAAGTCGCGCCGGGCTTGATTTCAACGCAATACCACATGTCGTCGGAGTCCGCGATGCGCGAATTCTTCAGGTTCATCTTGAGTGCGCGCCACTCCCCGCCGGCCAGCCGCTCGATGCTCGCGTGCCGGAATACGCCCACCGGGACTTCCCTGTTGTTCGTCACGGAATACGAAAGCGTATCCGGCGCAACGCCGAACGCATCCCGCGAAAGCTCCACGGCCAGATCCTCGCGCTGATTGGCCTGCGCAACCGGGGATGCGCCGCCGTCAAACGGCACGCGGGCAAATAATGCGACGATAAGCCCTGTTATGGCGATCAACGACAGCACGATATACAAAAACTTTTTCATTGCCGGCGCATCTCAGAGCACGCCCGCGCGCACGAGAAGCCACACGAGCAGCACTGCGTCCACGACGGCCGCGAATATGGCGAGGCCCTTGAGTATCTTCATGCGGCGAACCCTCCCTGTTTATTATTTATAAAAAGCGGCGCGAAAGCGTGACCCCTATCGTATATAACGCAACAGAGGCGCGCCGCGTTGCATCCGGTCATTCTTGCCAATTCCCCCGCTTCAACTTATAATGGGAAACATGAACGAACGCATCGCGCAAAAGCTCAAGCTGCTGCCGGACGCGCCGGGCGTATACCGCATGCTCGACGCGGCGGGGCAGGTCATCTACGTGGGCAAGGCGGTAAACCTCAAGAACCGCGTGCGCTCGTATTTCCGCACGGATAAGAACCGCTCGCCCAAGGTCGCCGCGCTCGTGAGCCACATCGCGGACTTCGAATACATACTCGTCGCCAACGAAACCGAGGCGCTGACCCTCGAGGCCGCCATGACCAAGGACATGCAGCCCCGATACAATATATTGCTCAAGGACGACAAACATTTCCCTTATGTGCGACTCGACACAAAACAGGATTTTCCGCGCTTCGAGGTCGTGCGCCGCGCGGCCAACGACGGCGCGCGCTACTTCGGCCCCTACCTCTCGGCGGGCGCCCTGCGCGACGCGCTCAACTGCATTTCCGAGGATTTCCCCGTGCGCCACTGCCGCAAGGACATCAGGCGGGCCATAACAAAAAACGAGCGGCCCTGCTTGATGTACCACCTGGGCAAATGCTGCGCGCCCTGCTCGGGCAAAGTCAGCCGCGAGGAATACCACCAGCTCCTCGCGCGCGTGTGCGCCTTCCTCGAGGGGGACGCCGCGCCCGTGATCGGCATGCTCAAAAGCCGGATGATCGAATACAGCGAAGCCCTCGAGTTCGAGAAAGCCGCCCGCTGCCGCGACCGCATCGCCGCCATAGAGGCCATGGGCGAGAAGCAGCGCGCCATGACCGCCACGGGCGCGGAGCGCGACGCCTTCGCGCTCGCGCGCGACGGGAACGACGCGCTGATGTTCGCGATCTTCGTGCGCGGCGGCAGCATCGTGGGCACGCGGCACTTCTCCATGACCTGCGCCGACGAGCCCGCCAAGGATGTGACGGCCGCGTTCCTCCAGCAGTATTACAGCGAGTCGGGCGCGATCCCAAGGGAAGTTTTAGTGGCGGACATGCCGGACAACGCCGGGGAGCTCGCCGAGTGGCTCAGGTCGATCCGCGGCGGCGCGGTGTCGCTGCTGAACCCCATGCGCGGCGAGAAGCGCGAGCTCGTCGATATGGCAAGAAAGAACGGGCAGGATACCATCCAAAAGCAGCGCGAGCTTGAGCACCGCGCCTGGGAGCGCAACGAGGGCGCGCTCGCGCGGCTTTCCGCCATCATAGGCCTCGACGCGGTGCCGGAGCGCGTGGAGTGCTTCGACAACTCGCACATCCGCGGGCGGGACACGGTCTCGAGCATGGTGGTGTTCCTCAACGGAAAGCCCGCGCCCAAGGAATACCGGCGCTTCCGCATCCGCCAGGAAGCGGGCGGCGACGACCTCGCCGCCATGCGCGAGGCGCTCTCGCGCAGGTTCGCGCGCGCCGAAACGGACGAGCGCTTCGCGGTACTGCCCGACCTTCTCATCGTGGACGGCGGCAGGACGCAGCTCGACGCCGCGCTCGATGTGCTATCCGAAAAAGAACTGTCGCACATCCCCTGCATCGGCCTGGCAGAGCGCAACGAGGAGATCGTTTTGCCCGATTCGGACGAGCCCGTCGTGCTCGGGCGCGGCGACGGCGCGCTGCACATGCTCCAGCGCATCCGCGACGAAGCGCACCGCTTCGCCATCACCTACCACAGGAGCCTTCATATGAAGACCGCGCTCTTCTCGGAGCTCGACGCCATAGAGGGCGTGGGCGAACGGAGAAAGAGGCTCCTGTTCGACGCCCTTGTCACGCGCGACGCCATCGCATCGGCGTCCGTCGAGCAGCTCGCCGCCGTCAAGGGCATGACCAAGCCCGCCGCGCAGGCGGTCTACGATTATTTTCATCAGCCAAAGGAGAACGGGGAATGATCAAACTCGTCGCGTTCGACATCGACGATACGCTCACCAAAAAAGCGGACACGGTATCTCCCGGCAACCTCGCGGCCATACGCCGCGCACAGGACGCGGGCGTGTTCGTGACGCTCGCCACGGGGCGCGGCCTGCTCGGCTCCACCCCGATCTGGAAGGCGCTCGGGATCGAAGGGCCCGTCGTCAACTACGGCGGCAGCGTCGTCAACGACACGCGAACCGGAAAGGCGCTCCACACGGCATCCCTCAAGCCGGAGGACGTCGCGGAGCTTTTCTCGCTCTCGCACGAACTGGGCGTCCACGCGCAGCTCTATCAGGGCGACACGGTGGTGTACGAGCGCGAGAACGAATACGCCGTCCGATACAAGAGCTTCCTCGGCCTGCCCTTCAGGATCGTACCCGATCTGACGGACAGGCGCTGGGAGAACGTGCCCAAGGTGCTCTTCATCGCCCGGAGCGACCGCGCCGACGCGTTGATTCCCATGCTTCAGAGGCGCTACGAGGGACGTTTCAAGGTATCCGGCTCGAAGGCGGGCTTCATCGAGTTCAACGATCCCGGCGCGCACAAGGGAAGCGCGCTCAAATGGGCGGCGGATCATATGGGCTTCTCGCGGGACGAGGTCGCCGCGATGGGGGACAACCTGCTCGACGTGGAAATGATCCGCTGGGCGGGCACGGGCTGCGCGGTCGCGGACGCGCACGAAGAGGCGCTCGGTGCCGCGGACGTGGTCGCGCCCCGCTGCGAGGACGACGGCGCGGCGTGGTTCATCGACAACGTCGTGTTGAAAGGAAGGCGCGATGGCTGAGAGCATATCCATCAAAGTCGAGCGGTTCGCCGAAGCCCTCGGCATGAGCGTGCTCGTGCAGGGCTCGGGCGAGGCGGTGTTCGAAACCGGCGAGATCGGCCGTCCGGGGCTGCAGCTCGCGGGATATTACATCCATTTCGCCCGCAGCCGCGTGCAGCTGCTGGGCAACAGCGAGATGCACTACCTCTACGGCATGAGCTACGAGGAGGCCTACGAAAGGCTCGACCGCTTCATGAGCCACGGCATCCCCTGCGTGGTGTGCGCGCGCAACAACATGCCGCCCAAGGCGCTCACCGACTGCGCGCAAAAATACGCCACGCCCGTGTTCCTCTCGGGCGCGCTCACGGACGACATCGGCCACCGCATCACGAACTATCTCTCGCGAAAGCTCGCGCCGAGCGCGCTCATACACGGCGTGATGCTCGACGTTTCGGGCGTGGGCATACTGCTGCGCGGCGTGAGCGGCCTTGGCAAGAGCGAAACCGCGCTCGAGATGATCAAGCTCGGCCACCGCCTCGTCGCGGACGACGTGGTGGAGATCACGCGCGTCACGGAAAACCGGCTCGTGGGCCGCGCGCCGGACGCCACGCGCTGCTTGATTGAGGTGCGCGGCATCGGCGTCGTGGACGTGCGCTATCTGTTCGGCGTGGGCGCGGTGCTCGGGGAAAAATCCGTGGACCTCGTGATGGATCTCGAGCTCTGGCAGGCGGACCGCGAGTACAACCGGCTCGGCGCGCAGAGCACGACCGAGATGCTCGGCGTGCGCGTGCCCGAAACCATGCTGCCAGTAAGTCCCGGCCGCAACCTTGCCGTGGTCATTGAGGTCGCGGCGCGCAACTTCCTGTTAAAACGCATGGGATACGACACCTCGGGCGATTTCACGCGAAGGGCGCAGGCTCTGCTGGAAGGGCGGGAATGATATGTTCAACGCCGGATTCGACATCGGCGGCTCGCACATCGCGGGCGGGCTGTACGACGCGCGATGCAACCTCGTCAGGCGCGTGGACGAGCCTTTCCCGCAGGGAAGGCCCGAGGAGGTGCCCGCGCTCGTCGCGCGCATGGCCGGGGAGCTCTGCGAAGGCCTCGCAAGGGGCGCGCTCGAAAGCGTCGGCCTCGCGGTGCCGGGCAGCATAGACCGCGCGCGGGAGCGCGTCATCAACGCGTACAACCTCGGTTTCCACGACTTCCCGCTGCGCGCGCGCGTGCAGGAGCGCTTCCCCGACGCGCCGGTGCTCCTGGGCAACGACGCGGATCTCGCGGCGCTCGCGGAACTGCATGCGGGCGCGTTCATCGGCGCGCAATGCGCGGTGCTTCTCACGCTCGGCACGGGGCTCGGCGGCGGCATCATCATCAACGGCAGGCTCTGGCGCGGCGGGATGGGCAACGGGTGCGAGATCGGCCACACCATACTCGACATGAGCGGCGAAATCTGCACCTGCGGCGTGCGCGGATGCGCGGAAACGCGCTGCGCGGCCTCGGCGCTCGCGCGCGAAGCGCGCGCCGCCGCTCGCGCGCGGCCCGGCACGCTCATCAACGAGCGCACCGGCGGCGACCCCGAAAAGATCGACGCCAAGTTCGTCGTGGACTGCGCGCGCGCGGGCGACGCGGCCGCGCTTTTCGTGTTCGACCGCTATACGGACGCGTTGAGCTCTGCAGCGGCCTCGCTGATCAACACGCTCGACCCCGAGGTCATCGCGCTGGGCGGGGGTTTGAGCGGCGCGGGCGAATTCCTCTTCGCGCCGGTTCGGGAAAAGACCAGAAAAAAGAGCTTCTACCGCGAGCACGCGCGCATCGTGCCCGCCGTCCTGGGCAACGACGCGGGCATGCTCGGCGCGGCGCTGCTGTATGACGACGATAAGAAATGATGCTGGAATGAAAAAAGCGATCCGCCCGGCCTTCGCCGTCCCGCTCACGCCCGCGCTTCGTTTCGCTCCATACACACCCTGTTTCGTCCCGCGCGCTTGGCCGCATAGGCGGCCTTATCCGCCCGGTCGATTACCTTTTCATAGTTTAGAACCTGTTCGCCGCCGCAATATGCCACGCCGATGCTGGCGGTAATGTGGTGCCCGTCCATATCTGTGCTTTGCACGGCGATGCGCAGACTTTCGGCAATGGAGAACAGCTCTTTCTCGTCGTACCCATATGCCATCGCAACGAATTCCTCGCCGCCATAGCGATAGAAGTGCAGCCGGAAATTCTGCGCGAACTTTGTCAGCGCTTCGCCAAAGCGGTTCAGATACCTGTCGCCGGCGGCATGGCCGTAGCTGTCATTGAATTCCTTGAAGTAATCGATATCCAGCATCAGGATTCCGGAAGGCTTTTCCGCATCCGCCGTTTCCAGAACCGCCAGGGTTTCGAACAGCTTGCGGCGGTTGAACAGACCCGTCAGCACATCGGTCTCTTTTTCAATGGTCAGCAGGCGGCGCGCTTCATAGCTTTCCAAGCGGACCCGCACCATTATATTGCCGAGAAAACACCCAAGAATGGCAAAGCACAGGCAATTGATCGCATCGTCGAGCGCATATTTCGGCTTCAGGTAAAACGCCAATGCCGTATGCACCGTAAGCCAGAACACGGCAAACAGGTTCATACGGCTCGGACGGTCGATAAAACCGAGCGGTATAATGCAAAACGCTCCCAGCAGGACCGTCGCCCGCATGCCGGGCGAATGAATGACGCTAAGATAAATGGCCAGCACGAAAAAGACGGAAAATACGATATACAGCCCGCAAAGAGCATGCTTTTTCATAGCGGGCAGCTTAAACAGAAGGTATAAAGCGAAATAGATCGAGGCTGTCAGTAAATAGACGGGGACGGCGTCCGTTTTCGTGTTGCTGAAAGGCGCCGACAGCATCGGCAGCAGCATCAGCAGCCCTCCCATAAGCGTCAATACGGACAGCATATTCTCGTTATACTCTTCGGCGGCCTTGCGGTTGTCGGATGCAAGCTGTATATAGGTTTTTCCTTGACCCCAAAATAGACCCGGCCATTTTCCCATATGATCTCACCTCAGTCGGCCCGCGATCAGACAGATCAGTCCATGACACAAATACCCGTTCGTTTATTCGAGTATATATCAAAACAAGGGGATACGGCAAGGATTCCCTGCAAGAACATGCCCCCCCATGTTCTTCGCCCTAATTTTCGCGGTTCTTCTCCCCGCCGTTCCGGCGCCGCTCGCGGAACTGCTTTACCGCCGCGATGATCGAGCTGATGAGCGCGCACAGCGCGAAGCCGAGCAGAAAGAGCTTCGACACGTCGCTCGTGACGAAGTCCATCGAGGGGTTGTATTGATCGAGCACGAGCAGCGTCAGGAACAGCCCCGCGAGCAGTATGGTCGCGTGCGTGAGAAAGCGCCAGATAAAATCCCGCTTCATGTCACGCGCCCTCTCTTAAAAAGCAGATGATGTCGCTCGACGCGCGGCCGCCGTCCGAAGGGCTCGAAATGATGTCGTCGTCGTAGACCATCATGGCCGTGGCGCCCCCGTCGAGATTGTACGCCTCCTCGCAGCCGAGGGAGGCAAAGAGCGCCGAGAGCTCCTCGAGCGTCATGCCCTCGGAATAGCCGTCCTGCCGCCCGTCCACGACCACGAGGCAGTAATGCCCCGGCTCGTAGTAGCCTATGGCGCAGCGCGGATTCTTGCCCGATACGCGGTTGCGGCTGAACGTCGTGAGCGCCCGCCCGTCGTCGAGCAAATCCGGCCCGAAGCTCCACGCCTGCCACGCGCCGTTTGCCACGGCCTCGTCGACGGAGAATTCGTCCGCGGAATAGACCTTCATCGTGCCGTCGTAATAGAGCACGCAGACGTCCTTATCCCCGCTGTCCTCGCGGTAAAGCACGCCGTTTCGGATGACCGCGCCCGTCTTGTGTGCGCCGCAAAAGTCGCCCGATACCGCCAGGATCGCGCCCGCGTCCTTGGCCATGCGGCGCACGGTTTCCGTGACGCCGGTGCTGAACTCCCCGCCCGCGAAGGAGGTTTGGAACAGCTCGATGTTCCGGATCCGGACGTCGGCCACGAAATAGGCGATATCGTTCTGCTGCACGAAGCTCACGGCGATGCGAAGATTTTCGGCCTGGTAACTGTAAGCGGCGTTTTCGCCTGTGTCGTAATCCGGGAAGGCGGCGCTGAAGTCGCCGACCTCGGTCGCGACGATCGCCTCAGGCCGCGCGGGATCGTCCGCGCCCATTCCGGCGGCGTTCGCGCCCGTCCCCACAGGGGTAGGCAGCACGACGGTCCGTATCGGTTCGTAGCTCTTTGGCAGCACATGATGAAACAGCGCGAAGGCAACAAGCAGCGCGCCGAAAAGCAGCACGTCGCGCAAAACGATCAAAAAGGCCCTTGCCTTCATAGTGCGTTCCTTTCCCGGGCCGTCGGCCCAATGGTAAGGATATCCTGTCGAACGGATACGCGCAATAGCGTATTTTGACAAAACAGTAAATTTCGGATAGACCCCTTTGCGCCGCCGCAAATAATAGTATAATCAATGCTGGAAATATCAAACGCGCCGCGCGAGGAGGAAGCTTCCATCAAGCCCTGGGTACTGATACCGGCCTATGAGCCGGACGAAAAGCTCGCCGCCCTCGTTGAAGCGCTCGAGGGGCGCTTCCCCGTAATCATCGTGGACGACGGCAGCGTCCGGCCGGGTTGTTCGGAGATTTTCGCGCGCGCCGCGGCAACGGGCGCCGTCGTGCTGCGCCATAAAGTGAACCTCGGCAAGGGGACCGCGCTCAAAACGGGCGTCGCTTACCTCGCGGACCTCGGTGAAAATATCCCCGGCGTCGTCACCGCCGACGCGGACGGCCAGCACGCGCCCGGCGACATCGCGCGCATCGCCGCGGCCATGCGGGAACATCCGGACGCGCTGATTCTCGGCGCGCGGGATTTCTCGAAGATGCCCGCCCGCTCGCGCACGGGCAACACCATCACGCGCTTTGCCTTCCGCGCGAGCACCGGCCTTGGCGTGACGGACACGCAGACGGGCCTTCGCGGGCTGCCGCGAAGCCTGTTCCCGCAGCTTCTCGAGCTTGCGGGCGAGCGCTACGAATACGAGATGAACATGCTCCTGGCCCTTCCCGCATGGAAGGCGGACTTCTATGAGGTGAAGATCGACACGATCTACATCGACGGCAACAAATCCACGCACTTCCACGCCCTAAGCGACGGGCTGCGCGTGTTTTCCCGCGTGGTCCGGTATACGGCCTCCTCGCTTGCGAGCACGGCCGTCGATTACGCGCTGTACCTTGTGCTCGCGGCGCTCCCGCTCGAGGTCGCGCTGTGCTTCGCGATTTCCAAGTCGATCAGTTCCATACTCAACTACCAGCTCAACTGCCGCGCGGTTTTCCGCACGCGCCCGAGCGCCGCGAGCGCCTTCGCCTACGCCGCGCTCGTCGCCTTCTCGCTGCTTGCCGGCTCCCCCGCGGTCTTCTTCCTTACGGGCGCGGGGCTCGGCAATTTTCTCGCCAAGCTGATCGTCGATCTCGTCCTTTTCGCGTTCAACTATCTTGTGCAGAAGCATGTGATCTTCCGCAGGAAGAAGAAGGAGAAGACGGAGAAGACGGAGAAGACGGAGCCGGAGTAATCGGCGGCCTCCCCCGGCTCGCGTAAAACGCCCTCCGCCGTGAAGCGAAGGGCGTTTGTATTCCGCGATTGCCAATTCAATTGTCAATTCTCAATTATCTTTACTTCCCGACCGTCCTCTGCGAAATGCCCTTGATGTTGTTGAGCACCCAGTCGTACTCGGCGGCTTCAATGATGGCGCCGCAGTAGTCGCACTTGGCCGTGTGGTTCAGGTCGAGCGGCGCGCCGCAGTTCGGGCAATGCTTGGTTTCGTCCGCGCCGGAAACGAAGGTCTTGGCGCCCTTGGTGCGGATCAGGGTCCATTCGTAGGTCATGAACTTCTCGGCGGTGCGCGAGCCGCCGACGAGGTTCCCGGTCGCGTCGTCGAGCGTGTAGTCCACGATGCGCGTCTGCAGCACGGCGGTCAGTATGTCGTGCTTGTCGTCCTGCCCGAAGCCCGTCAGGTCCACGCCGAGGATCGCGATGCGCTCGACATAGTTGGTCTGGCGGCTGCGGATCTTCGCGTCCACGCCGCTCTTCATCTGGTTGAACAGCGCGTCGGAAAGGCTCGCGCGCATGGGTTCCCACTCCTTTTGCTGCCATGCGGCCTGCATCTTGATGTAGAGGTTCGCGATCTTCTCCTTCAAGGTTTCCTCGGAGAACTGCGGGTCCATCCCCTTGAGCTGGGCGATGGTCATGGGCAGAACCGTGCGCGCCGCGCCGGGCACTACGGGCCGCGACGAGCCCTTGTTCTTTTTGCTGAACACGATCACCAATACGACGATAAAGAGTATCGCAAAAAAGACGCCCCCGCCGCTGCCGACGGAGAAGCCGTCCGTATCCGAATCGCCGCTGCCCCAACTGGTGGAGCCGCTGCCCCAATCGGAGCTGCCGCCCCAGTCGCTTCCGCCGCCGCCGCCGCCGTAATCGCCGCCGCCCGAAAAATCCCCCGCGTCGGCAATACCGAGCGCCGGCGCGAGCATAAGCGCCGCCGCGAGCAGCACGGTTATAAAGAAAAAGACAAACCGTTTTTTATCCATAGCGCCAGCCCTTTCGATATTATCATATGAACGCGTCATAATTATATATCACGCCGCTGTTGCTGTCCACAACCGCTTCCGTATTTCGACAGAATGTGATATGATAGGTAAAATAGCAAGGAGGTATCATGCATGAATTGCCCATACTGCGGCACCGCCAATTCGAACGGAACCCGTTTCTGCGTTGGCTGCGGAGCAAACATCGAAGGCGCCCCTCACGAAGCCCCAAAGCCGCCCGTCCAGACCTACCAGGCGAGCTATGCGCCTCCCCCGCCCGCGTACCAGAGCGTGCCCGCAATCAATCCGCTTACCCAGCCCATGCGCACGGGCGAGTTTTTCTGGATGATGTTCGTGTTCGCGATTCCCCTCGTCGGTTTTATCTGCAGCCTCGTATGGGCGTTTGGCGGCAATGTCAACCTCAACCGCAAGAACCTCTCCCGCGCCCTGCTGATTTGGATGCTCGTAAGCATCATCCTCACCATCGTGGTTTCCATCATACTGGCGCTGCTGGGCGCCTCGCTTGCCGACGCGTTCTCCAGCTATACGTACTATTGATCGCGCGCGTTTCGGGCAACCGAAGTTTTATGCACACTCGGCCGCGGGTCTTGACGAGCCCGCGGCTTTGTGTTACCATACCCCGTGACAATTGAACAAAGCCTTATCAAGAGCGGTTGAGGGGACGGGCCCTGTGAAACCCGGCAACCTGCGCGCGAGCGCAAGGTGCCAAATCCCGCGGCATAGCCGGAAGATGAGCGATGACCTCTTTTCGTCTCGTTTTTCGCGAGGCGTTTTTTCATGTGAGGAAACGGCCGCGCATACCGCCCGCGCAAGGCTTCATACTAGTACGGGACGGAAAGGAAACCACAATGGCAAAACGACTCTTCACATCCGAATCGGTCACGGACGGTCATCCGGATAAGGTCTGCGACATACTGTCCGACACGGTGCTCGACGCCTACCTCGCGCTCGACCCCTACGCGCGCGTGGCTTGCGAATGCTGCGCGACGACGGGGCTCGCCGTCGTCATGGGCGAGATCACCTCCAAAGCGTGCGTCGAGGTGACGCCGCTCATCCGCTCCGCCATCCGCGACATCGGCTACGACGATCCCTGCCTCGGCTTCGACGCGGACAACTGCGCCGTGCTCGTGGCGCTCGGCTCGCAATCCCCGGACATCGCGCAGGGCGTGGACAAATCTCTCGAGGCAAGGCAGGGCTCCGGCTTCGACATGGCGACCGGCGCGGGCGACCAGGGCATGATGTTCGGCTACGCGTGCAGCGATACGGATGAATATATGCCGCTCCCCATCTACCTCGCGCACAAGCTCACGCGCAAGCTCAGCGCCGCGCGCCGCGGCGGGAGCCTGCCGTGGCTCAGGCCCGACGGGAAAACGCAGGTCACGGTGGAATACGACGGCGACGTTCCCAAAAGGCTCGAGGCGATCGTCGTGAGCGCGCAGCACGCGCCCGAAGCTTCGCAGCAGGAGATCCGCGCCGCGCTCATCGAGCAGATCATCCGCCCCACGCTGCCCGAAGGCCTCGTGGACGGCGCGACGCGGATCTACGTCAATCCGACCGGGCGCTTCGTCATCGGCGGGCCGCACGGCGACTCGGGCCTGACCGGACGCAAGATCATCGTGGACACCTACGGCGGCTGGGCGCGCCACGGCGGCGGCGCGTTTTCCGGCAAGGACCCCACGAAGGTCGATCGCAGCGCTTCCTACGCGGCGCGCTACCTTGCCAAGAACATCGTCGCCGCGGGGCTCGCCGCGCGCTGCGAGATACAGCTTGCCTACGCCATCGGCGTGGCGGAGCCGGTCTCCGTCAGCGTGGATACGTTCGGCACGGGCAAGGCTCCGGACGAGCGGCTGATTGCCGCCGTGCGCAAGTGCTTCGACCTGCGGCCCGAGGCGATGATCCGCGCGCTGGACCTGCGCCGCCCGATCTACCGCCGCACAGCCTCGTTCGGCCACTTCGGAGATCCTGCGATGCCTTGGGAAAAGCTGGACCTTGTTGAAAAAATAGCGAATGAGGTTTGACGGCTTCTGCGGCGAACGACCATGAACGGCCGGGCGGATATAGCCCTCGGGCGGGAGACGCCCTCGGACATTAGGCTGCGCCCGTCGAAATCCGCCCCTACAAATCAAACGGCCTCCGCTTTACATGGCGGGGGCCGTTGTCATATGCTCGTTTGTTTTGCATCCCGCCCGCAGGCGGCGTTCCCTGACTGTCAATTTTCAATTGTCAATTATTTACGCCGCCGGTTCCGTGGGAGGCGTCCCATAGAGCTTCCACTCCACGGGCACGGGATCGGTCGGGCGGAGCGCGGGGCCGATGCCCACGGCGATCTCCGCAGGATTGCCGTTGTACTTGTCGGTGTGCAGCAGCACGGATTCGTCCTCCTGAAGCACGCCGTCGACGTATTTATCGAGCCATGCCTCGGCGACGTAGCCGTCGTGCCGGAGCACAAGCTCCTTCTGGTAGCCCGCGGCGATGGTCGCATCCTGCGTGAAGACCGTATCCGTGCGCGGCGTAGTCGAGATGATGACGCTGCGCGCCTTGTAGGTGACGCCCTCGGGCAGGGGCTGCCCGTAAAGATACACGGTGGCGGTGTTGCGGCTGCTGCTGCCCTCGACCCCGGCGACCTTGACGAAGATATAGACCGGATGCTCGGTGTTGTTCTTCCACACGAGGTCGATGCCGCTCGTATCCACAGTTGCGTCGAGCCCTTCATCGACATAATCGGAGGGGATCGTGTGCGCCTGCCGGTAGACGATCTCGTAGTTGCCGCACAGAAGCGCGTTGTAGAGCGTGGTCGAAACCTGGCAGATGCCGCCGCCGGCCTGTATGGTGTATTCCTTGCCCTTCGAGATGCCGTTGGCGCCCTTCCAGCCCAACTCGTAGGTGCGCGGGCCGACGACGGTGTTGAAGCTCCACTCCTGACCCGGCTGCACGACCTGGCCGTTGATGATATCCGCCGCCTTCTTGATGTTGAACTTGCGGTTCTGCTTGGTTTCGTCGTCGCGCGGCGCAGTGAATTTGGTCGTGAACGAGCAGACGAGCTGCGTATACGCCCTGATGTCGTCGAGCGAGCCCGTGGGCAGCACGGCGTTGGTTACGGCGTCGATCGTCGCCTGGAAGTCAAGCGTGCGCAGCGCGTACTCGATGGCGTCGGCGGTATCCTCCACGTTGAGCGTCTGCCCGGGCGTGCCTTCGACGTAGTTGAAGCGCTCCTCGCTCTCCCAATCCGCGATGGGCTCGGCGTAAGGCTCCACAGCCTCGGTGTTGATCGATTCGGCTACGTTCGCGAGCGCGATCTCAATGGCCTCGCGCGACCATGTGTATTGCGCGTCGAACTCGCCCGCTCCCGCGCCTTCGACATCCGTCACGCCCGCGGTCCTGCCGTAGGCGAGGCCGTCCTCGAGCGCCTTATCTATGCTGTAACTCATACCCAGGGAGAGATAGCCGAGCACGATTTCCTTCTCGCCCGCGCGCACGGTGACGGCGACGGACTTGAGCTTCTTCTCGGCGGCGTTCTTGACCAGCCCCGTCGCCTCCTCGGCGGTGAGGCCGCTCACGTCCACGCCGATGAGCTTCACGCCTTCCTTAAAGGTTTTTTTCGAGGAGAAGAAATCCGTGATGTCCGCGGAGGTCCCCTCGCCGCTGCCCGCGAGCCAGACCACGACGATCACCGCGAGCAGCACCCCCGCCGCGGCGAGCAGCGCCTTGATCGTGTGCTCGAGCGCGTTTTTCCTGCGCTTCTGCGCCGCACGCGCGGTCTGCGCGGCTTTCGCGGAGGCGCTCGCCGTCCGCGCGGATTTCGCGGGCGCTTTCGCGCCGCTTTTCACGTGCGCCGCGGGCGCGGTCTTTTTCGCCGCCGGACGGACGGGGGACGCGGATTTCGCCCGGGCCTGCGCCTGGGATGAAACCTTCCGTTTTGCCGTATAGCCCGCGCTTTTTACGGCGGAGGCCGGGCGCGCGCCGGACGTCAGCGCGGACGGCGCGGAAGCCTGGGAAGCGGCGAAATCCACCCGCTTCATTTTTTTCTTCATGTAATTCGGGAGCTGCGGTCCCGGATCGTAGCCTTTGGTCGTCGCCATAGCACCTCTTGTTTCCCGCCTCGCCGCGCATGAGGGGACAATACATCACAATATAGTGTAGCGTATCGCACGGCGCCGCGCAAGTGCGCGGATTGGATAATTCAGGAATGTATCAGCACGCGGGCGGAAATCCACTCCCCCGCGTCCTCCGGCAGCGTGAGCGCGAAGCCCTGCGGCGAGGCCATGCCCGACGCCGCCCCGGACGCCTGCGCGTCGAGTATCGGGAACGCCTCGTAGACGCGGCTCGCCCCGTCCGAAAAGACCGCTTCGACGTAGACCGCGCCCGCGAACGCGCCGTCGTAGCAGCCGTAAAGCTGCGTATGGCCCGACTTCTCGCGGTTCATGAGGATCGATTCAACCTCAACCGCGCCCGCGGGGAGCGTTTTTTCCACGGCGGGCATCAGCGGCGCGTAGAGCAGCAGGTTCGGTATGTTGCGCTCGACGAGCTCTATGGCGACGGCGTCGAACTCTTCTCCCGAAAAGACGTAGTTGTAGGGGAACTCCTGCGAGTATACGACGCGCCCCGCGTTGCCCGACACGAAGGGGATCAGCCCTTCGCCGAAGGAATCGCGAAAGAACAGCAGCCTGAAGGCGTTCGCTCCGCTTGTCGTGCCGAAGTTCGCGTCGCGCGCGACGTTCGCGCCCGCGTCGACGGCGTAGGCCGCGTTCTCATCTATGCCGTAGTCCACATAAGGGAGCCTTCCGTCCGCGCCGGGCAGCACGAAGTTGTGCAGATCGCCGCGGTAGCCGGATGTCACCCGCCCGGCGTCATCCGCGTAATCATCCCACGCGAAGCCGGAAGCGAGCTTCCCCATGACGGCGCGGTAGCCCACGAGCGCGCCGCGCGCGTTCCAGTGCGTATCGCGCTCGTAGTAGAGCGCGCCGTCGGGCTTGTGCGCGATGAGCTCCGCCGCGAGGTCTATGGTATCGACGTCCTGTCCGGCGAGCGCCGCGTAGAGCCGCTCGCGGTTGCCGGGCCCGCCCGAGGGCGCAAAACGCTCCGGCATATATTCGGGATAAACCGTGTTCTTATTGGGCGCGGCCATGAATACGAACTCCATGCCGAGGCTCCGGCAATACTCGCGTTCGAGGCGCAGTACCGCCGCGGCCTTTTGGATATCCTCGTCGCTCATGCGGTTGACGCCGAGATAGTCGTTCATGGTTTCGGAATAGAACAGGTAATCCCCCTTGCCCACGACGACCTTTTTATTGAGCGTATCGCGCAAAACCGCCATCGTCAGCGCATGGAAGGCCGTCACCATCTCCTCGCGAAGGCCGAAGTGATCCCCCCACCAATCGTCAAACTCCGCCGGGAACGAAAGGTTGACCTTGCCGCGGGAAACGAGCGAAGCCTCCCGCGCGAGCGGGCGGTTCTCGAGGTTCTGCGCCTCATAGCCCGACAGGTAAGCGACGCCGGGCACGGCGAGCACCGCGAAAAACAGGAGGACGAAGATCAGGCAAAGCGGTTTTTTCATATCTCCCTCCTCTAGAACTTGAAGTAGATGAACGGATTGTAGCTGCTCGTCGAGAGGCAAAGCACGCTCAACACGAGCAACGCGAACGCCGCGGCATACACCCACGCGGCGCGCCCCTTGGCCTCGAGCTTCTCCCCGAGCCTGTGCGCGGCGGGCGAGGCGGCAAAAGCGCCTATGGCGAGCGCCGTTATGCACAGCGGCGTCGCGAGAAGCGAAAACTGCGCCATGAGCTCCGGCGCAAAGCTCCAGCCCGCGAACATGCGGCCCGCGAGCATCAGCGCCCCGCCGAACGTATCCGCGCGGAAGAGCACGAAGCCGAGCGTCACCGCGAGCAGCGTGTAGACGCGCCGCACGAGCTTGGGCCACTTCTCCGGCTTGAGCACGCCGTAGCCCTCGAGCATCAAAAAGCCGCCCTGGTAGAGCCCCCACGCGGCGAAGGTCCAGCTCGCGCCGTGCCAGAGGCCGGTAAGGATGAACACGATGAGCTTGTTGAGCCCCGCGCGCAGCTTGCCCTTGCGGTTTCCGCCGAGCGGGATGTAAACGTAATCGCGGAACCACGACGAGAGCGAAATGTGCCACCTGCGCCAGAAATCCTGCATGGAGAGCGCGGCGTAGGGGTAGTTGAAGTTCTCGCGCAGTTTGAAGCCGAACGCGCGGCCCAGGCCGATGGCCATATCCGAATAGCCCGAGAAGTCGAAGTAGATCTGCAGCAGGTACGCGAGCGCGCCAAGCCACGCGACGGGCGCGTTGACCTGGCTTGCCGGCAGCGCGAACACGGCGTCCGCCGTGAGGGAAAGCGTGTTGGCGATGAGCGCCTTCTTCGCCATGCCGAAGCAGAAGCGCCGGAAGCCCCGCGCCATATCGTCGCATGAAACGCCGCGCGCGCGGATCTGTGGTTCAATGTCCCCATAGCGCACGATCGGCCCCGCGAGTATCTGCGGAAAGAGCGAAACGTAGAGCAGCACGTCGAAATAGCTGCGCGCGGCCCGGGTTTGGCCGCGGTATACGTCGAAGGCGTAGCTCATGGCTTCGAAGGTGAAGAACGAGATGCCTATGGGCAGCGCGACGCCGGTTTTCGCGACGGAAAGGCCGAGAATGCCGTTGAAGCTTGCGATGAGGAAATCCGCGTACTTGAAAAAGACGAGTATGCCCACCCCGGCAACGGCCGCGAGCGCGGCAAAAAGCTTTTTCCGGTTCGGACAGCGCTCCATGAGAAGCGCGAGCGCGTAGTACGCGGCGCTCACGGCGATGAGCAGCAGCACGTGGAGCGGTTCGCCCCACGCGTAAAAGAGCAGCGACGCCGCGATGAGCAGCGCGTTGCTCCATAATGTCCTTTTCCGGAACAGCAGGTTCAAAAGGAACACCGCCGGCAGGAACAGGAACAGAAAGGTCGGCGAACTGAAAAGCATGGCCGTCCCCCGTTTTCAGTAGCTGGGCGAGTAGATGTAGATGCGCGTCACGACGCCGTTTGCGTACTCGAACTGGATGCGCTCGGCGTGGATGTCCGAAGCGTCGTTGTCGATTGTGTAGGTCAGGTAGCCGTCGTCGAAATACGCGTCGCCGTAGAGCGCCTTGACGGAATCGAGCGTGTCGCCGACCTTCGCGCCGCGAAGGGTCGGATAGGCCGCGTCGGTGAGCGTGATGTTCTCGATGACGTCCTTGCCCTCGACGGGCACGGTCTCCACGGTGATGCCGTCGTATGCGAAGGTCTTGTCCTCGCCGTCGTAAACGCAGCTCACCTGCGCGCTGTACTCGCAGTCCGTACCGAGCGCCTCGAGCAGCGGCACGCTGTCCTCGCGCAGGTAATAGGTATTCCCGCCGACGCCGATGCCCAGGTCCTTCTCGGAAAACGCGCCCGAGGGCGCGGCGCCGCCGCCGCACGCGGCGAATAGAAGGCAGAGCATGATTGCCGCGATGATCGGAAGCATTCTTTTCATGGGTATCCTCCTCTCAGTCCTCCTGTTTGGGGAGCATGGTCAAGCCCGCGAGGTCGATGTCCGTGGTCATGAATTCAGCGCGCTCGGCGTCCGCGTAGTGCCACCACTCGCTCTCGATCTCCTCGAAGCCGCATCTTTTCATGATCTTCGTCAGGTAATCGACGTTGGCGCGCGCGGTCTCGCTCCAGGTTTTGCAGGTGCGCGCGGATTCCTTGGAAAACGTGTGCATGGGCGTGGGGAACTCGAGCTCCTCGCCGGTCGCGTCGTCGACGAGCGTGATGTCCACGGCGCAGCCGCGGTTGTGGTTGGATGCGGTCGTGTCGGGGTTGGCGACCCAGTGGCGGTTTTGCACGATGTCGTAGAGTATCCTCTGCGCGCTCTTGGGACGGTATGCGTCGCAGATCTTGAGCGTGTATCCGTCCGCCTTGAAAAGATCGAACGCTTTTTTGAGCTTCACGGCGGTGTCTTTCTGCAAAAGCGGGATCGCGCGCGGGTAGATGGGCGCGCCCGTGACGTTTCTTTCCGTCGCGAAAAGGAGCTCGTAGGCCGCGTCCGGCAGATACAGCCGGAGGTCGATCAGTTCGTTCTTCACCATCACCGGCGTGACGCCGTCCGCCTCGAACACGGGCGCGCCCGTGGCGTTGTCCACCTTCTGCGCGGTGGAGGGCGAAAGGTAGGCGTAGAGCGCGACGTCCGCGCCGACGAGATAATCCGTATAGCAGTAGCCCTCCGTCCCGTCCGCGAGGCGCACGCGCGTGAAATCCCCGTCGGGGCCGATGAATTCGACCTGCTCCTCGTAGCCGAGCGTCCCGATGATCGTAGTATCGTCCGCGGCCGAAGGGACGCTTCGCACGTTGAGCTTGTTGACGCGGGATTTGAGCATCACGGGCTCCGGTGTGGGCGAAGCCGTGGGCAGCGGGGATTCGCTCGCGGCCGGCGAAGGGGTCGCGGACGGGGTCGGCTCCATCGTCGCCGGCGTTTCGGGTACGTCGACCACATCCTGCCCCCGCGGCGCGGGCGCGCCGCACGCGGCGAGCAGGAAAGCGGCTGCGAGCAGAACCGGGACGAGCCTTCTCAAACTGCCTCCTCAGTAGCCGTTGTCGGCCAGCGTTTCATAATCGGTCGGGTCGATGCGAAGCCCGTTGCGGCTGGGCGGGTCGTCGCTCGTGGTGCCTTTGGGCGAGCCGTTGACGATCTCGATCACCGTGCCCGACGGGCAGTTGTCGTAAATGAATTTCGCGGCCTCAGTCACCATCCGCAGGCATCCGCCCGTGGACTCCTTGCCGATGCCTTTCTCGCCGTCGTAGTACATGGGCCAGAGCTGGGTCGGGTCGTCCGTCGCGTAGAGCGGGGAGTGGATGTAGAGGCGTCCTTCATAATGGACGGCGTACTGCACGGTGCCTCCGTCCGGGAAATCGTGCCAGCGCTCGCGGTCGTCCGTGAGCGTGTACTTGCCCGCGGGGGTCTTGTTGCCGCCGTGGGCAACGCGGTAGGTCGCGTAGACCTTCGTGTACTCGCCGTTCTCGTCCTTTTCGTAGATGGTCAGCGTGAAGGAGCCCTTCTCCATATAGAGGTAGTAGGGCAGCCCGTCGTCGGGCGTGGGGCTGGGATCCGCGCCGGATCCCCCCGTCGTCGCGGGGACGCCGTCCTCCGAAGTGGGGCCGGGCGTCCATACGTCGGGCGCGTCGGAGGGCTCGTCTATCTCGACGACGTCCGTGCTCTGCGGCGCGCCGCACGCGCAGGCGAGCGCGAGCGCGGCGCAGAATACCAGCAAAATCAGCAGCTTGAAGCTTTTCAAGCGAATCCTCCTCGTTGCGGCGGGTCAGGCCGAAATCAATTATTTATTATACACGAAACCCGCGCAAACGTCATCCGCGTAACAGTTTGTTTACTTATAAAAAAACGCCCTGAGGCGCAGAAAGCGTAAAATCGGTTCGATACATTCCGGCGGTTTCGCGGGCGGCCAAATGGCCGCCCGCGAAACCGGGATTTCAGAATATGCTGCCGATCGCCAGGATGCCGTGCGCGAGGTCATCCCGATAGCTCGGATGGCCCTCGCACAGGCTGTTGATCACAACGCCGTCGTCGCCCGCGCGGCCGGTCGAGTGAATGTAGAGCCCGTCGCCCAGATACATGGCGACGTGGCCCTTGAAGAACAGCAGGTCGCCCTTTTTCATCTTCGCGGGATCGATCTCGCGGGCGGGATAGCCCTCGACGATGCGCGCGTTTCGATAGAGGCTCACGCCGTTGAGCAGATACGCCGCGCCCACGAGGCCGGAGCAGTCTATGCCCAGCGGCGTCTTGCCGCCCCAGCGGTACTGCGTGCCCATGTAGAGCTTGGCCGCCTCTACGACGGCGCTCCTGAATATCTCCTCGCTCGCGACGCGCTCGCGGTTGTAGCGGCCGAGGTTGGCCTTTTTCACATAGCCCTCCTTGCCGCCGACCATGCGCACCTTCGCGCAGCCGAAGGGCTCCGGGCAATCCTCGACGACCTCCACCGCCGCGCCGCGCAAAAGCGTCATCAGCGTGGTGGACACGTATTTCGGCTCCGCGAGCACGTCCGCCGAAACGCTCCAGACCGTGCGGATGTCGCCGCTCTCGTAGCGCGCGAGCTCGCTCCCGTCCTCGTCGATGAAAAGGTCCTGCGCGTTGGCGTAGGTTTCGTAGCGGTACGGCGCGTCGATCTTATACCAGCCGCCTCCGCAATCTTCGAGCAGTGTGACGATCTGTCCGTACCAACCCTCGTCGTCCGGCTCGCCGTCCCACGAGGGCGTGCAGAAGTACAGCGCACGGGGCGCAACGACGATCGCCTTTTTCTTGTCAGGCATATTTTATTTCCTTTCCGCAGCAAGGGGAGGCCGCGCGTTCCGGCCGCCCCCCGCTTGTTCTGTCATTTCGCGAGGCGCGCGCGGTAATCCGCGAGCTCCTGCTCGTTGCCGAGCACAAAGTGCTCCGGTTCGATCTCCACCCACACCGGCGGGTCGTTTTCGTATTGGTGGCGGGTGGGGTCGTAGATCTCGAGCACCTTGGTGCGCTCGGAATCCGGGTCGGGCATGGGGATGGCCGAGAGCAGCGCGCGCGTGTAGGGGTGCAGCGGGTGCTCGAAAAGCTTTTCGGTTTTGGCGAGCTCCACGATGGTGCCCGTGCGGATGACCGCGATGCGGTCGCAGATGAAGCGCATGACCGACAGGTCGTGGGCGATGAACAGATACGTCAGCCCGCGCTCCTTCTGGAGCTTCGAGAGCAGGTTCAATACCTGCGCGCGGATGGACACGTCCAGCGCGGAGATCGGCTCGTCCGCGATGATGAACTGCGGCTCCATGATGAGGCTCCTGGCGATGCCGATGCGCTGGCGCTGGCCGCCCGAAAACTCATGCGGGAAGCGGCTGGCGAACTCCGGCAGCAGGCCGACCTCCGAGAGCGCCTCGCTGACCTGCTCCTCGCGCTTGGCCCTCGGCATTTCGGGATGGACGTTGATGAGGCCCTCCGCCACGATGTAGTCCACCTTGGCGCGCTCGTTGAGGCTCGCCATGGGGTCCTGGAAGATCATCTGGATGCTCTGCGTGACGGATTTATCGAGCGCGCGGCTGATCTTGCCGTTGATGCGCTGCCCCTTGAAGAAGACCTCGCCCCGCGAGATCGGGTTGATGCGGATGATGGCGCGGCCTATGGTGGTCTTGCCCGAACCGGACTCGCCCACGAGGCCGAATGTCTCGCCCTTGAAGATGTCGAAGCTCACGCCCTTGACGGCGACGAACTTCTTTCGCCCCTTGCCGAAGGTGACTTCCATGTCGCGAACCTGAAGGAGGACCTCCCTTGCCTGCTCAGCCATTGCACTGCCCTCCCGTCATGTTCTTGCGGATGTTGCGGATGTTTTTGATGTGCTCCGGCGGGTCGACCTTGGGCGCTCGCGGATCGAGCAGCCAGGTTCGCGCCTTGTGCGTGGCCGATATTTCAAAGTAAGGAGGCCTGTGCAGGAAGTCGATCTTGAGCGCCTGGGGATTGCGCGCGGCGAAGGCGTCGCCCCGGATGGGATGGAACAGGTTCGGCGGCGTGCCCTTGATGGAATAGAGGTCGCGGCCCTTGATGCCCAACTGCGGCAGGCTCGAGAGCAGCGCCCAGGTATACGGATGCCGCGGGTCGTAGAACACCTCGTCCGCGCAGCCTACCTCCACGATGTCGCCCGCGTACATGACGGCGATCCGGTCCGCCACGTTGGCGACCACGCCCAGATCGTGCGTAATGTAGATGGTCGTGAGCGCGTACTTCTCCTTGAGTTCCTTGATGAGGTGGAGTATCTGCGCCTGTATGGTGACGTCGAGCGCGGTGGTCGGCTCGTCGCATACGAGTATGCGCGGATTGCACGCCATGGCGATGGCGATGACCACGCGCTGGCGCATGCCGCCCGAGAATTCGTGCGGGTACTGCGAATAGCGCCGCTCCGGCTCGGGTATGCCCACGTCGGAAAGGATGTCTATGGCCTTCTTCCTGGCCGCCTCGCCGCGCAGGTTCTGGTGCAGCTTGAGCGCTTCCCCGATCTGCCAGCCTATGGTTTTGAGCGGGTTCAGGCTCGTCATCGGGTCCTGCATGACCATGGCGACGTGCTTGCCGCGTATGTCGCGCCATTCCTCGTCCGTCTTGAGCTTGGCCAGGTCGACCGGATGCTGCGGGTCCATGCCGTAGTAGAGTATCTCGCCCGAGTCGATCCAGCCGTTGTTGTCGAGAAGGCCGATGAAGTTCTTCGTGAGCACGCTCTTTCCCGAGCCGGACTCGCCGACGATCGCGAGGCTCTCGCCCTTATAGAGGTCCATGCCGATGCCGCGGATCGCGTGCAGCACCTTGCCGCGCAGGCTGAACTTCACGTTGAGGTCCCGGACCGAGAGGATGATTTCCTTGTTTTCCATAATCACGCCTCCCTTAAACGTGGTTCTTCGGATCGGCCGCGTCCGCGAACGCGTTGCCAACCAGATAGAAGCAGATTGTGATGACCGAGAGTATGATCGCCGGGATGAAGAGCTGGTAGCGCAGACTCGGCGCCATCATGAGGCTCCGGCCCTTGTTGACCAGGTTGCCCAGCGAGGGGATATCGATCGGCAGCCCGAGGCCGATGTATGCGAGGAACACCTCCGAGCCGATCGCGCCCGGTATGGCGAGCGCCATGCGAAGCATAATAACCGACACCATCTGCGGCAGCAGGTTCTTGACGACGATGCGCCGCGTCGGCGTGCCCAGGCAACGCGAGGCGAGGTTGAAGTCGCGGTCGCGTATGATGATGACGAGATTGCGGATGAACCGCGCCAGGCTGATCCAGCCCGTGATGCACATGGCCACGATGATGGTCGGTATGCTCGGGCGCATGATGTAGGACGCGAGTATCAGTATGATCGTCGTGGGGATGTTGTTGACGATGTTGTAGAGCTCCGTGAATATGAAGTCCAGCTTGCGGATATAGCCCCACAGCAGGCCTATGACGATGCCCACGAACGCGTTGATGGCGGCTACGATGATGCCTATGAGCAGCGACGTGCGCGTGCCCGCCCACATGCGCGCCCACAGATCCTGGCCGATGTCGTTCGTGCCGAACCAGAAGATATCGTCGGGCTTCATGTTGCTGATGAAGCCGACCACGGGCTTGATCTCCGTCGGATCCGCCGCGCGCACGACGCCCTTGTTCGCGCCCTTGACGGAGCCGTCCTCGGACAGGATCGTGAGCATGACCTTGTCGACGGGCACGAAGGCGTAATACCAGCCCTCGTTGGCCGGGTCGGGCGTAAGCTGCACCTCGACTCCCTTGTCGCCGCGCAGTATGGTGGCGGCGGTCATCTTCGGCGCGCCCCAGCTCGCGGGCGTCTGGACATACACGGGCACGGTGCCCTCGGGACCGTCCGCGACGATGGGCCCGGCGGTGAGCATCACGGTCGATGAGGTCACGCCGCGCGTCGCCTCGTCCACTGTGATCCAGGCGGCCTTGTGGAATGTGGTCTTTTCGCCGTTTGCCGACTTGACGACCATGCACGGCGTTTCCTTGGGGACGACGACGTAAAACCAGCCCTCGTTGTTCTCGTCGGGCACAGGCTCGAGCGGGATGGCGTCCGCTTCCTCCTGACCCGCCGCCTGTACGCTCACGAAGGGAACGCCCCAGCTTTCGGGCACGCGGATGTAGGCGATCAATTCCTCGCGCGCCGGCTGGACGGGGTAATCGCCCTTTGTGAGCTTGACGCCGCCCACGGTCATCTTCGCCTGCTCGTCCACCGTAATCCAGACGGCGTCAGAGGCGTAGTAATTGACCGTGTTGGCCTTGAACTGATTCGGGAGCAGGGGCTGTATGAACGTGAAAACGAGCAGCGCGAGCATGGTCGCGAGCATCGCGACCGCCATGCGGTTCTTCATGAACATGCGCACGGTGCTGCGCCAGTAGGAATAATTCGAATACCCGCCGCGCTCGGCTTCCTTCTCATCATATCCCGCGGAAGCGAACAGGCCGGGATCGAGGACGGTGATTTCCTCGGCCGAAAGGTCGTCCTTCCCGCCGAAGGATGCGTTGACGCCGCTCTCTACGCTGTTTTGCAGCTTGCGGCTGAGTTTTTCCTGAAGCGAATATTTGCTGCTCATCTTGACCCCTCCTTCTTGGCGAAGCTGATGCGGGGATCAACGACGCCCATGAGCAGGTCGCCTAAGAGCAGGCCCAGTATGCTCAGCGACGAGAATATGACGATCAGCGCGAGCACCATGTAGTTGTCCTGCCGCTTGATGACGTCCACCAGAAGTCCGCCCATGCCGGGGACGGAATAGAGCGATTCCACGTAGATGGAGCCGGAGATCGTAAGCAGTAAGGAGCCGGGGATCAGGTTCACCATGGGCACGACGGAATTGCGGAACACGTGGCGGAACCAGATCGCGGAACTCGGCACGCCCTTGGCGCGCGCAAGCTTGATATAATCCTTGTTCATCTCGTCGACCATATAGCGGCGCAGCCACATCGCGTAGCCGGAAATGGAAGGCAGCGCCAGGGATATGACGGGGAGGATCATGCTCGTCCACTCCTCGGCCTTGTACAATATGCTCAGATCGAACCAGCTCGAGCCGTACAATTGAATGAATATGAAATAGACCGCGTTGGGAACCGCCTCGATGAACACGATGTACGCGTTGCCGAGTTTGTCGGCGAGCCTCCCTTTGCCGCGCACCATCAACACGCCCAGCGCCATGCCCAGAGGCAGGCTGAGCACCATGGATGTGAGGCCGAACTTCATGGATACGAGCATTTTAGGCCAGATGAGCTGCGCGATGGGATAATTGACGCGATAACGGAACGACACGCCGAAGTCGCCCTGGAGCAGCTTGAGGAAATAGCGTCCGATCTGAATATGCAGCGGGTCCTTCAGACCGAGTTTGCGCAGGCCGACGTCGATCGCCGTGGGCGACATCTTTTCAAAATTCGTAAAATACCCTTCCACCGGCATCTGCCGGAGGAGGATGAAAATAACCGTGATCAGAATCACCAGCGTCAGCACGGACCGGGCGAGTCGCATGAGCGAGTACTTAAGCACTTTCGTTCTCCTTTTTATCCCGGAATATTCTATCGATGTGGGAAACGGTACGTCGGGAGACGGCCGGTTTCCGTATAGGAAATGGCTCCGCTCCGCAAAACACAGGGCAGAGCCATTTTCGGCTTACCGGAATGCCGCGGGGCGCTTTCGCGCCCCGCGCGTCATGTGCTTAGTTGCCGATCGCGGCAAACCATGCCTCATACTGCTCGTCGAACATTTCCTGGGTCATGGCAGTCTTATAGAGGTGCTGGCCCTTGTAGCGGCTGCTGGCCTGGCCCATCATGGCGAACTGGCCTTCGAAGGCGTTGAGCTTTGTGGCGCAGTAGGTACCGCCGCTGATGAACGTCGGCACAACGATCGCATGCTCGATGTAGTAAGCCTCCGCGGCCGCGAAGAGCTCGTAGCGCTTCTCGATGTCGCTGGTCTCGGCCTTGGCGAGCTCGACAAGCCGGAAGTACTCCTCGACCATCGCGAGGTTCTCGGGGGTCTTGGTGTTCTGGAACACGCGGTAGGTGTCGGAGAGCGGCGTGAGGAAGTTGTAGCTGTTCTCATCCTCAAACGGATCGGACCAAGTTTCGGGGTCCATATAGTCGGCGCCCCAGTTGAGCTCCTGCAAGGCGAAGTTGCCGTTGCGGCGGGTCTCGTTGAGGAACGCGTTGCCGGAGTAGGTGACCACGATCACGTCGATGAAGTCGGCGCCAAGGAGGTTCTCAAGCTGCTGCTCGAGCACGACGGACGCGTTGCCCCAGTTGGTGCTGGTGGCGTTGTAGTTGATGGGGATCTTGATCGGGAACGTCGCGCCGGCGGCGGTCAGTTCCGCGAGGGCCTTGGTCTTGTACTCGAGGGCGAGCGCCTCGTTGAAGCTCTCGGTCGAGTTGAAGGCCGCCAGATCGCCATAGGTCACGAAGTCCTTGCCGCTGGTGCTGATCGCAAAGCCGCGCGGCGTGACGGTGTTGATCAGGTGCAGCTCGGGCGCGTCGCCCGGGAACCTCGCGGCGACATAGTTCGCGCGGTTGATGGCGTGGAATATGGTCTTGCGGAAGTTCTCGTTGTTGACGGCGATGATCCAGTTGGCCGGCTCATACGCCTCGTCAAACTTGGGCTCGAAGTTGAAGCCGAAGAAGTAGGAGTAGTCGCCCACGACGCGGGAGGTGGTGAGCATCAGGCTCTTCTCGGGATCGGCCAGCCAGTCGGCGACGATGTCGGAACCGATGTCGGCATAGTCGACCTCGCCGCGCAGGAACATCTCGGGCGAGAGCGTCGTGGATTCGGTGTTGCAGGTCTGCTCGATGCGCTCGATGTAGACATGCTCGGCATCCCAGTTGTTCTCGTTGCGCGTGTAGATGCGCTTCTCGTTGGGCGCATAGGTGGAAAGCAGGTACGCGCCGTTGAACCACATGCTGTAGTTGTCCAGACCGAAGTTCTTGCCAAGCTCGGTGAGCAGCGCGGCCGGGGCGGGCCAGTATGTGCCGAACTGGAGAACGGTCAGGAAATACGGGCGCGGCTTGACAAGATGATACTCGAGCGTGTAATCGTCGACCGCGACGACGCCGACATCCTCGGCCTTAACCTCGGGGTACAGCGTCCATTCGGTATACTTGCCAGCGTCTTCATCCCAGCTGGAGACATACTTGTTCGTGGTTTCATCCAGCTTGGTACCCTCGTAAAGCAAGCCGGCGGCGTCGATCACATAGTTCTGATCTTCGCCGGTTTCGGTGCCCTGCTCGACCGCCGCGAGCTTCGCCGCGGTGTATTCAAGGCGCTCGGTCGCGTTTTCAATCCAGGTATCCATCAGGTAGGAGTTGCTGCACTCCATCTCGGAATCGCACACATAGCGGGCGGCTTCAACGTAGTCGTGCGCGGTGACGGGATCTTTCTGGTTGCCGTCCGCATCGTACCAATACTGGCCCTGACGCAGATGGAAAGTCCAGACCTTGCCGTCTTCGCTGACTTCCCAGCTCTCGGCGGCGCAGGGAACGATGTTGCCGTAAGGATCGTTCTCGACGAGGGAGTCGATGGTGTTCGCGCCCACGACGAGGTCGTAGGTGCTGCCGGTCGAGAGATAGTTCATCGTGGTCACTTCGCTGGAGTACAGCGTACGATAAACCTGCTCATCGGCAAACTCACGGCCGTCGGGCCCTGTCGTCGGCGGAGCTTCCGTCGGCGTGGGCGTCTGGGGCGCATCGGTAGCCACCGGCGCCGACGTTGGGGGCGCCACGTCGTCGCATGCCACGAAGCAAGCCGCTACCATAATGGTGACGAGCAGCAAGGCAAGTGTTCTCTTCATCTTGTTGTTCTCTCCTTTAGTTTTATTTTACCGGCGCAACCACGCCGGAAAGTAAACAGTCTGACGACAACGTCCGCATCTTCACTGCGGCATTCAAAATACCATAATCGCTTGCGTTATACGAATATACATGAACGGGATGCAATCCTGCAAGTTTATGCGTAAACCAAATTTGACTTTTTGTTAAAATTCTCGTATTATTCTGGATTATTTGTTACGTTCTGTACATGTCCGCGTTCAATTATATATTCATAACACTTTGTTTATTTTACTTACGCGCGGGTGCATTGTCAATAGGCGCAGGGACTAAACTGCGTTCTAGTTTTTTCCTGGCGGCGGATTGCGGCTTTGCTCACGCAAACGCACGCGAGCGCGAATTTGCGCGCGCTGCAAGGGAATTTTACATTCCAGGCGCAGACGGGCGCCCCGGTTTTCTGGAAATCCTTCGATTTGGCAGTAATTACATACGTCGGAACGGGCGGTTTCGCCGATGAACTGAACATGGTTCTTTCACTTTTTTACACCGTAAATTCCCAAATCGCGCGCTTGTTTCGCAAGCGTTTCGTCCCGAAGCCGCCGCTTTTTAGGGGCTTGCGGCGCTGTTTTTCGCGGGCCCTTTTTTTTTGAAGGCGTGCGGACGGATCAGATCCGCCGCTTATACGCCGTACTTACGGTTCCAATTTCGAATCCTCTTTGGAGCAAAGGCCGTCGAAAACCGTCGTGCCGATCATCGATTTGCTTAATTCGCGCAAAAAAATGCTCAGGCAAATAAAGTCTTCTTTTGAGAGGGTGGTGAAGAAATAGTTGGTCAGAGCCGCGATGGCGACGTTTAACTCGCACGGATTTATCATAACGATCACCTTTAATCATAATTACCTTTCAATATTATATGCGAGCGTGGAAAAGCCGGCTCACACGGAACCGGCGGCGGACGGGAAGCGGCGGGAAGGGCCCCGGTGCGTGATAGTCCGCTTATTTGCGGCGTCCGCGGCTTCCCGCGGCGTCAAGCATGCGGTGCTGTTTGGTCAGGATTCGTTCTTTTCGCAAGCGGCGCGAGCGTTCCTTTGAAGGCGGCTGCCGGCGTTCACGGCCGTAACTTGACAATTGCCTCCGGGCATATAAAATAGAAACATCATATCCGGGGGTGAATCCATATGGCCAATTACGTTACCATCACAAGCGACAAGAAAAAAGGGGTTGTGCTCTTTCTCTGGTTTCTGGGGATTTTCGGCATGTTCCCCTTCTATTACTGGTATGTAGGCCGCAGGGCGGGAATATTTCGATGGCTCACGCTGAATTATTTCTTGCTCGGCGGAATCCGCGATTTATTTAGAATCGTATTTGGTTCGTTCCGCGATAACGTGGGCGCGCCGCTCAGGCAATAAGCCCTTTTAGGATCTTCGCCCGCCTTCCCCCCCCCGAAACCAAACAGCAGCCGAAAGGCAATAAAAAAGCAGGGCGTATGCGCTCTGCTTTTTCGTTGGTATCCGGCGGCTACCTATTTTCCCGGGCCGTCGCCAGCCAAGTATCGTGGGCGTATGAGGGCTTAACTTCTGTGTTCGGTATGGGAACAGGTGGGACCCCTCAGCTTAACCACCGGAATGGCAAGGTATGTTGTCAACGTACCTTGAAAACTGCATAGGAAGTGTTTCTTCGCTTCGATCAAGCCCTCGACCGATTAGTACCGGTCAGCTGCGCGCGTTGCCGCGCTTCCACCTCCGGCCTATCAACCATGTGGTCTTCATGGGGTCTTACTCCTTTCGGATGGGAGATCTTATCTTGAGGTCGGCTTCACGCTTAGATGCCTTCAGCGTTTATCCGCTCCGCACTTGGCTACCCAGCAATGCCGTTGGCACGACAACTGATACACCCTTGGTGCGTCCATCCCGGTCCTCTCGTACTAAGGACAGCTCCTCTCAAATCTCCTGCGCCCACGATGGATAGGGACCGAACTGTCTCACGACGTTCTGAACCCAGCTCGCGTGCCGCTTTAATTGGCGAAC
>MWBW01000014.1 GCA_002069725.1 Firmicutes bacterium ADurb.Bin248 | reverse complement strand
GCCCCGCGCCCATGATGCGCGCGGGATCGACCCCCGCCTCCCCGGCAAGCTCCAGCACGCGCGCGCCCGCCATGTCGCGGATGAGCGCCTCGAGCGCGCGCTCCCCGCGCGGAAACGAGCGCACGGCGAGCAGTTCGCCCGCGAGATCCGCGAGTCCGACCTTCATATACGCGCCCTCGAGCACGATGCCCGCGTAGAAGTAGCTTCCCGCGACGAATTCCACGGGGCAGGGCGGACGGCCGAGTCCCTCGTACGGGGCGGAAACCTCCCGCACGATGCCCTTGTCGAGGAAGGCGTTGATGATCTTGCTCGCCGTGGGCGCGCTCAGGCGAAGCTCGCCCGAGAGGTCCGCTTTGGAGAGCACGCGCCGCTGTGCGAGCAGGTGGAAGGCCTGCACGCGGTTCTCCGATTTGAGTTTTTGTGCCGTATATGCGCGCATACTTGAAAACGAAGCCGGAATGGAATACTATTTAATTAACTTAGTTTATTATATCATGCGCGCACGGCTTGTAAAGGGCGCAAAGCGCGGTTTTTTGAGGAGAATTGCATGGATTTGTTCCTCGCGGCGGACGGCGGCGGCACCAAGACGAGATTTGCGCTCCACGACGCTTCGGGTTACCTCAGGGCGGAGTATGAAACGGGGCCTTCCGCCTGGTGCGATCTGGGCGTGGACGAGGCCGCGCGCGTGCTGCTCGCGGGCGCGGACGCGCTGCTTTCGCGCGCGGGCGCTTCGCGCGGGGAACTTCGCGCCGCGGCTTTCTGCCTCGCGTGCGTCGGCGAAAATCCCGAGGGGGACGCCGCGCTTTTCGGGCTGCTCGGCGCGCTCTGCCCGCGCGCGCTCGTCGCCAACGATTCGCTCGCCGCGCTTTACGCGGCGCACGCGGGCAAGCCCGGCATCGCCGTCGTTTCCGGCACGGGCTCCATCGCCTGCGGCATGGGCGAGGACGGCGCGCTCGCGCGCTGCGGCGGTTACAGCCCGACCTTCTCCGACGAGGGCTCGGCCTGCTGGATCGGCTACCGTGCGATGGGGCTGTTCTGCAAGCAGGACGACGGCAGGCTCCCGCGCGGGCCGCTCTACGAGGAGTTCGCAAGGGAACTGGGCGTTGATTCCGCATACGCGCTCATGGCGTGGGAGGTGCGCAACCTTTCGAGGGGCAGGAAGGCGATCGCCGCGCTGCAGCCTATCGCCGCCCGCGCGGCGCAGCGCGGGGACGCCGAAGCCCTCGCGCTCTACGGGCATGCCGCCGCCGAGCTCGCGCTGCTCGCGCACGGCGCGCGCAAAAAGCTGCGCTTCGCGTCGTCCCCCGTGCCCGTCGCGTGCGCCGGGGGCACCTTCCTCGCGGGCGCGCTCGTCGACGCGCCGCTCTCGCGCCTGCTCGCGCAAGAAGGCATGGCGCTCGTGCCGCCCGAGCTCGACGCGCCGGTCAAGGGCGCGGCCGTGCTGAGCCTGAAGCATGGGGATGTCCCGGTTACGGAAGAAATCCTTGCGAACCTCCGAAAAATTTGAAAAAACAATTGCGTGCCGATCAACACGGCCGCCGCGCGGAGCGCGCGGCGGCCCGTTCGTCAAGGAGGATGATTTGTTCAGATAATCCCGGTGACGGTGAGGAGCATCATGCCGGGATTGACGGCGACAAAGCCGGTTTCAGGGTCCTGGGTGAAGGATGCCGCGGGAACGCTGGGCGCCATTCCGCTGCACGCCTGAGGATAGATGAAGTGGCCTTCGTTGTAGCGGAAGCACGCGTTGTTTATGGGCGCGCCGTCCGCCGCGACGGAGATGGTCAGGGGCGCGGGCGAAAACTGGTCGCTGAGCACGAGGTCTTCGGCGGGGCTGTTGCCGTAGTTGTAGATGGTAAACTGGCAGGTGAGCGCGCCGCCCTCGACGACGGGGTTCGGGGACATGGCCTTTAGTATGCTCACATCCGCGTAATCCGCAACGGTCAGCGTGAGCGAGCAAAGCACGCCCTCCGAGATGCCCGGCGCTGTGGCGACGGCGTTTACCGTGATGGTCGAACCCGTCGCGAGCGGCGCGAAGCTGTTGACGCGCGCCTTGTAGAGCACGAGGGCGTTCGCGCCGGCGGGCAGGCTCAAAATGGAGAAACGCGCGCCGTCGCCGGCAAATTCGGGCGTCAGATGCGCGATGAACCTTCCGTCTATGAAAAGCCGCGCCGTGCCCACGATGTCGAGCGGAGTCACGGTAGCGGGGCCAGGCAGCGTGAACGCGCCGAGGTCGTCCGCGAGCGCGATGTTCGACAGCGCCGACGAGCCGACGTTTTCGAGCATAAGATAAAGCGCCAGCTCCTGTCCCGCGCGGTAGGTCGTCTCGAGCGCCGCGAGCCGCGCCGACAGCGGGCCGCGCAGGCTGGCCGTGGCGATGTTCGAGGCGACGCTGCATGCGGTTTCGCCGCAGCGGTAGGAGAGTATGGCCTGATTGGCTATCTGTGTGGACATGGCGGCACCTCTTTCGGGCGGAATCGAGCGGCTGTTGTATACATACGCTCGTTTTATATTATGTACCTGTCACAAAAGAGGTTCCGGTAATCAAAAAAAGCGGCCATGCCGCTTTTTTGAGTTTGCACGCTCGCCTAAAACGCCTTGCGTTTCCGGGCGGCAAGCGCGAAAGGAGCGAAAGCCCGCGGCTTTCATCCGTTTTGACGCGCATGCTGTCAAAGCCCGAATAGTCAGGGGGCCGCGGCGCCTCGACAATCCCCGGAACTTTGACGGCTGGGTTAAGGCTCACTCCTGTGCCGCGATGTCCTTCAATATCTCCGCGTCCATGCCCAGCAGCATGCAGACGTTGCGCGCGTCGCGCGGGCAGCTTTCACGACCTTGGGCGCGGTAGAGGCCGTAGTTCATGTGTCTGGCGATGACGCGCACGCCGTCGCCCCGGTTCGCGGCGATCTCCCGCGCGACCGCCGCAACGTCCATGTCGCGAAGGCCCGCGACCTCGTAGTGGAGCTTCGCGTATCGCGCCACGCCGTCGTAATGCGTCGTGAGCACGCCGACGTGGGGTAGGCCGTTGAGCCGCCGCGTCACCGCGCGCGCGATCAATGCGCCCTCCTCGGGGTTGGTGCCGCGCGCGAACTCGTCGAGCAGCAGCAGGCAGACGCCCTTTGCGCGAAGCGCGCGGGAGAGCATTTCGTTGAACCGCACGATCTCCGCGCCGAAGCTCGACAGGCCGCGCCCGACGTCCTCCCCGTCCTCGGCGACGAGGAATATCTCCTCGAACAGTGGTAGCCGCGCGCTTTTGGCAAACGGCAGCAGGCCGGCCTTGACGAGCAGCGCGTTGAGCGCGAGCGTTTTTAGCGCGACGCTCTTCCCGCCCATGTTCGCGCCCGTGATGAGCGCGGCGCCCGGCCCCGCCGAGATCGACACAGGCGTAAAGCTCCCGCCCCGCTCTTTGAGCGCGTCCGCGACGCGGGGGTTGCGCATATCGACGAATTCGACCTCGTTCCGGGAGAATTCGACCGCGCAGCCGCCGTAAGCCGCGGCGAGCTTCGCGCGGGCGAGCGTGAAGTCGAAGTTCGCGATGCCGTCCATGCAGCGCAGTATGCCGTCTATGTGCGGCCTGAGGCCCTCGCAGATCTCCGCGCGCAGGCGGCTTTCCTCGACGTCCTCCCGGGCGGCGACGGCGGCGCGCTCCGCCATGAGCCTCGCGCGTTCGTCCCTGTCCGCGGCGCGGCGCAGCTTTTCCTCGAGTGCGCGCTTTTCTTTTCTGATTGCGAGAAGCGCCTTCGAGGACGCGTCCGGCAGGAAAAACGTCGCGGCGCGCGCGTTCTCGGGGTCGAGCAGGCCAAGCGCCTCCTCCTGCGCCCGTATGTCTATGCCCTCTATGCCGCTCGCGTCCCGGATGCGCGCGAACACCGGCGATATGAGAACGCTCTGCAAACAGAAGCGCTTGAGCTCGAACAGCTCCGTTTCGGAAAGCGCCGCCTCGCGGCACATTTCGACCGAGCGGCGGATGTCCTTGAGCGGCATCATGTAGAGCGAGATCTTCTCGTATTCCGGCGCGAGCGGGGCGAGATGATGAAGCGTCCGCACCACGTTTTGAAGCTGCCGTTCCAATTCCGGCCGTTCGTCCGGGGAGAAAAAGCGAAGCCCCGCGATCTTCGCCCGCCCGTAGGGGGACGCGGGCTCCAGCAGATCGATCGCGTAGCGAAAGCCGATGTTTCGCTCGAACTCGTGTCGCATCAGAGCAGTCCTCCGTCCTCGTTCATTACGTCCAGCACGGGCACGTCCACGGCTTCGCGCATGCGCGCGAGCAGTTCCGCCGGGTCCATGTCGAAGCCGCAGGCGGAAACCGGGTTCACGGCGACCGCCGCCACGCGCACGGGGCGCGCCACCGCGAGTTTCGCGCCGCGAAGCGCGAGCTTGTCATACGCGTCCCGGCCGATGAGCAGCCTGCTCCCGTCGAGCGCCGCGAACTCCACGCCCGCGATGTCCGCCCCGCCCTGCAGCACGGGGCGGAGCGTCGCCTCCGTGAGCGCGCCGGAGATGAACACGCCCGCGACGTCCCGGTTTTCGGGCGCGCGCAGCGCCTGCGCGAGGCTTTTCCCTTCGGGCGGGATCAAAACCGTGCCGTCCTTGCGCCGCAGCCGCACCTTGGGCGCTTGCGGGTCGCCGGCCTCCGCGCCGCTCCAGAGCGTCTGCCTGGGCAGCGTCAGAAGCTTCGCCGCGAAAGCCGTGTCCCCGACGAGCGTGTCGATGCTCCTCGAGTACGACGCGCCCGTGCAGAGCACCGTCGCCTCGCTCACGGCGGGCGCGCAGAGGGATTTGCGGCTCAGCGCCCCGTCTATGACGGTCATATCCGCGCCGAGCGTTTCGAACGCGTTCGTCAGCTCTATGAGCTGCGCCGTCATCGACGGCCCCGCGAGCTGCACGCCGCCGTCGCCGCGCGCGCGGAAGATCACCACGTCCCCCAGCGGCGTGGAGTACGGCGTGGTGCCTACGATCTCGCGCGTGGCGTCGCAAAAGCGCAGCATGTCGCGCGCGGTCGCCACGAGCGAGCCTTCGTAAACATAGATGCCGGGCTTGGCCGTGCCGGTCACGACGTCCACGGCTTCGCCGTCGCGGCCGATGGATGTGAGCGCGAGCGTCATGGGCTCATCCCGAAGCTCGCGGATGATGCGGTTGAGCACGGTGGTTTTTCCGGCGTTCTTGCACATGCCTATGATCGACAGCGAGCGAAAGCCGAGTATGTGCTCCTTTAACATCGGGTTTTCCTTTTATTCTCCCAGCAGACGCAGCGCCGCGCCCGCGACCTCGTCGGCCGTGAAGCCGAGCTCCGAAAAGAGCGTCTTTGCCGGTCCGGACGCGCCGAAGTGGTCTATGCCAAGCGCGATTCCGTCGAGCCCGACGTAGCGGTGCCAGCCGAGGGTCGCGCCCGCCTCGACGGACACGCGGCGGCGGATGGAATCGGGCAGCACGCTTTCCCGGTATTCCCTGGACTGCCTGCGGAACAGATCGAGGCAGGGCATGGACACGAGCCGTGCCGTATACCCGCGCACGGAGAGCATGTCCGCCGCCCTGTAGATCAGCTCCACCTCCGAGCCGGAGGCCATGAGTATCACGTCGGGCTTGCCGTCGTGCGGGTCGCGCAGCACGTAGCCGCCGCGAAGCGCGCCCTCGCCCGTGTCGGGAAGCTGGGGCAGGTTCTGGCGGGAGAGCGCGAGGACGGAAGGCTCCTTCGCGTTGAGCGCGGCGATGTAGGCGTAATTCGTTTCCTTCTGGTCCGCGGGGCGGAACACCAGCACGTCCGGCGTGGCGCGAAGCGACGCGAGCTGCTCGATGGGCTGGTGCGTGGGGCCGTCCTCGCCGACGCCGACGCTGTCGTGCGTGAGTATGTAGAGCACGGGCAGCTTCATGAGGGCGGAAAGGCGAAGCGCGGGCTTGACGTAGTCCGCGAACACGAAGAACGTCGCGCAGAACGCGCGCAGGCCTCCGTAGAGCGCGACGCCGTTGCTGACGGCGGCCATCGCGAGCTCGCGCACGCCGAAGTGGATGTTGCAGCCCTCGCGGCTCTCGGGGGAGAAGCCCGGGCTGCCCTTCAATTCTGAATTATTCGAGGGGGCGAGGTCGGCGCTGCCGCCGAAAAGGTTGGGCATGTGCGCGAACAGGGCGTTGAGCGCCGCGCCCGAGGAAACGCGCGTCGCGGCCGGCGCGCCCGCGGCGACGGAAGCGAGCGCCCCGGCCGCCGCGGCCGGGATCTCGCCCGAGCGCCATTCGTCGAGCTGCTCCGCGAGCGCGGGATACGCCTCGCGGTAACGCGCCTCGAGCGCCTCGCGCTCGCGCCGCGCCTTCGCGCCAAGCTCGGCGAGCGCCTCGAAATGGGCGTATACGTCCCTGGGGATCTCGAAGGGCGGGTGCTCCCAGCCAAGCCGCTTTTTCATATCGAGCACGCACTCGTCCCCGAGCGGCGCGCCGTGCGCGCCGTGGCTGCCCTCCTTGAGCGTGCCGCGCGCGATCTCGGTTTTGACGATGACGAGCGTCGGCCTCTGCGTCTCGAGCTTGGCTTCCTCTATGGCCAGGCACACCGCGTCGATGTCCTCGCCGTTCTCGACGCGCAGCACCTGCCAGCCCTGCGCGGCGAAACGGCCCGCGACGTTCTCGGTAAAGGCGAGGCCTGTGTCGCCCTCTATGGTGATGTGGTTGCTGTCGTAGAGCGCGATGAGCTTATTGAGCTTCTGCGTGCCCGCAAGGCTCGCGGCCTCGGAGGTGATGCCCTCCATCATGCAGCCGTCGCTCATGAGCACGTAGGTGTAGTTGTCGATCACGGGGAAGCCCTCGCGGTTGAAGAGCGCCGCCGTATGCGCCTCGGCCATTGCCATGCCCACGGCCATGGCGAAGCCCTGTCCGAGCGGGCCGGTCGTCGCCTCGACGCCCTTGGTGTGGCCGTATTCCGGGTGGCCCGGCGTCAGGCTGCCGTACTGGCGGAATTCTTTGATGTCCTCCATCGAAAGGCCGTAGCCGTACAGGTGCAGCAGCGCGTATTCGAGCATGGACGCGTGCCCGGAGGAGAGCACGAAGCGGTCCCTTCCCGGCCATTCCGGATGCTTCGGGTCGTGCCGCATGGCGCTCCAGAGCGCGTATGCCATGGGCGCCGCGCCTATGGGCATGCCGGGATGGCCGCTGTTGGCTTTTTGCACAGCGTCCGCCGCGAGCACGCGCATCGCGCTGATTGCCTTGGCTTCAATGGGTCTCATAGGTACCTCCGGTTTGCATTATTTCATCGCATAGGGTATTATAGCATATCAGCGGACGAAAGGAACGGAGTTTATGCGCCATTTTACATTCATCGATACGCCCATAGGCCGCCTCGCGGCCGTGGAGGAGAACGCGAAGCTTGTGTTTCTCGGCGCGGCGCGCGACATGCCCGCAGACGCCGCCGAAGGCGAAACCCCGCTTTTTGCAAAGCTTCGGACCGAGCTTGGCGAATACTTCGCGGGCGCGCGGCGGGAATTCGACATCCCGCTCGGGATAAGCTCCGGCACGCCCTGGCGCAGGAAGTGCTGGGAAGGGCTTTTGAGCATCCCCTGCGGCCAAACGAAAAGCTACGGCTGGCTCGCCGCCTTCGCGGGCAACCCGAAGGGCGCGCGCGCGGCGGGCGGCGCATGCCACGCGAACCCGATTTTGATTTTGGTCCCCTGCCACCGCGTGCTCGGCGCGGATGGCTCGCTCACGGGCTTCGGCCCGGGCACGGACGTGAAGCGGAGGCTGCTCGCGCTCGAGCGGACCGGCCGAATTAACGATTGAGCCATATTTGAGCCATATTATGGTAATCCGCTTGTCTTGCCACATATTAAAAAATGCGATACAATAAAATTTACTACGGAATCATGGCCTGACAAAGGAGGTACGCGAATGCCGGGAGTCATTACGACGGAATTGGGCAAAATCGCCATCCCGGACGATGTGATAGCGACCATCGCGGGCTACGCCGCGACGGAAAACTACGGCATCGTCGGGATGAGTGCGAAGACCGCCGGCGATCAGTTCTGGCAGATCATCGGCGGGGACAACCAAAGGCGCGGCGTCAGGATCACCTCGCTCGGGGAGGATATGATCGACGTCGACCTCTATGTGACGCTGATCTACGGCGCGTCCCTGCCTGCCGTGGCGCAGAACGCCATAGGCAACGTGCGTTACCGCGTGGAGGAACTGACCGGCCTCAAGGTCAAGAGCGTCAACATCCACGTCGAGGGCGTGCGCGCATAAGCGAAGATGTGGCGCGCGGGGCTTTTCCGCGCACCGGGAGGTGAACAATTGGAAAATACGACCATCGGCGGAGCCATGCTCAGGGATATGCTCCTCATGGGCACGGCGCTGCTGGATAAGAACAGGGCGCATATCGATTCTCTCAACGTATTTCCCGTGCCCGACGGCGATACGGGCTCGAACATGCTCATGACCATGCAGAGCGCGGTGCGCGAAATCAGGGAAGTCCGGGGCGAAAAGGTCGGCGACATCGCGGCAGCGGCATCCCTGGGTTCGCTCAAGGGCGCGCGCGGCAATTCGGGCGTGATCCTCTCGCAGATTTTCCGCGGCTTCGCGCGGGCGCTCGCGGGCAAGGAGGAGATGGACGGCGCGGCGCTCTCAAGCGCGCTCTCTATGGGCACGGAGGCCGCCTACAAGGCGGTCATGAAGCCCAAGGAGGGCACGATGCTGACCGTTTCGCGCGTGATGGCGGAATCCGTCGCCGAAGCCGCGGATTCGGGCGCGAACGTGTATAAGCTCGTGGACGTGATGCTCGAGAGCGGCGAAGCCGCGCTCAGGCACACGCCCGAGCAGCTGCCCGTTTTGAAGGAGGCGGGGGTGGTCGATTCGGGGGGCAAGGGCCTCCTGACGATCCTTCGCGGCTTCAAGATGGTGATGGACGGCGAGGAGGTCGACGATTACGTCGAGGAAGAACGGGAATCCTTTTCACAAGCGGCGTCCTCCGAGGAGGGCGCGGACCTCGAGGGACTCGAAGAGATCGAATTCGGTTACTGCACGGAATTTTTCATCATTCATTTAGACGACGCCTCCTGCGAGGCCGATCTCGACAAGTTCCGCGACAAGCTCGTTAAAATCGGCGATTCCGTAGTCGTCGCCAAGGACGAGGGCGTCATCAAGGTGCATGTGCACTCCAACTATCCCGGCAAGATCATACAGCTCGCGCTGCGTCTCGGCGAGGTGGACCGCATCAAAATCGAGAACATGCGCGAGCAGAACCGCGGGCTGCTCGAGCATCTCAGGAAAACCGAAAAGGAAAACGCGGTCGTCGCGGTCAGCGCGGGGCCGGGGCTCGAGGAGGTGTTCCGGGCGCTCGGCGTCACGGGCATCATACCCGGCGGCCAGACCATGAACCCGAGCGTAGAGAGCATCAGCCGCGCCATAAGGAAGGCCAACGCCCGGAACGTGTTCGTGCTGCCCAACAACCCGAACGTTCTGTTCGCGGCGCGTCAGGCGGCGCAGCTCGCCTCGCGCAACGTCAAGGTGATCCCGACCACGACCATGGTGCAGGGCATCTCGGCCGCGCTCGCCTTCAGCGAGGACGTTTCCGCCGACGACAACGCCGCCCAGATGGAGGACGCCATGAACGGCGTGCTCTCCGGCAGCGTCACCTACGCGGTGCGCGCATCAAAGGTCAACGGCTCGTCCATCGCCGAGGGCGACATCATCGGCCTCCTCGACGGGGACATCGCCGAGGTCGGTTCCGGCGTGGACGAGGTGACGCTCAAGCTGCTGCGCCGCATGATGGATAAAAAGAAAGGCGACGCGGTGGTGACGCTCTTCTTCGGCGAGGGCATGGACGAACAGAACGCCAAGGCCATCATCGACCAGGCCGAGACCGAATACCCCCGCGGGGAATTCACGGTGCAGTACGGCGGCCAGCCGCTCTATTACTATCTGATTTCCGTAGAATAATGGCTCCCGAGGCCATCACAAGCATCAGGGGAATCGGCCCGCGCCGCGCCGAAGCGCTCGGCTCGCTGGGCCTTTTCTCTTTATACGACCTCGCGCGCTTCGCCCCGCGCGACTATCTCGATTATACGAAGGAAACCGCGGCCGCCGGGCTTGAACACGGCCGGTTCGCGGCCGTGCGGGTCACGCTGCCCGCGCCCGCCAAACAGGTGCGCATACGCCGCGGGCTCACGATGACCGTCGCGCGCGCGTCGTGCGGGCCGGACAAGCTCGAGCTCGTCTGGTACAACCAGCCCTACCGCGCGAAATCCGTCCGCCCCGGCATGACGGCGCTGGCCTGCGGCCGCGCGGATAAACGGCGGGGCGTAAAACTCATAAACGCCGTTTTTTACGACGAACCGCCCGGCATCGTGCCCGTGTATCCCACAACGCAGGGCGTTTCGCAAAAGATCGTGCGCGACGCGGTCGCGGCCGCGCTCCGCGCCCTCGAAGGCAAAATCGAAGAAACGCTGCCGGAGTTCATCCGCGCGCGCTACGGGCTCCTCCCGCTCGGCGAGGCGCTGCGCGCCCTCCACGCGCCGGAGAGCTTCGACGCGCTGGGCGAGGCCAGGCGGCGGCTCGCGTTTGAAGATATGCTGCTCTACTGCCTGATGATTTCGATTTTGCGAAGCGAGCGCAAAAAGGCGCCCGGCACGGCGTTTCGAACGCAAGGGCTCCGGGAAGAATATCTATCGAGGCTGCCGTACCGCCCGACCGCGGCGCAATCGCGCGCGATGAGGGAGATCGAGCGCGACATGGCCTCGCGCGCGCAGATGAACCGGCTTTTGCAGGGCGACGTCGGCAGCGGCAAGACCATGGTCGCGATGTACGCGATGTATGTCGCGGTGAAAAACGGCAAAAGCGCGGCGCTCATGGCGCCCACGGAGATACTCGCCGCGCAGCACTATGAAACGCTCAGGCGCGTGTTCGGCGAGGACGCGGTGCTTTTGACGGGCGGCATGCGGGCGGCCGAGCGGCGCGCGGCGCTCGCGAAGCTCGCGGCGCGGCCCTGCGCCGTCGCGGGCACGCACGCGCTCATCTCCGAAGGGCTGGAGCTCGCAAAGCTCGGCCTGGTCATCGCGGACGAGCAGCACCGCTTCGGCGTGCGCCAGCGCGCGGCGATCTCGCAAAAGGGAAGCGCGCCCGACACGCTCATCATGAGCGCGACGCCCATCCCGCGCACGCTCTCGCTGCTGCTCTACGGCGATCTCGACATCAGCGCGCTCGACGAACTGCCGCCGGGGAGGAAGCCCGTGGTCACGCGCGTGGTGCCGCCGGGGAAACGCGAGGACATGTATCGTTTCATCGGGGAGCGCATCCGCAACGGCGCGCAGGCCTTCGCAGTCTGCCCGCTCGTGGAGCCGAGCGAGGCGCTCGAGGGCGTGCTCGGCGCACAGGAGCTTTACGAGGAATTGTCAAAAAAACTCTGCTGCCGCGTGGCGCTCATACACGGCAGACTCGCCGGGAAGGAGCAGGTCGCCGAGGCGTTCCGCCGGGGCGAAATCGACCTGCTCGTGGCGACCACGGTGGTCGAGGTCGGCGTGGACGTGCCCAACGCCTCCGTCATGGTCGTGGAGAACGCGGGGCGCTTCGGCTTGGCGCAGCTCCATCAGCTTCGCGGGCGCGTGGGGCGGGGTTCGCAGGAGGCGTACTGTTTCCTTCTGAGCGGGGCGGACACGGGCGCGGCGCGCGAGCGGCTTTGCGTGCTCGCTTCGACGAACGACGGTTTCGAGATCGCCCGGCGCGACCTCGAGCTTCGCGGCCCCGGCGAATTCCTCGGCACGCGCCAGCACGGCATGGACGGCTTCGCGGCGGCGCGTTTCGCCTCGGACCTGCGCGCCGTCAACGAGGCGCGCGAGGCGGCGGAGCTGATCGTTTGCGCGGGCGGAGCGGGGGCGGAGGCGCTTGTCGAAAAAGCTCGAAAGCTCCTCGCCGAAAAGGAAAACATCGTCGCAAAAAATTGAACGGAAAGGATTTCTTATTCTTAGTTTACATATCCATTGATTCATCTATTTGCCATTCATAAACCTCATCGCATCCGTGAACCATAAAAACAGCATCACGGAAACGAAAGGAGGTGCACACATGACCAACAGCAACAGCGGCTACGGCAGCACGAATCAGTACCAGACCAGCAACAGGCAGAACAAACAGAAGCTCGAGAGCTTCAAGAGCGAGGTCGCCAGCTCCCTCGGCGTCAGTCTCAAGCAGGGATACAACGGCGACATCACCGCGCGTCAGGCCGGCTCCATCGGCGGCGAGATGGTCAAGCGTATGATCGCTTATGCCGCCAACAACATGAATCCCGGCAGCACGAAGTAATTGCGTCACAAAACGAAACAAGATGTAAATCATTCCTGACAGGGACGGCTCCGCTGCGAAGCGGGGCCGTTCCATATTTCAAAAAATGCCTTCGCCGTTTTTTAAGCCGCGCGCTTTTTGCCGCAAAGAATCGCACGTCAAAAAAATCCTTGCTCTTGTTTGTTGACAGCCTTTCCCCGCGAGGGTAATATTGTGCCGTATGAAACGTTTTTTCGACGACATTTCGGATATCCTCTCGCAGGACCCCGGCGGACGCGGGCTCATGCGGTTTCTCCCAAGGCCGGACCCCGCGCCCGCTTACGCGGCGCTCGGGAACGTCCGGCGCGCGCTGATCGTGACGGGCTTCCCGATACGCACGCCCGACGGGCGCATCGCCTGCGAAACGGACGGTCCCGCGGGCGCTGCGGATATGGCCCACGCTCTCGCCGCGTGCGGCGCCGCGGTCGGCATCGCTACGGATGAAACGAGCTTCGCGCAGGTGCGCGCGGCGGCGGATTGCCGCGCCCCGGCCGTCAGGACGTATCTCGTCAGGCGGGGCGATCCCGCCGCCGCCAGGCGCCTCGTGCTCGATCTCGCGCCCACGCACGTCATCGCCATCGAGAGGCCCGGCAAGGCCGCGGACGGGCATTTTTATACCTCGCGCGGCGCGATGATCGACGATCTGCTCGCGGATACGGACCTGCTTTATTCCCTCGCGCGCGAATCCGGCGCGCTTTCCATCGCCATAGGCGACGGGGGCAACGAGCTGGGCACGGGCGCGCACCGCGCGGCGGTCTCCCGGCTGATCCCCGGCGGCGGCGTCATCGCGGCGCAGCAGGACGCGGACGTCGCGCTCATGACGGGCGTGTCGAACTGGTGGGGCTGGGGCGTCGCGGCGCTCCTGGGCGCGCGCGCGGGCAGGGACCTGCTGCCGACCCCGGCGCAGGAAACGCGGCTCATGCGCGCGCTTCTCGAGGCGGGCGCGGTGGACGGCATCACGCGGCGGCCCGCGCTTTCGACGGACAACCTCCCGCTCGAGGCGAACCTCGCCGTGCTCGAGGCGCTGCGCGCGGCGCTTCGGCGATATCTCGTGAGGAGGGCGCAGAACAATGAAGAATATAGCCGAATTGAAACCGCGTGAGGCGCGCGCGCTGATCCGCGCGCGCGGATATTCCGGCCAAACCTCGGGCCTGTGCCCGGGCTACGCCCAGTGCAACCTCGCGGCCATGCCCGGGGAGTATGCGGATGATTTCCTGCGCTTCGCGCGCCTGAACCCCAGGCCCTGCCCGGTGCTCGAGGTCGTGCCCGCGGGGGAGAGGCTCACCAGGCTCGTCGCCTCCGGCGCGGACGTCGCGCGGGACATCCCCAAATACCGCGTCTACGAGTACGGCAGGCCGACCGGCGAATACGAGGACGCTTCCCCCATTTGGCGGGACGATCTGGTCGCCTTCCTCATAGGCTGCAGCTTCTCCTTCGAGGACGCGCTCATGCGCGCGGGCGTGCCCGTGCGGCACGTCGAGCAAGGCCGGAACGTGCCTATGTACGACACGAACATCCCGCTTGAAAGCGCGGGCGTGTTCGGCGGGAACATGGTCGTGAGCATGCGGCCCATGACGACGGAGCAGGCGAAGCTTGCGGCGGATATCACCGCCCGCTTCCCGCGCGTGCACGGCGCGCCCGTTCATATCGGGGATCCGAAAGACATCGGCATCGCGGACATCGCCCGCCCCGATTACGGGGACGCGGTCACGATACATCCCGGCGAAACGACGGTTTTCTGGGCGTGCGGGGTCACGCCGCAGGCCGCCGTCATGCGCGCGCGGCTGCCCTTCGTCGTAACCCACGCGCCCGGGCATATGCTGATTACGGATACGCCAAACGACGCGCTCGCGGAGGAATGAACATGATCAAAATCGATTTCAACTGCGACCTCGGGGAACTTTCGGACGGCGGCGCGCTCGACGCGGCGGTGCTGCCCGAGATCACCTCCGCAAGCGTCGCCTGCGGCTTCCACGCGGGCGGCCCCGCCGAGATGGAGCGCACGCTCGCCCTGGCCAAGCTCTGCGGCTGCGCCGTGGGCGCGCATCCCGGCTTCCCGGACAGGGCGAACTTCGGCCGCACGGAAATGGACGTTTCGCCCGCCGAGGTCCGGGGATACGTGCTCTACCAGCTCGGCGCGCTCGCGGCGTTCTGCCGCGCGGCGGGCGTGCGCATGGAATACGTCAAGCCCCACGGCGCGCTCTACAACATGGCGGCGCGCGACTGCGCGCTCGCCGGGGCGGTCTGCGAGGCGGTCGCGGCGTTCGATCCGTCGCTGATCCTTCTGGGTCTCTCGGGCAGCCTCATGCGCGAGGCGGCGCAAAGCGCGGGACTGACTTTCGCGAGCGAGGTTTTCGCGGACCGCGCATATCTGCCCGACGGCTCGCTCGCGCCGCGCGGGAAGCCCGGCGCCGTCATAGAGGACATGGATGTGATATCCCGCCGCGTCGTGCGCATGGCGCGCGAGGGCGTGGTCGAGGCAATCGACGGTACGCTCGTCCCCATTCGAGCGGACTCGGTCTGCCTGCACGGGGACAATCCCGGCGCCGCGGAATTCGCGGGCAGGATTCGCGCCGCGCTCGAGCGCGAGGGCGTGACGCTCGCGCCGCTTCGGGAGGTCGTGGGATGAAGCTTGTGCCCTGCGGCGACAGCGCCGCGTCCGTCCGCTTTGAGGAACGAATATCGCCCGAGGTGCACCGCGAGGTCATGGCCTTCGCGCGCGCCGTCGACCGGGCGGCGATACCGGGCGTGCTTGAGCTCGTGCCGAGCTACTGCGCGCTGATGGTGAGCTTCGATCCGCTCGCGCTTTCTTTTGACGAACTCGCGCAAAAGCTTTCTTCCCTCAAGCCCGGCCGGGCGGCCGGGGAAGAATCCGCCGCCGTCGTCGAGCTTCCCGTCTGCTACGGCGGGGAGTACGGCCCGGACCTTGATTTCGTCGCCGCGCGCGCGGGGCTTTCCGCGCACGAGGTGATACGCATCCATTCGGGCGTCGAGTATCCGGTTTACATGCTGGGCTTCACGCCGGGCTTCCCGTACCTCGGCGGCATGGACGCGCGGATCGCGGCGCCGCGGCTCGACGCGCCCAGAACGAGCGTCGCGGCGGGCAGCGTGGGTATCGCGGGCGCGCAGACGGGGGTGTATCCCGTCGCCTCGCCGGGCGGCTGGCGCATCATAGGCCGCACGCCCGTAAAGCTCTATGACCCGGCGCGCGAAGAGCCTTTCCTGCTCGCGGCGGGGCGGAAATTGCGCTTCGTACCCGTCGGCGCGGCGGAATTCGCGCGGCTGGAGAAGGAGGGGGCGCTGTGATCGAGATCGTATCGCCCGGGCCGCTGGCCACGATCCAGGATGCGGGGCGGCGCGGATATCTGCGCTTCGGCGTATCGCTGTGCGGCGCGGCGGACGCCTTCGCGCTCGCGCTTGCGAACATACTCGTTGGAAACGCGCGCGGCGCCGGCGCCGTCGAGGCGACGCTCGTTACGCCGCGGCTTCGCTTTCTCGAGGATACCGTGTTTGCCGCGACGGGCGGGCGGTGCTCCCTCTCGCTCGACGGGGAGCGCGTGCCCATGGACGAAGCGGTGCCCGCGCGCGCGGGGCAGACGCTCGCGCAAGCGCCCGTCACGCGCGGCTGCCGGACATATTTCGCGTTCGCGGGCGGGCTGAATCTCCCCGAAGCGCTCGGCAGCGTATCCGCGGACAGGAAGGCGGGCATAGGCGGGCTCGGGCAGGGCCGAAAACTCGCGCGCGGGGACCGGCTCCCCAACGAATTGCCCGCGGACGCGCATGAGCTCGCCGGCAGGCGCCTGAGCGCCGAGGTGTGCGACTATCTCCCCGACGGAGCGGCGACGCTCCGCGTGCTGCCGGGGCCGCAGGCAGACGCGCTGAGCGCGGAGGGCGTCGAAGCGTTCTTCTCGCAGGAATACGCGGTGCTCCCCGAGAGCGACCGCATGGGCGTGCGCTTCGCGGGGCGGCCCGCCGCCTTCGCCGGAGGGCAGAGCGGCGACATCATCACCGACGCGCTTATGCCCGGCGCGATACAAATAACCTCCGCGGGCCAGCCCATACTGATGATGGCGGACGCGCAGACGACGGGCGGTTACGCCAAACCCTTCTGGCTGGTTTCGGCCGATCTCCCGAAAGCCGCGCAGCTTCGTCCGGGCGACGCGGTCCGCTTTGCGCGCTGCACGATGCGGGAGGCGCGCGAAGACCTGCTCGAGCGCGAGCGGGCGCTCGCCCGGCTGGAGCGGGCCTGGGAAACGCGGCGCTTTCGCGTGCGGGCCGCGGGCGAAACCTACGAAATTTCCGTGCGCGAGGTCGGCCCCGCTTGACTTTGGCGGGCGGGAAATATTATAATTTACGAAGATAAACTGAATATAGGACGATAGAGGCGCGGAAGGATAAGGTAGCTGCCGCATGGCAAGGGCCGGGAGCCCGAGGGCGGCGCGAATGTACCTCCGCCGAAAACGAAAACGCGACCCGCGCGTTGAGTTTGGGCATGCCGTTGAGCGCGGCATGACTGTCATCCGAATGGGATGAAGCGCTATCGATGCGGCCGTATGGCTGGCGTCGGTAGCGTTTGTTCTTTTGGCGGGATGGCGCGCTATCCTTGGGCCCAGGGGCCTCGGGCGCGCGCCGTTTTTGGTCTTTTCGCATAGAATCTCGGCTGATTAGGCCTTTCCAATTCATTCTAAGGAGGAACCGGTACTATGGAAGAAAACAAGATCACCTCGACGATTCGGCTCAGGATGAGCGCGAAGGACGCGCACTACGGCGGCGGCCTCGTGGACGGGGCGCACATGCTGCACCTGTTCGGCGACGTCGCCACGGAGCTCCTCATACTCTGCGACGGGGATGAGGGTTTGTTCAAGGCCTACGACATGGTGGAATTCCTGGCGCCCGTCTACGCCGGGGATTTCATCGAGGCGTATGGCGAGATCGTGAAAATCGGCAACACCTCGCGCAAAATGGTCTTCGAGGCGAGGAAGGTCATTTCCCCGCGCCCGGACATCAACGACTCCGCGGCGGACGTGTTGGCGGAGCCGGTCGTGGTGTGCCGCGCGAGCGGAACCTGCGTCGTGACGAAGGATAAGCAGAGAAAATCCAACGCCTGAGAAGCAAAAAGGAGAAACGCATGGAAAAGCTGATCATCACCGCGGCCATCTGCGGCGCGGAGGTCACCAAGAAGCAGAACCCCAACGTTCCCTACACCGTCGGCGAGATGGTGCGCGAGGCGAAGTCCGCGTACGACGCGGGCGCTTCGATCATACACGTGCACGTGCGGTGGGACGACGGCACCCCGACGCAGGACCGCGAGCGCTTCCGCGAAGTCATGGACGCGATCAAAGCGGAAGTCCCCGCGCCCATACTGATCCCCTCGACGGGCGGCGCCACCGGCATGACGCCGGAAGAGCGCCTGCAGCCCACGGAGCTGTATCCCGAGATGGCGACGCTCGACTGCGGCACATGCAACTTCGGCGACGAGGTGTTCGAGAACACCATGCCCACGATGCGCGCGTTCGGCAGGCGCATGATCGAAAACGGCATCAAGCCCGAGTACGAGTGCTTCGAGATGGGGCATCTGGACACCATACTGACCATGGCCAAAAAGAGCGAGGTCCCGGGCGCGCCCATGCACTTCAACTTCGTGCTCGGCGTTCCCGGCTGCACGCCGGCGACGGTCGCCAACCTCGTGTGGCTCTCGAGCGCCATCCCCGCCGGTTCGACCTGGACGGCCACGGGCGTGGGCCGCAGCGCCTTCACGCTCGCCGCGCCCGCCATCGTCATGGGCGGCAACGTGCGCGTGGGCTTCGAGGATAACCTGTATCTCTCGCGCGGCGTGCTCGCCGGGAGCAACGGCGAGCTGGTCGAAAAGGTCGTGCGCCTCGCGCGCGAGCTCGGCCGCGAGGTCGCGGGCCCCGACGAGGCGCGCGCCATCCTCTCCATCAGACCCAGGTAAGCTTTCGGACGGAAGTCCCGCAAATAAACCAAGATTACATTCAGGAGGAACCATTCATGGCACCCAAAGGCAGCAAGTACGGGACCCATCGCGTGATCGAACCCAAAGGCGTTTTAACCCAGGCGGCGTACAAAATCGACAACGACATGGAAAAGCTCTACTCCAACGAAATCGTGTGCGACGTCATCTCCCTGAACATCGACTCGGCCTCCTTCACGCAGATCGAGGAAGCCTGCGGCGGCGACGAGAAGAAGATCGGCGAAATGATACTCGGCATCGTCGCCGAGCGCGGCAAGCAGCAGAACCCCGTCACCGGCAGCGGCGGCATGTTCATCGGCCGCGTCGCGTACATCGGCGAGGATTTGAAGGAGCGCGACCTCAAGGTCGGCGACAAGATCGCCTCGCTCGTTTCCCTCTCGCTCACCCCGCTTCGCATCGACAAGATCAAGGCCATCCACAAGGAGATCGACCGCGTGGACATCGAGGGCAAGGCGGTCCTTTTCGAGAGCGGCATCTACGCCAAGCTGCCCGACGACATGTCGGAAGCCCTCGCGCTCGCCGCGCTCGACGTCGCGGGCGCGCCCGCGCAGGCGCGCAAGCTCCCCAAGGAGGGGGACAGCGTGCTCATACTCGGCGCGAACGGGAAGTCCGGCGTATTGTGCGGCTACGAGGCCATGAAGAAGGTCGGCCCCAAAGGCAACGTGGTGGGCGTCGTGCGCAATCCCAAGCAGGTCGACGCACTCATGGAGCTCGGCGTCTACAACAAGGTCATCGTCGCGAGCGCGACCGAGCCGGTCGCGGTGCTCGAGAAAGCCCTCGAGGCCAACGATGGAAAGGAATACGACGTGTCGATCAGCTGCGTCAACATCGAAGCCTGCGAGATGAGCGCCATACTCCCGGTCAGGGATCTCGGCATCGTCTACTTCTTCTCGATGGCCACCAGCTTCACGCGCGCGGCGCTCGGCGCCGAGGGCATCGGCAAGGACGTCACGATGATCGTCGGCAACGGCTACGCCAAGGACCACGCCGAAATCACGCTCAACGTGCTTCGCGAGAACCCCAAGCTCAGGAAGCTGTTCGACGAAAAATACTGCTGAGACGATTGGGCAATTGACAATTGATAATTGACAATTGACAATCGGGGAACGCGGGAACGAAGGGGGACGGTTCTGCTTGTTCGGGGAAATCATGAATCCTATGTATATTGGCTTACCTTGGATAAACTGAACCGTCGAACAAACAGAACCGTCCCCCTGATATCCTCCCCCCAACCATTGAAAGGAGAAGGAACCATGAGAAAAAGCAGAGAAAACGGCCTGTTCCTCGACGTGCCGGACGAACAGTGGAACGACTGGCGCTGGCAGGTCGCAAACCGCGTCGAAACCCTCGAGGACCTCAAGAAATACATCAAACTGACCCCCGAGGAGGAGGACGGCATCACGGCGACGCTCGGCAAGCTTCGCATGGCCATCACGCCGTATTACCTCTCCCTCATCGATTTGAACGATCCGTACGATCCCATCCGCAAGCAGGCCATACCGACCGAAAACGAAATCATATTCGCGCCCTACGAGGATGCCGACCCGCTGCACGAGGACATCGATTCCCCGTGCCCGGGGCTGACGCACCGCTATCCGGACCGCGTGCTGCTGCTCATCACGGACCAGTGCTCGATGTACTGCCGCCACTGCACGCGCCGCCGCTTCGCGGGCCAGCACGACGCCTCCGTCCCCAAGGCGCAGATCGACCGCTGCATCGACTACGTGCGCAACCACCCCGAGGTGCGCGACGTGCTGCTTTCCGGCGGGGACTGCCTGATGGTCAGCGACGACATGCTCGAGTACATCATCAGCGAGATCCGCAAGATCCCGCACGTGGAGATCGTGCGCCTGGGCTCCCGCACGCCCGTCGTGATGCCCCAGAGGATCACGCAGCACCTGTGCGACATGCTCAAAAAATACCATCCCGTCTGGCTCAACACGCATTTCAACAACCCGAAGGAGATTACCGTCGAGGCGGCGAAGGCCTGCGCCATGCTCGCCGACGCGGGCATCCCCCTGGGCAACCAGAGCGTGCTGCTCGCGGGCGTCAACGACTGCCCCAACGTCATGCTCAAGCTCGTCAACGAGCTCGTGCGCATCCGCGTGCGGCCGTACTACATCTACATCTGCGATCCGTCGCTGGGGCTTTCGCACTTCCGCACGCCCGTGTCGAAGGGCATCGAGATCATAGAGGCGCTTCGCGGCCACACGAGCGGCTTCTGCGTGCCGACCTTCGTCGTGGACGCGCCGGGCGGCGGCGGCAAGACGCCGGTTATGCCCAACTACGTCATCAGCCAGACTCCGCGAAAGGTGATCCTGCGCAACTTCGAGGGCGTCATTACGACCTACACCGAGCCCGAGTGCTATAAGGACGAGTGCCACTGCGACGTCTGCACGGGCAAGGTCAAGGTCCGCCCGAAAACGGGCGTGGCGGGCATCGCCGAGGGCGTCGGCCAGAAGTACCTGGAGCCGACCAAGCTTCTGCGCAAGGAGCGTTACGCCGACAGGCAGAAGCAAGAGAACAAACAGGACTGATTCGTATGAAGAAGCGGGGGAACGCCGCAAGGCGTTTCCCTGCGAACCGTTTAGGGGAGGAAAACGATGCAGAGCAAATTGAACCTCAACCGCTCCCTCGTCGACCAGGCGCGCGCGAGCGCGGCCGCCGTCGCGGCACAAACGCAGCGCTTCATCGACGTGCACACCACCGTCACCGTCGAGCGCGCGGTCTGCCGGCTGCTCGGCATAGACGGCGTCAACGAGATGGACGTGCCGCTGCCCAACGCCGTGGTCGATCATCTCAAGGAAAAGGGCCTGCTCGCGGGCGGCGCGGCGCAGCACATCGCGCGCGCCATGCTTGAAACGGGGCTCGGCCCGCAGGAAATCGCCGAGGGGATCGACCGCGGCGAAATCGACCTTTCGCGCCTTCCGGCGCGTCCGGAGCGGGACGTCCGCGCGGCCGTCATGCCCGTCGCCGAGGCCGCCGCCGCGCGCATCCGCCAAAACGTAGGCAAACGCCGCGCGTATCTTGAGAAATTCGGCGACAAGACAGACCCCTACCTCTACGTCATCGTCGCCACGGGCAACATCTACGAGGATATCGTGCAGGCCAAAGCCGCGGCCAAGCAGGGCGCGGACATCATCGCCGTCATCCGCACGACCGGGCAGTCGCTTCTCGATTACGTTCCGTACGGCGCGACCACCGAGGGCTTCGGCGGCACCTACGCCACGCAGGAGAACTTCCGCCTCATGCGCAAAGCCCTCGACGAGGCCGGCGAGGAGGAAGGGCGCTACATCCGCCTGTGCAACTACTGTTCGGGCCTGTGCATGCCCGAGATCGCCGCCATGGGCGCGCTCGAACGGCTCGACGTGATGCTCAACGACGCGCTCTACGGCATACTCTTCCGCGACATCAACCCGCAGCGCACGATCGTGGACCAGTTCTTCTCGCGCGTGATCAACTCGTATGCCGGCGTCATCATCAACACCGGCGAGGACAACTACCTCACCACGGCGGACGCCGTCGAGGAGGCGCACACGGTGCTCGCCTCGCAGTTCCTCAACGAGCAGTTCGCGCTGTGCGCGGGCCTTCCCGAGGAGCAGATGGGCCTGGGCCACGCGTTCGAAATCGCGCCCGACGTCGAGAACGGCTTCCTCTACGAGCTCGCGCAGGCGCAGATGGCGCGCGAAATCTTTCCCGACGCGCCGCTCAAGTACATGCCGCCCACGAAGTTCATGACGGGCAACATCTTCCGCGGGCACGTGCAGGACGCGCTGTTCAACATCGTGACGATTCTCACAAAGCAGAGGCTGCACCTGCTTGGCATGCTCACCGAGGCGATCCACACGCCCTTCATGAGCGACCGCGCGCTTTCCATCGAGAACGCGCAGTATATCTTCCGCACGATGCACGACCTCGGCGACGAGCTTGTCTTTAAGGACGGCGGCATCATGCAGACCCGCGCCAACGAGGTGCTGGCTAAGGCGACGGGGCTCCTCGCGGAAATGGAGAGCATAGGGCTGTTCGGCACGCTCGAGCGCGGCACGTTCGCGGACATCAAGCGCTCCCGCACGGGCGGCAAGGGGCTCGACGGGGTCGTGACGAAGGACGAAGGGTATTTCAACCCGTTCGTGGAGCTGATGAAGGGGGTGCGCTTCTAAATGAGCAGCGGTCTTTACAACACGCACAAGGGAGATTTCGACAAAACCCTGGATCTGACCCGCCTTCGTCCCTACGGGGACACGATGAACGACGGCAAGGTGCAGTTGAGCTTCACACTGCCCGTCAAGAACGACGACAGGGGGCAGGAGGCCGCGCGGCAGCTTGCGCGGCTCATGGGCTTCCCGGAGCCTTCGGTCGCGCTTGCCCAATCCCTGGACAAGGACTATACTTTCTATGTCGTGTACGGCTCCTGCGCTCACAGCGTGGATTATACGGGCATCCGCGTACAAGCCGTGGAGACCGAAACCATGGGCATGGACGAGATCAACGACTGCATCCGCGCGAACGTCGGCCGCAAGCTCATCGTGGTCGGCGCTTCCACGGGCACGGACGCGCACACCGTGGGCATCGACGCCATCATGAACCGCAAGGGCTTCGCCGGGCATTACGGCCTCGAGCGCTACGAGATGATCGAGGCGGTCAACCTCGGCGCGCAGGTGCCCAACGAGGAGTTCGTGAAAAAGGCGGTCGAGCTCAACGCGGACGTGCTGCTCGTCTCCCAGACCGTCACGCAGAAGGAGGTGCATATCCAGAACCTGACGGAGCTCATCGAGCTGCTCGAGGCGGAAGGCCTTCGCGAACGATTCGTGGTCGTTTGCGGCGGCGCGCGCATCACGCACGAGCTCGCCAAGGAGCTCGGCTACGACGCGGGCTTCGGCCCCCAGAAATACGCGGACGACGTCGCATCCTTTTTCGTCACGGAAATCATCAAAAGGAAGGTGGAGAAACCATAGTGGAATACATACTTCTTGAGAAGCGCGGACATGTCGGCATCATGACGCTCAACAGACCTCAGGCATACAACGCACTCAACACGGCTGTGCTCGCCGAGATCGAGCAGGCCGCAGAACTTGCGCAAAGCGACCCCGAGATCCGCGTGCTCCTCGTCACGGGCGCCGGCAAGGCGTTCGTCGCGGGGGCGGACATCTCCGAAATGATGAACCTCGACCAGGCGCAGGCGGCCGCGTTCGCCGAGGCGGGCCACCGCGCTTTCAGGAAGCTGGACGATATGGAAATCCCCGTGATCGCGGCCATCAACGGCTTCGCGCTCGGCGGCGGGCTGGAGCTTGCGCTGTGCTGCGACATACGCCTCGCCTCGGAAAACGCCAAGCTCGGCCAGCCCGAGGTGACGCTGGGCATCACGCCGGGCTTCGGCGGCACGCAGCGGCTCCCGCGCGCCGTGGGCGCCTCCAACGCCATGATGCTCATTTTAAAGGGCGCGCCCGTCACGGCGGCGGAGGCGCTGCGCATCGGATTGGTGAGCGAGGTGCATCCCGCCGACAAACTCATGGAAAACGCGCTCGCCCTTGCGGAGGCCATCGCCGCCAACGCGCCGGTCGCGGTGCGCAACAGCAAAATTGCCATATCGACAGGGGTTGACAGATTTTTAACAAATGATTTAAACTATGAGACGCGGCTGTTCGGCGCGTGCTTCGGCACGGCGGACCAGAAGATGGCGATGCAGGCCTTCGTCGAGAAGAAACCCAAATCCGAATTCAAAGGAGAATGAGTATGTTCGAACAGGTAGCGGTGATCGGCGCGGGGACCATGGGGCTCGATATCGCCCAGTGTTTCGCCTCGGCCGGAAGGAACGTGATCGTCCGCGACGTCAGCGAAGCCATCGTGTCCGCCGCGAAGGCGCGGCTCACGGGCGCGCTCGAGAGGAGCGTGGCCAAGGGCAGGCTCGCGCCCGGGGAAAGGGATAAGCTTCTCGAAAACATATCCTTCACGACGGAGCTTGCGGACTGCGCCGGCGCGCAGCTCGCGGTGGAGGCCATCGTCGAGAGGGCGGAGGTCAAGAAGCTGCTCTTCGCGGAGCTTTCAAAGCTGCTTGCGCCCGGGGCGGTGCTCGCCTCCAACACGAGCTCCATCTCGATTACGGAGATCGCCTCCGCGGCGACGAACCCGCAGCGCGTGGTCGGCATGCACTTCTTCAACCCTGCGACGGTCATGAAGCTTGTGGAGGTCATCCGCGGCGCGTTCACATCGGATGAAACCTTCGCGCTCGTCAAAGCCGAGGCGGAGGCCATAGGCAAGACCCCGGTCGAGGTCAACGAGGCGCCCGGGTTCGTGGTGAACCGCCTGCTCATCCCCATGCTCAACGAGGCCGTCGGCATCTGGGCGGAGGGGGTCGCGAGCGCGGCGGACATCGACGCCGCCATGAAGCTCGGCTGCAACCACCCGATGGGGCCGCTCGCGCTTGCGGACCTGGTCGGCCTCGACGTGGTGCTTTCCATCATGGAGACGCTCCATCGTGAGACGGGGGACGGCAAGTACAGGCCGCATCCGAAGCTGCGCCAGCTCGTGCGCGCGGGGACGCTGGGCAGGAAAACCGGCAAAGGCGTGTTCGACTACAGGTGACTACCCTGTTCAAATAATTACGATCATCAGGAGAGAGCAACATGGATTTCAGTCTGTCCAAAGAGCATGAGATGCTGCGCGAGATGTACCGCGCGTTCGCCGAGAACGAGGTGAGGCCCGTCGCGGCCGAAATCGACGAGCAGGAGCGCTTCCCGGTCGAGCTCGTCAAAAAGCTCGGCCGCTACGGCATGCTCGGCATCCCCTTCCCGAAAAAGTACGGCGGAGCGGGCGGAGACATGCTCGCCTACGCCATGTGCGTGGAGGAGATGGGCAAGGTCTGCGGCACGACGGCGGTCATCGTATCGGCGCACACCTCGCTTTGCTGCGCGCCCATCTACGAGAACGGCACCGAGGCGCAGAAGGAAAAATACCTGCCCAAACTCTGTTCGGGCGAGTGGATCGGCGCGTTCGGCCTCACCGAGCCGGACGCCGGCACCGACGCCTCCGGCCAGCAGACCACGGCCGTACTCGAGGGGGATCACTACGTGCTCAACGGCACCAAGATCTTCATCACGAACGCGGGCTACGCGGACGTGTACATCATCTTCGCCATGACGGACAAATCCAAGGGCACCCGGGGCATCAGCGCGTTCATCGTCGAGAAGGTCTTCCCGGGCTTCTCGGTGGGCAAAGAGGAAAGGAAAATGGGCATCCGCGCCAGCTCGACGCGCGAATTGATCTTCGACAACTGCGTCGTCCCCAAAGAGAACCTCCTGGGCAAGGACGGGCGCGGTTTCTCCATCGCCATGAAAACGCTCGACGGCGGCCGCATCGGCATAGGCGCGCAGGCGCTGGGCCTGGGCGAGGGCGCGGTGGAGGAAACCATAAAGTATGTTAAGGAGCGCAAGCAGTTCGGCAAGCGCATCAGCGAGTTTCAGAACACGCAGTTCCAGCTTGCCGATATGCACACGCGCATGAAGGCCGCGCAATACCTCGTCTACGCCGCCGCGATGAAGAAGCAGGCGCACATGGACGCGGAAGCCTGCGGGGGCAAGGCCGAGGGCTATTCCATAGACGCCTCGATGGCCAAGCTTTTCGCCTCAGAGGCCGCCAGCGACGTCACGCGCAGGGCCGTGCAGCTCTTCGGCGGCTACGGCTACATGCGCGAGTATCCCGTGGAGCGCCTGATGCGCGACGCGAAGATCACCGAGATATATGAAGGCACGAGCGAGGTTCAGCGCATGGTCATCTCCGCGAACCTCGGCGTGAATTAAGGAGGCAGCCATGAAGATCATCGTTTGTGTAAAGCAGGTCCCGGATACGTCCGGCAAGGTGGCGGTTAACCCGGACGGCACGCTGAACCGCGCCTCCATGCCCACCATCACCAACCCCGACGATATGAACGCCGTCGAGGCGGCGCTCAAACTCAAGGATGAGACCGGCTGCAAGGTTATCGTGATCTCCATGGGCCCGGCGCCCGCGGCGAAAATGTTGAGGGAGCTCATCGCAATGGGCGCGGACGAGGGCGTGCTGGTTTCCGGGCGCGAGTTCGGCGGCTCGGACACCTACGCCACGAGCCAGATACTCGCCGCGGCCATCCACAAGATCGGCCTCGACAAGGACGACATCGTGCTCTGCGGCCGCCAGGCCATCGACGGCGACACCGCGCAGGTCGGCCCGCAGATCGCCGAGAAGCTCGGCATCCCGCAGGTCACCTATTGCGCCGAGCTGAAGAAGACCGGCGGCACGCTCACCGTCCGCCGCATGCTCGAGGACGGCTACATGACCGTGAAGGTCAAGACGCCCTGCCTGATCACCTGCATCAAGGAGCTCAACGCCCCGCGCTACATGAGCGTGGCGGGCATATTCGAGTGCAACCAAAAATCTGTCGCGGTGTTCGACTACGAGGCGCTCAAGGATGAACCTCTGATCGATGCGACCACCATCGGCCTGAAGGGCTCGCCCACGAACATATTCAAGTCCTTCACGCCGCCTCCCAAAGGCGTCGGCATGATGCTTGAGGGCGCGGACAAGGCCGATTGCGAGAAGCTTGCCGGCATGCTCGCCGCCAAGCACATCATCTGATTGAGAGGAGAGGGGAATCATGTCTTACAACAGCATGGATATAGGCGCCTTCAAGGATGTCTGGGTGTTCTGCGAACAGCGCGAGGGCAAGCTCATGCCCACGGACTTCGAGCTCATTTCCGAAGGGCGCAAGCTCGCCGACGAGCTGGGCGTGCAGCTTTGCGGCCTGCTTCTGGGCGACGGGGTCGAGTGCCTCTGCCGCGAGCTGGCGGGCTACGGCGCGGATAAGATCATACTCTGCGAGCACCCGAAACTCGCGACCTACACGACCGACGCCTACGCGAAGGTCGTCTGCGACGCGATCAGGGAGTATAAGCCCGAGGTGTTCCTCATAGGCGCGTCCACCATAGGGCGCGACCTCGGCCCGCGCTGCGCGGCGCGTCTGCACACAGGCCTTTGCGCCGATTGCACGCACCTCGACGTGGGCGTGGGCAAATACCTCGAATTCCTCAGGGAGAATTCGACGCTCGACGTCGCCGGCATGGCCGTGGATGAAAACGACCGCAACCTCAAGATGACGCGCCCCGCCTTCGGCGGCCACCTGATGGCCTCGATCATCTGCCCGCGCTTCCGCCCCGCCATGGCGACGGTGCGCCCGGGCGTCATGCGCAAGGCCCCCTTCTGCGAGGAGAAGGCCGACGCGGTCGAGATCGTGCGCGCGAAGGTCGAGCTTTCCGACGCGGACATACAAACCGAGGTCGTCGAGGTGGTCAAGGCCGCCAGGAAGATCGTCGATCTCGTGGGCGCGGAATACGTCGTGTCCGTCGGGCGCGGCATCGGCAAGAACACAGAGCTCGGCCTCAGGCTCGCGGAGGAGCTCGCCGCGGAACTCGGCGGCGTGGTGGGCGGCTCGCGCGCGGTCATAGACTCCGGCTGGCTCTCGGCCGACCATCAGGTCGGGCAGACGGGCAAGACCGTGCACCCCAAGGTGTACGTCGCGCTGGGCATTTCCGGCGCCATACAGCACAAGGCGGGCATGCAGGACTCCGAGTGCGTCATCGCCGTCAACAAGAACCCGAACGCGCCCATATTCGAGATCGCGGATTACGGCATCTGCGGCGACCTGTTTAAGGTGACGCCAATGCTCACCGAGGCGATCCGCAAGCTGCGCGGGGAGAAGGCGCGGACGGTCCTCGCGTGCGATTAAAGCAATTGACAATTGACAATTGAAAAATTGACAATCAAACAACGCCGCCCGCGGGCGGAAATGTCGTCGCAGGGGCGGCCCTGCGCGGCCGCCCGCGGCATTATGGAAACGCGGGGCGGATTTCGCGTCCACCCGCGTTTTGGCGGAGAATATGGAATTTCATGCCTTGACAATCCATCTGTAACTGATATAATTACAGTAAAAAAAGGAGGTTCTTATATGTGCGATGTTAAGTTCTTCCGGTGCAGGCATTGCGGCAATCTCGTGGGCATGATCCACGCCTCGGGCGTGCCGATCATCTGCTGCGGCGAGCCCATGGAGCTGCTCGAGGCCAACACGGTCGACGCGAGTTTTGAGAAGCACGTTCCCGCCGTCGAGATCGAGGGCGACAAGGTCACGGTCAAGGTTGGGAGCGTCGCGCATCCCATGCTGCCCGAGCACCACATCGAATGGATCTATCTGCAGACCGAACAGGGCGGCCAGCGCAAGTGCCTCGAGGTCGGCGGCGCGCCGGAGGCCTGCTTCAAGCTCGCCTGCGGCGACAAGCCCGTGGCGGCCTTCGAGTACTGCAACCTCCACGGCCTGTGGAAGAAGGAAATCTGAGCTTTCGGCATTTCAAAAAGGCGGCGGCAGCCGCTTTTTTGATAACCAGGAAATTACGGGGCACGGCAGCGTTACGCCGTCGCCGCGGAGCGCATGCCGGGCATGTCAACAATGCGGATTCTTGCAGAGGGAGGGCTTCCCGATGGAATACGGAACGATCAAAATAAAGCTCGACGAACTGATAAAAAAGAGGGAATCAGTAAAAACAAACTGAGCCACAGGGCGGAAATGCAGCGCTCTCAAATCAACAATTACTGCAACAACGGCATAACCAGGCTGGATGTCGACGTTCTCGCCCGGATATGCACGGTGCTCGAATGCGAAATCGGCGATCTGCTGGAATTTATTCCGCCGGGCGGGAAGTAAATTCAACCGCTTCGCGGCCTTCGGGAAGCTTCCAAGCGTTGACATAATGCCGTTTTGCCGTTATAATGATTGCTCAAAGGCGACGAACGGGGATGTAGCCTCCCAAACGCGCACAAGAGAGTGACGGCCGTGGCTGGGAGCCGTCTTGCGCCGGGGAACGCGAAAGACGCTCCGCGAGCCGCCGCGCATGAGCGCGCGGCCGAACTCCCGCGTTAAGGGGCAAAGAGGAGCTGAAAAGCTCAATCAGGGTGGCACCGCGGGTCCTCCGTCCCTATGGATGGAGGCCCCTATTTTTTCAAAATCGAGGTGGAGTATGCTCATACAGGCGCCCAAGGGGATGAAGGACGTCACCCCGAAAGAAAGCTACAAATGGCAGCGCGTCGAGGCGCTCGCGCGGGAGATCTGCGCGGCCTACGGGTACGCGGAAACGCGCACGCCCGTGCTCGAGCATACGGAATTGTTCCTGCGCGGCGTGGGCGACACGACCGACATCGTGCAAAAGGAGATGTACACCTTCACCGACAAGGGCGGCCGCTCCGTGACGCTCAAGCCCGAGGGCACGGCGGGCGTGGTGCGCATGTTCCTCGAAAACAGGCTCTCCTGCGAGGCGCAGCCCACCAAGATGTATTACCTCTACTGCCCGGTGTTCCGCTACGACAAGCCGCAGGCGGGCAGGCTGCGCGAGCACCACCAGTTCGGCATAGAGGTGTTCGGCGCGCCGCGCGCGAGCGCGGACGCGGAGGTCGTCGCCCTCGCTTGCGCGCTCATACGCGGGCTCGGCGTCGAGAAGCTTTCGGTCAACATCAACAGCATCGGCTGCCCCGCGTGCCGCAAAACCTACAACGACGCGCTCAAAGCGTATCTTCGGGAGAATTACGAAACGCTTTGCGAAACGTGCAAAACGCGCTTCGAGAAGAACCCCATACGCATACTCGACTGCAAGGAAGAGCGCTGCCAAAGCGTCGTCGACGGCGCGCCCAAAACGCTCGATTACCTCTGCGACGACTGCGAAGCGCACTTCGCGGAGCTCAGGAGCTGCCTCGAGGCGCTGGGCATCGAGTATCTGGTCGATCCCATGATCGTGCGCGGCCTGGATTATTACACCAAGACCGTCTTTGAGATCATCTCGACCGAGGGCGCGTACAAGGGCACGGTCTGCGGCGGCGGCCGGTACGACGGGTTGATCGCCGAGCTCGGCGGGCCGGACATGCCCGCGGTGGGCTTCGGCATGGGCATGGAACGGCTCCTGCTCGTGGCGGAGAGCTTCTGCCCGATCTCCGCGCCCAGGCCGCTCGAGGTCTACGTCGCGGCGCTGGGGGATGCCGCCCGCGCGAGGGGGCTTCGTCTCGCGTCCGAGCTTCGGGAAGCCGGGGTATCTGCCGAGTTCGACCATGCCGGGCGCAGCTTTAAGGCGCAGTTCAAGTATGCGGACAAGCTCGGCGCGCGCCGCGTGGCGGTGCTCGGGGAGGACGAACTCGGCCGGGGCGTCGTCAAATTGAAGGATATGGCGGTCGGAGGCGAGCGCGAACTGCCGCTTGCGGACGCCGCAAACATCATAAAGGCCATCGCGGCCAACGAAACGTTTTGAAAGAGGAGAAAGCATATGTCTGAGCTGTTGGGCGGCTGGAAGAGGACGAACCGGTGCGCGGAGGTCGGCGCTTCGGACGTCGGCAAAGAACTTTTGATGATGGGCTGGGCGGGCACGTGGCGGAACCTCGGCGCGCTGATCTTCATAGGCCTTCGCGACCGCAGCGGCGTCATGCAGGTGGTGTTCGACGAATCGACGCTGCCCAAGGAGGTATTCGAGGCCGCCGAAACCATTCGCAGCGAATACGCCGTCGCCGTCAAAGGCATATTGCGCCGCCGCGCGCCAGAGATGGTCCGGCGCGACATGGCCACGGGCGAGTTTGAGCTCGAGGCGAAGGAACTGAAGATACTCAGCCGCGCGCAGACCCCGCCGTTCTACATCGACGACAACGTCAACACGCAGGAGCAGCTCAGGCTCAAGTACCGTTATCTCGACCTTCGCAGGCCCCGGCTCCAGCAGATCATCATGGGCCGCCACCGCATCGCGCAAATCGCGCGCAACTATTACGACGCGGAAGGCTTCCTCGAGATCGAAACGCCCATACTCTCCAAATCCACGCCCGAGGGCGCGCGCGACTACCTCGTGCCCAGCCGCGTGCATCCGGGCGAGTTCTACGCGCTGCCCCAGAGCCCGCAGCAGTACAAGCAGCTCTTGATGATCGCCGGGTTCGACCGGTATTTCCAGATCGCGCGCTGCTTTCGGGACGAGGACCTGCGCGCCGACCGCCAGCCGGAGTTCACGCAGATCGACGTCGAGATGAGCTTCGCCGACGAGGACGACGTCATGCGCGTCAACGAGGGCTTTATAGCCAGGCTTCTTCGCGAATATAAGGGCGTCGAGGTCAAGCTGCCCTTGCGCCGCATGACCTGGCGCGAGGCCATGGACCGCTACGGCTCCGACAAGCCCGACCTTCGCTTCGGCCTCGAGCTTACGGATGTGAGCGACGCGGTCCGCGGCAGCGCCTTCTCCGCCTTCGAGGACGCCCTCGCGGGCGGCGGCAGCGTGCGCGCCATCCGCGTGCCGGGCGGCGCGGACAAGTTCGCGCGCAAGCGCATCGACGAACTGGCCGCGCTCGCCAAAACCTACCGCGCCAAGGGCCTCGCGTGGATGAGCCTCAAGGAGGAAGGGCTTTCCTGCTCGTTCGCCAAATACCTCGCGCCCGGGCAGCTCGACGCCTTGCTCATAAAGACGGGCGCGCAGAAGGGCGACGCCGTGTTCCTCGTTTCCGATGCGAAGGACGCCGTGGTGTTCGCGTCTCTCGGGGCGCTGCGCCTCGAATTGGGCCGCAGCCTCGGCCTCATCGACGAAAACCGTTTCGAACTCCTCTGGGTCACGGAGTTTCCGCTGCTCGAGTGGGACGAGGAGGAGCAGCGCTTCATGGCCATGCACCATCCCTTCACGAGCCCGCGCGACGAGGACATCGACCTGCTTGAAACCGACCCCGGCCGCGTGCGCGCCAAGGCGTACGACATGGTCATGAACGGCAACGAGATCGGCGGCGGCTCCATCCGCATCCATTCCGCGGAGCTTCAGGAGAGGATGTTCAAGGCCATCGGCTTCTCGCGAGAGGCCGCGTGGGACCGCTTCGGCTATTTCATGGAAGCGTTCAAGTACGGCACGCCCCCGCACGGCGGACTCGCGTTCGGCCTCGACAGGATCGTGATGCTGCTCACGGGCAGCATCAGCATCCGCGAGGTCATCGCCTTCCCCAAGGTGCAGACCGCCGCGTGCCTGATGACCGACGCGCCGGGCCCCGTCGATCAAAAGCAGCTCGACGAACTGCACATCGGTCTCGCGCGCGGCGAATAAGGCCGCATAAGCCGCGCCCGGTTGGGTACAAGGCGCGCTTTACGGGGATACTGAAAGCAAGGTATATCATTGGAAGGAGAACTGCGATGCTCAAACATCTGACCAGGGCGGATTTTGATTCGGAAATCGAAAACGCCAAAGTTCCCGTGCTCGTCGACTTCTGGGCGCCGTGGTGCGGCCCGTGCCGCATGATCGGCCCCGTCGTCGAGGAGCTCGCCGAACAAGCCGGGGACAAGGCCTCGGTCTGTAAAGTCAACGTGGATGACGAACCCGAACTCGCGCGGCGCTTCAAGGTCGTTTCCATCCCCTGCGTCATCGTTTTCAGGGACGGGGAGGAAAGCGAGCGCATCGTCGGCGCGCGCGGCAGGGAGGATTACGAGCGGGCGCTGGGGATAATTGACAATTGACAATTGACAATTGACAATCGGGGAAACGCCGCCTGCGGGCGGGAATGGGGCATTCGAAAATGTGCCGTTGACAATCGGGGAAACGCCGCCTGCGGGCGGGAATGGGGCATTTGAAAATTGACAATCGGGTTTGGCTCGGGCGCCCTTCGTTTTCACGGCGAGAGGCGTTTCCGTTCGCCGCGGGCGGATATCATCCGCCCGCGTACGCGAAGCGGCGGAGCGCTTTTTCGATTGCCAAAACCCCAGATGTTGTGCTAAAATTTGACTTGCGCGCCATATAAACGGAAACCGAAAAAATATTCGTTTCCGCTTCAAAAAACTCTTGCCAACCACAACAGAATCGTGTATTATTGATACGTTGCGCGGTAAAAACGCCTGTTTTTGGCGCGCGCGAGAACGGTCAGGACCCCGCGGGAGGTTGCCGGTATGCCATCCGGGTAATTTCCGCAGGGCGCCCACGTTACGGGCACGGGCGGTCCACGCCCGGCCGAAGTTTTTGGGAAGAAACACTCGGCTGCGTGTACGGCTCAAGACTATCAAGGAGGAAAGAAATAATATGGCAAACCAGAAGATCCGCATCAAGCTCAAGGCCTACGAACACAACCTGATCGACCAGAGCGCCGAGAAGATCGTCGAGACGGCCAAGAGGACCGGCGCGCGCGTGAGCGGCCCGATCCCCCTGCCCACGGAGAAGGAGATCGTCACCATCCTCCGTTCGCCCCACAAGCATAAGGACAGCCGCGAGCAGTTCGAGATGAGGACCCACAAGCGCCTGATCGACATACTGCAGCCTTCCGCCAAGACGGTGGACGCGCTCATGAAGCTCGATCTCCCCGCGGGCGTGGACATCGAGATCAAGCTGTGAACACGGAGGTAAAGTTAAGATGAAGAAAGCGATATTGGGCACCAAGGTCGGCATGACCCAGATGTTCAGAGAAGACGGGACCATGATCCCCGTCACCGTCGTGCTCGCGGGCCCCTGCCCTGTGGTGCAGGTCAAGACCGAGGGGAACGACGGCTATAACGCCGTGCAGGTGGCCTTCGGCCCCGTGCGCGAGAAGCTCATCACCAAGCCCGAGCTCGGCCACCTCAAAAAGGCCGGCGCCGGCGCCCACCGCCACGTGCGCGAGCTGCCGCTCGAGGATACCGCGGCCTTCAAGGTCGGACAGGTCATCAAGGCGGACATCTTCGAGAAGGGCGACCGCGTGGACGTCGTGGGCGTGAGCAAGGGCAAGGGCTTCGCGGGTACCATCAAGCGCTGGAACCAGCACCGCGGCCCCAAGACGCACGGCTCCAAATCCTACCGCGTGCCCGGCTCCATGAGCGCGAACACCTATCCCGGCGAGGTCTTCCGCACCAAGCATATGCCCGGTCACCTGGGTTCCGAGCGGGTCACGATCCAGAACCTCGAGGTTGTGCGCGTGGACGCGCAGCGCAACCTGCTGCTCGTCAAGGGCGCCGTCCCCGGCGCGAAGGGCGGCCTGGTGCTGGTCCGCGAAACCATTAAGTAAGGCCGAGCGAAAGGAGAACGAACATGCCTAAGGTAGCATTGCATAATATCGCCGGCAAGAACGTCGGCGAAGTGGAGCTGAGCGAGAACGTCTTCGGCGTCGAGGTCAACGTGTCCGCCATGCACGAGGTCGTCAGGGCCTATCTCGCCAACCAGCGCCAGGGCACGCAGAGCGCGCTCACCCGCGCCGAGGTGCGCGGCGGCGGCATCAAGATCTATCGCCAGAAGGGCACCGGCCGCGCCCGCCATTCGAGCAACCGCGCGCCCATCTTCACCCACGGCGGCGTGGCGTTCGCGCCCAAGCCGCGCGATTACCGCGTCAGCGTCAACCGCAAGGTCAAGCGCCTTGCGATGAAGAGCGCGCTCACCGGCAAAGCCAACGAAAACGCCATCGTCGTATTCGACGCACTTGACATCGCCGCGCCCAAAACCAAGGAGATGATCAAGGTCCTCAAGGCCGTGAGCGTCGAGAAGGCCCTCATCGTGCTTCCCGAGAAGGATGAGAGCGTCGAGCGCGCCGCGCGCAACATCCCCGGCGTCAAGACGACGCTCGTGGGCACGCTCAACGTCTACGAGATACTCAAGTACCATACGCTGGTCCTCACACGGGACGCGCTCGCTAAGATCGAGGAGGTGTACGCATAATGAAATCCCCGTACGACATCATCATCAAGCCGGTCCTTACCGAAAAGAGCTACGCGCATCTTTCCGAAAAGACCTATACCTTCATCGTCGACAAGCGGGCCAACAAGGTCGAGATCCGCCAGGCGGTCGAGGCCGTGTTCGGCGTCAAGGTCGCGTCCGTCCACACCGTCAACACGCAAGGGAAGCTCAAGCGGCAGGGCCGCACCATGGGCTACACCCCGAGCTCCAAGAAAGCCTATGTGAAGCTCAAGAAGGACTCCAAGGGCATCGAGTTCTTCGACAGCATCGCGCAGTAAGGAGGCGCCCCATGGCAATTCGAAAGATCAAGCCCACGACCCCCGGCCAGAGGTTCATGACCGTCTCGGCGTATGACGAAATCACCTGCTCCACGCCGGAGAAGTCCCTGCTCGAGGATAAGCGCTCCAAGGCCGGCCGCAACAAGCAGGGCCGCATCACGGTGCGCCACCGCGGCGGCGGCGCCAGGCGCAAGTACCGCATCATCGACTTCAAGCGCGACAAGGACGGCGTGCCCGCCAAGGTCGCGACCGTCGAGTACGACCCCAACCGCAGCGCGAACATCGCACTTTTGCACTATGCGGACGGCGAGAAGCGCTACATCATCGCCCCGCTCGGCCTCTCGGTCGGCGATACGCTCGTTTCGGGCCCGGGCGCGGACATCAAGGTCGGAAACTCCATGGCCATCAGCCAGATCCCGCTTGGCACGATGATACACTGCATCGAGCTCAAGCCCGGCAAGGGCGCGCAGATCGCCCGCAGCGCGGGCAACGCGGCGCAGCTCATGGCCAAGGAGGAGCAGTACGCCCAGGTGAGGCTCCCCAGCGGCGAGGTGCGGCGCGTGCCCATGAACGCCCGCGCGACCATCGGCCAGGTCGGCAACGTGGACCACGAGAACATCAAGCTCGGCAAGGCGGGCCGCACGCGCCACAAGGGCTTCCGCCCGACGGTGCGCGGCAGCGTCATGAACCCCTGCGACCACCCGCACGGCGGCGGCGAGGGCAAGTCGCCCATCGGCCACCCCGGACCGGTCACCCCGTGGGGCAAGCCCGCGCTCGGATATAAGACCCGCAAGACCAAGAACGTCAACGATAAGTTCATCGTGCGCCGCAGGAACGGCAAGTAAGAGGCGAAAGGAGTCTATCAATGAGCAGATCAGTCAAAAAGGGACCGTTTGTTGAAGAACGCCTGCTTGGGCGCGTCAACGCGATGAACGAGAGCGGCAAAAAGACCGTCGTCAAAACCTGGTCCCGCGCGTCCACGATATTCCCGCAGATGGTGGGCCACACCATCGCGGTACACGACGGCAGGAAGCACGTCGCCGTCTACGTCACCGAGGAAATGGTCGGCCACAAGCTGGGCGAGTTCGCGCCCACGCGCACGTTCCGCGGTCACAGGGGGTCTTCCGAGAAGTCCTCCGCGTCGAAGTAAGAAGGAGGAACGAACTATGGCAACCAGATCCAGAGAAAAGAGCGCGGCGCGCAAGGCCAACGCCGACAAGCGCCCGCACGCCATCGCGCGTTACGTTCGCATTTCCAGCCGCAAGGTAAAGATCGTCATCGACCTCATCCGCGGCAAGAGCGTCGCCGAGGCGAAGGCAATCCTCGCTTACACGCCCAAAGCCGCCAGCGCGCCGGTGTTGAAGGTGCTCAACTCGGCCGTGGCGAACGCGGAAAACAACCTCGATATCCCCGCCGACCAGCTCTATGTGGCTGAGGTGTTCGCGAACCAGGGCCCGACCTACAAGGGAATTCAGCCGCGGGCGCAGGGCCGCGCGTACAGGATCCGCAAGCGGACCAGCCACATTACGATCGTCCTGGATCAGGCCAAGTAAGGAGGATAAGATGGGACAGAAAGTTAATCCGAACGGTTTCCGCGTTGGCGTCATCAGGGATTGGAATACCTGCTGGTACGCGTCCAAGAAGGAGTTTTCGGACTTCCTCATCGAGGATAAAAAGATCAGGGACCACCTGAAAAAGTCCTATTACGCCGCGGGCGTGAGCCGCATCGAGATCAAGCGCGCGGCCGGCAAGGTCAACGTGAGCATCTACACGGGCCGTCCCGGCATGCTCATCGGCAAGGGCGGCGTGGGCGTGGACCTGATCAAGGCCGAGGTCACCAGGCTCATCAATAAGCCCGCCAACGTCAACATCATGGAGATCAAGAACCCGGACGCCGACGCGCAGCTCATCGCGGAGAACATCGCCGCGCAGCTCGAGAAGCGCATCTCCTTCCGCCGCGCGATGAAGCAGTCCATGCAGCGCGCGATGAAGGCCGGCGCAAAGGGCATCAAGCTCATGTGCTCGGGCAGGCTCGGCGGCGCCGAAATCGCCCGCAGCGAGGGCTATCACGAGGGCTCCATCCCCCTGCAGACCATGCGCGCCGACATCGAGTACGGCTTTGCCGAGGCGCGCACCACCTACGGCCGCATCGGCTGCAAGGTGTGGATCTACAAGGGCGAAGTGCTCAACCGTCAGAAGAAAGCGTAAGGAGGCAAAGAACCATGTTGATGCCTAAGAGAGTCAAGCGCAGGAGAGTGCACCGTGGCCGCATGACAGGACGCGCCACGCGCGGCAACGTCATCACCTACGGCGAATATGGCCTCGTTGCGCTGGAGCCCGCGTGGATCACCAGCCAGCAGATCGAAGCGGCCCGCGTCGCCATGACGCGCTACATCAAGCGCGGCGGCCAGGTCTGGATCAAGATTTTCCCCGACAAGCCCGTCACCGAGAAGCCGGCCGAGACCCGCATGGGCTCCGGCAAGGGCTCGCCCGAGTACTGGGTGTCGGTGGTTAAGCCCGACAGGGTGCTCTTCGAGATCGCGGGCGTGGAGGAATCCGCCGCGCATGAAGCGCTCAGGCTCGCGGCCCACAAGCTGCCCATCAAGTGCAAGGTCGTCAAAAAGGCGGTCGAGGGAGGAGGGGAGAACAATGAAAGCAAGTGAACTCAGAAAGCTTTCCACCGAAGAGCTCGTGGCCAAGGAGAAGGAGCTCAAGCAGGAGCTGTTCAACCTCCGCTTCCAGCTCGCCACGGGGGGACTGAGCAACACGCAGCGCATCGGCGAGTGCAAGAAGGACGTCGCAAGAGTCAAAACGCTCCTGTGCGAGCGCGAGCTCAGGGCCGCCGAGTAACGGGTGAAAGGAGATAGAGCCATGGAAGAGCAGAGAGGTTTTCGCAAGACCCGCATCGGCGTCGTCGTGAGCGATAAAATGGATAAGACCGCCGTGGTCGCCATTGAAACCAAGGTGCGCCATCCCCTTTACGGCAAGATGGTCAAGCGCACCCATAAGTTCAAGGCGCATGACGAGAACAACGAATGCGGCATCGGCGACACGGTGCGCATCATGGAGACCCGCCCCATCAGCAAGGATAAGCGCTGGCGGCTGGTCGAGATCATCGAAAAGGCCAAGTAAGCCGGAAAGGAGAAGATTATGATTCAACCGCAGACAAGGCTCAAGGTTGCCGACAACAGCGGCGCCAAGGAACTCATGTGCATCCGCGTGCTCGGCGGGTCCTTTCGCAGGAGCGCGGCCATAGGGGATGTGATCGTCGCGTCGGTCAAGTCCGCTTCTCCCGGCGGCGCCGTGAAGAAGAAGGACGTCGTGCGCGCGGTCATCGTCCGCACGACCTACCCCACCCAGAGGCCGGACGGCAGCAGCATCCGTTTCGACGACAACGCCGCCGTCATCATCAACGACAAGAAAGAGCCCCGCGGAACCCGTATTTTCGGGCCCGTCGCGAGGGAGCTTCGCGCCAAGGACTACATGAAGATCGTGTCCCTTGCGCCCGAAGTGCTTTGATGGAGGTAAGGCATGAACAGTCTCAACGTCAAGAAAGACGATATGGTCGTCGTCATCTCCGGCAAGGACAAGGGCAAGAAGGGCAAGATACTCGCCGCCTTCCCCTCGAAGGGCCGCGTCATGGTGCAGGGGGCGAACATGGTGGTACGCCACAGGAAACCCCGCAAGCAGGGCCAGCCGGGCGGCCGCATCGAGCACGAGGGCACGATAGACGCCTCCAAGGTGATGCTCGTCTGCCCCAAGTGCGGCAAGGCGACCCGCGCGGCGCACGCCTTCGTCGGCGAGAAGAAGGTCCGCGTCTGCAAGAAGTGCGGCAAGAACATCGACTGAGGCAGGAGGATAAACTAAGTGGCTGCTAAGAAAGAACAGACTTCTCAGGCACCCGCCAAGAAGAAGAAGGTCGCGGAGGAGGCCAGGCCCTTCACCGGGGCCGCCCGCCTGCGCATGAGGTATAACGAGGAGATCGCGCCCCAGCTCAAGCAGAAGTTCGGCTATAAGAACGTCATGGAGATCCCCAGGCTCGACAAGATCGTCCTCAACATGGGCCTCGGCTCCGACAAGGACAATCCCAAGGGCATGGAAGCCGCCATCGAGCAGCTGACCCTCATCGCGGGCCAGAAGCCCGTGGTGACCAAGGCCAAGAAGAGCGTCGCGAACTTCAAGGTCCGCGAGGGCATGAACATCGGCGCCAAGGTGACGCTGCGCGGCGAGCGCATGTATTACTTCGCCGATAAGCTCATGAACATCGTGCTTCCGCGCGTGCGCGACTTCCGCGGCATATCGGATACGTCCTTCGACGGGCGCGGCAATTTCGCCATGGGCGTCAAGGAACAGCTGATCTTCCCCGAGATCAACTACGACGACGTGGATAAGATCCGCGGCATGAACATCGTGTTCGTCACTTCGGCGAAAACGGACGAGGAAGCCAAAGAGCTGCTCAACCTGCTGGGCATGCCCTTCGTGCAGGACTGATAGGAGGACGAAACAGTGGCTAAGACCAGTATGAAGATCAAGCAGCGGCGCCCGGCCAAATTTTCGACCCGCGCGTACACGCGCTGCCGCATCTGCGGCCGTCCGCACTCGGTGCTTCGCAAGTACGGCATCTGCCGCATCTGCTTCCGCGAGCTTGCCTACAAGGGCGAGATCCCCGGCGTGCGCAAGGCAAGCTGGTAAGCGTATCGAAAGGAGGAAAAAGCTATGTTAATGACCGATCCCATCGCCGATATGCTCACCCGTATCCGCAATGCGCTCACCGCCAGGCATGAGGACGTGCTCGTTCCCGCCTCCACGGTGAAGAAGGCCGTCGCCCAGATACTGCTCGACGAGGGCTACATCAAGGGCTTCGACTACCGCGAGGACGGCGTGGCCAAGTATATCCACATCGTGCTCAAGTACGGCCCCAACAAGACCAGGGTCATCACCGGCCTCAAGCGCATCAGCAAGCCCGGCCTTCGCGTCTACGCGCGCAAGGACCAGCTCCCCAAGGTGCTCAACGGCCTGGGCATCGCCGTCATCTCCACCTCCCGCGGCATCATGACCGACCGGGAAGCCCGCAAGCAGGGCGTGGGCGGCGAGGTGCTCGCTTATATCTGGTAAGACCGGATCATCAAAGAGAAAGAAGAGGTGTAGGCAATGTCACGAATCGGAAAACTTCCGATCAATGTTCCCGCCGGAGTGACAATCACGGTCGATGACGATAACACCGTTACCGTCAAAGGCCCCAAGGGCACTCTCACGGATAAGTTCGCGGACTCCATGGAAATCGCCCAGGATGCCGGCGTCGTGCACATCAAGCGCGCGAGCGACGAAAAGCAGGTCCGCGCTTTGCACGGGCTGACCCGCAGCCTTTTGCACAACATGGTGGTCGGCGTGACCGAGGGCTTCAAGAAGGACCTTGAAATCGAAGGCGTCGGCTATAAGGCGCAGCTCACCGGGAACAAGCTCGTGCTGAACATGGGCTACTCGCACCCGGTCGAGATCGAAGCGCCCGGGGGCATCTCCTTCGAGGTTCCCGCCCCCAACAGGATTACCGTCCGGGGCATCGACAAGCAGAGGGTCGGCCAGATCGCGGCCGACATCCGCAAGGTGCGCACGCCTTCGCCCTATGTAAGCAAGCAGGGCGCGGGCAAGGGCATCAAGTACGCGGGCGAGAAGGTCCGCCGCAAGGTCGGCAAGACCAAGTAACGCGCAGAAGGAGTGAGAGCATGATTTCTAGGATTGATAAAAACGCTGTGCGCCAGGGCCGTCACCTCCGCACCCGCAAGTACATCAAGGGCACCGCCGAAAGGCCGAGGCTCAACGTTTACCGCAGCCTCAACCACATTTACGCGCAGGTGATCGACGACGACGCGATGCATACCCTCGCCGCCGCGTCCACGCTCGACGCGGAGCTTCGGGCTTCTCTCGGGGAGAAGACCAAGAGCGAAGCGGCCGCGCTCGTAGGCGAGCTCATCGCCCGCAGGGCGCTCGAGAAGGGCGTGAAGCAGGTCGTGTTCGACCGCGGCGGCTACCTGTACACGGGCCGTGTGCAGCAGCTCGCCGAAGGCGCCCGCAAGGCCGGGCTGGAATTCTAAGGAGGAGAATATGCACAAGCGAATCGATACATCCGCAATCGAACTCAAGGAAAGGCTCGTGTTCATCAACCGCGTTGCCAAGGTCGTCAAGGGCGGACGTAACTTCCGCTTCACGGCGCTCATGGTGGTGGGCGACGGCAGCGGCCGCGTGGGCGTCGGCTTGGGCAAGGCGACGGAAATCCCCGAGGCGGTCCGCAAGGGCATCGAGGACGCCAAGCGCCACATGATTGAGGTGCCCATCGTGGGCACGACCATACCGCACGCGGTCGAGGGCAAGTTCGGCAAAGGCCACGTCAGGATGCTCCCCGCCGAGGAAGGTACCGGCGTCATCGCGGGCGGCCCCGCGCGCGCGGTGCTCGAGATGGCGGGCATCAGGGACATCCGCACGAAGAGCCTGGGCTCGAACAACCCCGCCAACTGCGTGAAGGCCACGCTGGACGGCCTTTCCCAGCTCCGCACCGCCGAGCAGATCGCCAGGCTTCGCGGCAAGACCGTCGAAGAGATCCTGGGCTGATTGGAGGGAAACATGGCTAATTTGAAGATAACGCTCGTCAAGAGCACCATAGGCTCTCTGGAGGACCAGAAGGCCACCGTCAAGGCGCTGGGCCTGAAAAAGACCCAAAGCTCCGTCGTCCACGAGGACAATCCCGCGGTGCGGGGCATGATCTTCAAGGTCAAGCACCTTGTCAAGGTCGAAGAGATATAATCGGAGGTGCGCAGCATGAAACTACACGACTTAAAGCCCGCAGAAGGCTCTACTAGGAGCGTCAAGCGCGTCGGCCGCGGCACCGGTTCCGGCCTGGGCAAGACCTCCGGCAAGGGCCACAAGGGGCAGAAAGCCCGCGGCGGCAGCAAGAAGAACGGCTTCGAGGGCGGCCAGATGCCGCTCACGCGCCGCTTGCCCAAGCGCGGCTTCACCAATATCTTTGCTAAGGAATACACCATCGTGAACATCGCCGATCTCAACAAGCTCGAGGACGGTTCCGTGGTGAGCGCCGAGTCCCTCAAGGCGGCCGGCATCATCAGCAAGATCGAAAAGGATGGTCTTAAGGTTCTGGGTCGCGGCGAGTTGACCAAGCGTTTGGATGTTAAGGCGGCGAAGTTCTCCGAGACAGCCCAAAAAGCCATCGAGGCCGCGGGCGGAACTGCTGAGGTGGTCTGATGTTCAGGACCTTGGTCAACGCATGGAAGGTTAAGGATATCCGCACAAAGATACTCTTTACGCTTCTGCTGCTGCTGGTGTACCGCTTCGGCTCGTTCATACCGGTGCCCGGCGTCGACGCCAACGTGATTTCCGAGTTTGCCGGGCAGTACGACATGCTCAGCTTCCTGAACCTGCTCTCCGGCGGCGCCTTCGGCGAGTTCTCGATTTTCGCCATGGGCATTTCGCCCTACATCACGGGCTCGATCATCATCCAGCTCCTGACCATCGCCATACCCGCCCTGGAGAAGCTCTCCAAGGATGAGGACGGCCGCAAGAAGATGGAGAAGATCTCCCGCTACGTTGGCATCGGCCTTGCCATGGTGCAGAGCATAGGCATCATCGCGGGACTGCAGAACAGCAGGGCCGGCGTGAACGTGCTGCTGAACAACAGCATACTGACCTACATCACCATCGGCCTCGTCTGCACGGCGGGCACGGCGTTCCTCGTATGGATGGGCGAGATGATCACCGAAAAAGGCGTCGGCAACGGCGTGTCGATCATCATATTCGCCTCCATCGCGGCGCGCATCCCCACGGTGGCCGAGAGCTACGTCAGGAACTTCTTCACCGGCGTGGATCGCTGGTGGTTCCTCCCGCTGATGATCATCGGGGTGCTCTTGATCGTCGGGGGCGTCACCTTCATCGAGAAGTCCGAGCGCCGCATACCGGTCCAGTACGCCAAGCGCGTTGTGGGCAGGAAGCTTTACGGCGGCCAGAGCACGCATATCCCGCTCAAGGCGAACGCCAATGGCGTCATGCCGCTGATCTTCGCCATGACCATCATGCAGTTCCCGGCGATGATCGGGCAGTTCTGGCCGAACAGCGGGTTCTATAAATTCTACCAGACCTACATGAGCGCGAGCTCGGACAACATCGTGGGTCCCATCGTCTATTATGTGATCTACGCGCTGCTGATACTTGGCTTTGCGTACTTCTACACCACGATCTCGTTCAACCCGGTCGAGATCAGCAAGAACCTGCAGCAGAACGGCGGCTTCATACCGGGTATCCGTCCCGGCAGGCCGACGGGCGAGCATCTGCAGAAGATCAGCAACAGGCTCACGCTCTTCGGGGCGGTGTACCTGACCATACTCGCCGTGGTGCCCACCGTGGGCCTCGGCGCGTTCGACAGGGCGAGCTCCTTCGGCCCCACGAGCATACTGATCATGGTCAGCGTCGCGCTCGAAACGAGCCAGCAGCTCGACTCGATGATGCTCATGCGCCACTACAAGGGCTTCCTCAACTGAGGAGGGGCGCTATGAAGCTGATATTCCTCGGGCCGCCGGGCGCGGGCAAGGGCACGCAGGCGGAGTTGACGAGCCAAAGGTTCGGCGTCGCGCACATTTCGACCGGGGATATGCTCCGCGCCGAGATGCGCGAGGGGACCAAACTCGGGCTCGAGGCGAAGGCCTACGTCGAGCGGGGCGAGCTCGTTCCGGACGACGTGATCATGGGCATGATCGCCGAGCGCATCCTGAAGGCGGATTGCGCGGGCGGATACCTGTTCGACGGGTTCCCGCGCACCATCGCCCAGGCGGAGGCGCTGAGCAAAATATCGGACATTGACATCGTGATCAACCTGGAGGTCCCGCCGGAGGTGATCGTGAGGCGCATCGGCGGCAGGCGCATGTGCGCGGGCTGCGGGGCGTGCTTCCACACCTCCACCTTCGACGGCGACTTCTGCGACAAGTGCGGCGCCGCGCTTTACACCCGCGACGACGACAAGCCCGAAACGGTGGCCAACCGCATCGAGGTATACGAGCGCAAGACAAAGCCGCTCGTCGAGTTCTACCAAAAGCTCGGGCTGCTGCGCACCGTGGACGCCTCCGGCTCGCCGCAGAGCGTGCAGGAGCGCATCGACGCGCTGCTCGGGGATATCCGATGAGCCGGCTCACCGTCAAGAACGCCGCGGAAATCGCGAAGATGCGCGCCGCGGGTTTGATCGTGCGCGACGCGCTCGAGCTTCTCGGGCGCAGCGCCAAGGCGGGCGTGAGCACGCTCGAGCTGGACGCGATCGCGGCGGAGTTCCTCGGGAGCCGCGGCGCGAAGGCTTCCTTCCTCGGGTACAACGGGTATCCGGCGAGCATCTGCGCGAGCGTGAACAGCCAGGTCGTCCACGGCATCCCGGACGGTTACAAACTTCGGGAAGGGGATATCCTCAGCGTGGACATAGGCGCGCTCAAGGACGGCTACCACGGGGACGCCGCGAGGACCTTTTTCATCGGCCGGGTGGCGGATGAGGCGCGAAAGCTCGTGGAGGTCACGCAGGAATGCTTTTTCCTCGGCGCCGCCGAGGCGAGGGAAGGCCGCCACATCGCGGACATTTCCCGCGCCGTGGAGGCGCACGCGCGCAAGCACGGCTACGGCGTGGTGCGGGATCTTGTGGGCCACGGCATCGGCCGCGATATGCACGAGCCGCCCGAGGTGCCAAACTTCACCGACGCGCGCATCGGCAGGGGGCTCCGGCTCACGAAGGGCATGACGCTCGCCATAGAGCCCATGATCAACATGGGCGGCTGGCAGGTGCGGCAGGAAGCCAACGGCTGGACCGTCGTCACCGCCGACGGCAGCCTGAGCGCGCATTACGAGAACACCGTCGCCATCACGGACGGCGAGGCGGAAATACTCACGCTCTGAGGGCAAGGCGATGGAGGAATATATCGGCAGGATCGCGCGCTCCAAAGCGGGGCGCGACAAGGGCGGGCGGTTCGCGATCGTCGGCCGGGCGGACGAGGCGCACGTGCTCATCGCCGACGGCGAGGCGCACAGGCTCGCGAAGCCCAAGAAGAAGAAGCTCATGCATCTCGCCTTCGAGAGGGCGAGGGTGGAGGACATCGAGGCTCTGCTCGCCCTGCCGGGCGGAGTCGCGGACGCAGCGCTGAGGAAGGCGCTCGGGCAGAAAGAAGAAGGAGGGATAGCTTGTCCAAATCAGATGTGATCGAGATCGAGGGCATCGTTACGGATTCGTTTCCCAACGCGATGTTCGAAGTGAAACTCGAGAACGGACACAAGATATTGGCGCATATTTCCGGCAAGCTGAGGATGAACTACATCCGCATACTGCCGGGGGACAGGGTAACGGTGGAAATGTCCCCGTACGACCTGACGCGCGGCCGCATTACGTGGCGCGCAAAGAATTAAGGGAGGCTGCAAAAATGAAGGTACGACCCAGTGTGAAGCGCATTTGCGACAAATGCAAGATCATCAAGCGCAAGGGACGCGTGATGGTGATTTGCGAGGACCCCAAGCACAAGCAGAGGCAGGGTTAAACCGCTTCTCACCGTCATGCCGCTGAGAATGACGGATTGGGCGCTTTGCCCAAGGCGCGTTTCGAGCCTGACTTTCCCGGGCTCCGTCAGGCGGTGAGAGCCGCCGGACATATTAGAACTCCACTTCTGCATATATGCGCAGTGGGATTCTAATAGAGGAAACCGCCCGCTGGCGCGGCTGCCGCGCGCTTCGCGCGGATCCCGGCGGGGAACACGAGCGACTATATTTGATAAGGAGAAGTATTATGGCACGAATTTCCGGCGTGGACCTGCCCAGAGACAAGCGAGTCGAGATCGGCTTGACTTATATCTTCGGCATCGGCCGCAAAACCGCCACGGACATCCTGGCGGCTACGGGCGTCGATCCCGACATCCGCGTGAGGGATCTGAGCGAGGCCGACGTCACAAAGCTCAGGGAGTACATCGACCACAACGTGAAGGTGGAGGGCGATTTGAGGCGCGAAACCTCCATGAACATCAAGCGGCTCATCGAGATCGGCTGCTACCGCGGCGTTAGGCACCGCAAGGGCCTGCCGGTACGCGGGCAGAGCACCAAGCAGAACGCACGCACCCGCAAGGGGCCCAAGCGCCAGGTCGGCGGCAGAAAGAAGTAAGGAGGAAAAGCGAACATGGCAACCGCAACCAAAGGCAAAGTCAAGAAGGCCGGCACCCGCAAACGCCGCGAGAAGAAGAACATCGAGCGCGGCGCGGCGCACATCCGTTCCTCCTTCAACAACACCATGGTCACCATCACGGACCTGCAGGGCAACGCCATCGCGTGGGCTTCCGCGGGCGGCCTGGGCTTCCGCGGCAGCAAGAAGAGCACGCCCTTCGCGGCGCAAATGGCCTCGGAGACCGCCGCGCGCGCGGCGATGGAGCACGGGCTTCGCACGGTCGAGGTCTATGTGAAGGGCCCCGGCTCGGGACGCGAATCCGCCATACGCGCGCTCGCGACGACCGGCCTCGAGGTCAACATGATCAAGGACGTGACGCCCATCCCCCACAACGGATGCCGCCCGCCCAAGCGCAGAAGAGTTTAAGGAGGCAGCAAGAGAGCTATGGCAAGATATACGGATTCCGTTTGCAAGCAGTGCCGCAGGGAGGGCGCGAAGCTCTTCCTCAAGGGCGACCGCTGCTACAGCGCCAAGTGCGCCGTCATCAAGCGCAACACCCCTCCGGGCCAGCACGGCCAGGCCAGGCAGCGCAAACCCAAGGAGTACGGCACCCAGCTTCGCGAGAAGCAGAAGGTCCGCCGCGCCTACGGCGTGGGCGAGAAACAGTTCCGCAAGTATTACGACATGGCAAGCAACATGCGCGGCGTGACGGGCGAGAACATGCTCAGCCTTCTCGAGCGCAGGCTCGACAACGTCGTGTACCGCCTGGGCTTCGCGCCCAGCCGCCCCATGGCGCGCCAGCTTGTGACGCACGGCCACATCCGCGTGGACGGCGCGAAGATCGACATCGCCTCCTACCTCGTCAAGGCGGGCCAGGTGGTCACGATCCGCGAGCGCAGCCGCGACATCCCCTACATCAAGGATCTGCGCGAGCAGGGCTCCTCCAAGCCCGTGTCCAAATGGCTCGAGCTTGACGCGGAAAACCTCGCCGGCAAAGTGGTCGCTCTCCCCGCGCGCGACGATATCGACCTCACCATTGAGGAACACCTCATCGTCGAGTACTACTCCAGGTAATGACTTACCCGCCGCCCTTATCGACTGACCAAGTATCATGAGAGGGGAAAAAGCTATGATAGAAATCGAGAGACCCAAAATAGAGTGCGAGGACATTACCGAGAACTATGGCCGTTTCGTGGTGGAGCCGCTCGAGCGCGGCTTCGGCACGACGCTGGGCAACTCGCTGCGCCGGGTGCTGCTTTCGAGCCTGCCGGGCGTGGCCGCGTCGAGCGTGAAGATCGACGGCGTGCTGCATGAGTTCACGACCATAGAGGGAGTCAGGGAGGACGTCACCGAGATCGTGTTGAACCTCAAGGAGCTGATCGTCAAGCTCCACAGCGAGGGCAGCAAGAAGGTCATCGTGGACGCCGGCGGCGCGTGCGAGGTCACGGCGGGCGACATCATCGCCGATTCCGACGTGGAGATCATCAATCCCGAGCTGCACATCGCGACCCTTGGCCCCAACGCCAAGCTCTATATGGAGATCATACTGGAGCACGGGCGCGGCTATGTTTCCGCCGAGAAGAACAAGAAGCCCGACATGCCCATTGGGCAGATCGCGGTGGATTCCATTTTCACCCCTATCCGCAAGGTTAACTTCCGCGTGGAGGATACCCGAGTCGGTCAGATCACAGACTACGACAAGCTCACGCTCGAGGTATGGACCGACGGCAGCATCAAGCCGGACGAGGCCGTCAGCCTCGCGGCGAAGATACTCACGGAGCATCTCCTGCTCTTCATCAACCTCACGGAGCATGTCCAGGGCGTGGAAATCATGGTTGAAAAGGAGGAGGACAAGAAGGAGAAAATACTCGAGATGACCATTGAGGAACTCGACCTCTCCGTCCGCTCCTATAACTGCCTCAAGCGCGCCGGCATCAACACCGTCGAGGAGCTCGTGCAGCGCAACGAGGAAGAAATGATGAAGGTGCGCAACCTCGGCCGTAAGTCGCTCGAGGAGGTCCAGCAGAAACTCAGCGGCCTGGGCCTGTCGCTCCGGCACAACGAAGATTAACGAAGGAGGAATTTGGATATGCCCAACCGTAAGCTTGGCAGGCCGAGCGACCAGCGCGACGCCATGCTCCGGAATTTGACCACGGCGCTCCTGTGGAACGGCAAGATCGTCACCACCGAGGCGCGCGCCAAGGAACTGCGCCCGATCGCCGAGAAGCTCATCACCCTCGCCGTCGGCGAATATAAAAACACCGTCACCGTCGAAAAGGAGACGCGCAACGAGAAGCAGCAGATCGTCAAGGTCGAAAAGACCAACGATATGCCCGGCAGGCTCCACGCCCGCAGGCAGATCATGGCGTACCTTTACGATATGCCCCTGCCCCGCAAGGACAAGGAGAGCAAGAAGGAATACACCGAGCGCTCGAAGCAGACCCCGCATCCCGTCGTGGAGAAGCTCTTCCGCGAGATCGCGCCCAGGTACGAGGGGCGCAAGGGCGGCTACACCCGGGTCTATAAGCTCGGGCCCCGCCGCGGCGACGCCGCGGAGATGGCCGTCATCGAGTTGGTCTGAACGCCGCATGAAGCCGGCGCGCCGTAACAAGCGCGCCGTTTTTTATCACCGTCACCGGAGGGAACCCCATGCTTCTGTCGAGCCTTAACATCGCGCTCGCCGTCGCGCTCGTCGCCTCGGCGATCTGGACGCTCATATACATCCGCAAAAAAGGCGTGCCCGTAGGCAAACCCTTCCTGCTCGGCCTCGCGAGCATGGCCGCGGGCTACTTCGGCGCGGCGCTCCTGCTGCTCGCCGTAAGCGGGTTCGCCGGAGGGCCGGAGGGGGACGCCTTCATCGAAGGGAAAGCCGCTGCCTTCGTGCTCGCGCTCACGAGCGCAACGCTTGTGACGCTCGCGATGTTTTTCATGCTCAAAAAGCCGCTCGCGCAGCGAAGGAGCGCCCATGAAACGCTTGCCTTCGGCATCGGCGTCGTGCTGCCCATGCTCGTTTATCGCGCCGTGGGCGTGGTTGCGGCGGGCGCGCAGTATCTCCTCGCCGGCGTGGGCTACGGCGCTTCCGCGCTGCTGCTCGCCGAGAGCGCCGTGGGCCTGGCGCTCATGCTGTGCGAAGCCGTTCTCTCGCTGCTGCTCGCGCACATGCTCAACCGCAACAGGGCGTTCATGGGTTTTCTCGCGACGCTCGCGTGCGAGCTCGCGGTCTACGCCGGGCTCAGCCTCGCGGATGCGTTCGGCGCGCCGGCTGCCGTAGGCCCCGCGGTCGGCCTGGCCGTGCTCGCGTGCGTCGCGGTTTACGACGCGCGGGCGTGGAGCAGCTTCCCGCCGGTTAAAAGGCAGACCCGCTCGCGCGGGACCGGCAAAAACATTTCCTGGCCGGAACCGGGGGAGGATGGAAGATAGCTTATCAAAAAAGTGCCGAGGCACTTTTTTAATTCGTTTCGTTTTCTATTCCCCGCACCTCTCGACGTGCTTTTTGATGGCCTCGAAGCTCTCGGGGCTGATCACATGCTCCATCCGGCAGGCGTCCGCAACCGCGACGTCCTTTTCGACGCCCAGGCTCTCGAGCCAGTCGGACAGGAACGTGTGCCTCTCGTACATGGTTTCGGCGATCTTGCGCCCCGACGGGGTCAGCGTGAGGTGCCCCTCGTCGTCCATTTCGACGTAGCCGTTCTCACGCAGCTTCTTCATGGCGACGCTCACGCTCGATTTCTTGAAGTCGAGCTCGCCCACGACGTCTATGGAGCGCACGGGCGCGCCGTTGCGGCCAAGCATCAGTATCGTTTCCAGGTACATCTCGGCGGATTCGTGTATCTTCACGCTTCTCATCTCCTTTGGCCTGATTTTCGCCGTCAAGCAAAGCATAACACAGCTTCCCCGTTTGCGCAAACTCTCGTAAAACCGGGACTTGACATGAGAGTTAGTTTATGCTAACCTTATTAGGGTTAGATAAGACTAACTATACGCGGGGCGCGGGAGCGCGCCAATGGAGGGGAGGGATCGTGATGCCGCTGACGATGGCCAAAACAGGCGAGGAAAACCTCATCAAGCGCATCGGGGGTAGGGCGGAAACGCGGCGTTTTCTCGAGAACCTCGGCTTCGTCGAGGGCGGGACGATCACCGTCGTCGCCGAGATCGCGGGCAACGTGATCGTGCGCGTCAAGGACGCGCGGGTCGCCGTGAGCCGCGAGATGGCAAGGAACATCATGGTATGACGGATATGAGGCGAAAGGAGTGTTTGCTATGCGGAATCTGAGAGAGGTCGCCTGCGGGGAAACCGTGCGCGTCGAGGCCGTCACGGGCGCGGGCGCCGTCAAGCGCAGGATCATGGACATGGGCATCACGCGCGGCACAGAGATCTACGTGAGAAAGGTCGCGCCGCTCGGCGATCCCGTCGAGGTTACGGTGCGCGGCTACGAGCTCTCGCTCAGGAAGGCCGATCTCGAAACGATATTCGTTTCCTGAACCGGGGATCAGCGCCGGATACGAACCTGAACCCCGCTTTTTTTGGAGAATGGGTTAGACAAAACTAACTGTTGTGCATACGCACAGGGAGGACAACGCAATGTCGATACGAATCGCGCTCGCGGGCAATCCCAACAGCGGAAAAACCACGCTTTTCAACGCGCTCACGGGCGCGAACCAGTTCGTGGGCAACTGGCCGGGCGTCACGGTCGAAAAGAAGGAAGGCAGGCTCAAGGGCTACAAGGACGTCGTCGTTACGGACCTGCCCGGAATCTACTCGCTTTCGCCCTACACGCTCGAGGAGGTGGTCGCGCGGGATTATCTCATAGACGAGAAGCCCGACGCCATCATCAACATCGTGGACGGCACGAACCTCGAGCGGAACCTGTATCTGACCACGCAGCTCGCGGAACTGGGCATACCCCTGGTCGTCGCCGTCAACATGATGGACGAGGTCGAAAAGGCCGGGGATAAGATCGATTTCGAGAACCTCGCCAGGGAGCTCGGCTGCCCCGCGCTCGGCATCAGCGCGCTCAGGGGCACGGATGTCGAGGACGCGGCGGCGCTTGCCGTGGAGCTCGCGCGGAAGGGCGAACCCATGGTGCCGCGGCACGTGTTTTCGGGCGTCGTGGAGCACGCGCTCGCGCACATCGAGGAGGCGGCGGAAGGCCGCGTGGAGCCGGCGCGGCAGCGCTGGTACGCCGTCAAGCTCTTCGAGCGCGACGCCAGGGTGCTCGAAAAGCTCGGCCTTTCGGACGAACTGCGCGCGCACATCGAGGCGGACGTCAAAGGCTGCGAAGCTGAGCTCGGCGACGACGCGGAGAGCATCGTCACCAACGAGCGCTACGATTACATCGCCTCCATCATACAGCGCTGCATCAAAAAGAGCGGCCGCGGCAGGCTTTCCGTATCGGATCGGATCGACCGCGTGGTCACGAACCGTTATCTCGCGCTGCCGATCTTCGCGCTGGTGATGTTCGTCGTCTACTTCGTTTCGGTCACGACCGTGGGCGCATGGGCGACGGACTGGACAAACGACGTGCTCTTCGGCGACATCATCACGAACGCCGCAGGCTCCTTCCTCGTGTCGGTCAACGCCGCGCCGTGGATGCAGAGCCTCATCGTCGAGGGCATAAAGAGGCGAAAAACGCCGCGCGCGGCGCGGCTCTCAAGGCCTAGCGCATCGAACCCAAAGCCGGAAAGGAGGCTTACCCATGCTCTCGTTCATATTGGAGAATTATTCGACGATACTCTTAAGCCTTGTGCTGCTGGCGGTTGTGACGCTCGTCGTCGTCCACCTCGTCAAAAAGAAAAGGAGCGGCAAGTCCGCTTCCTGCGACTGCTGCTCCGGCTGCCCCGGGGAGGCGTACTGCCACAAACACTGACAGACACCATCTATTGTGGTTCCTTTGATGGAGAAGGGGCGCGGGGTTCCGCGTCCTCTTCTTTTTAATCTTTCTTCCTCGCGAGCTCCGCGAGCATGGGGAATTTGTCCACGATGTAGGAATAGCTCTTGCGCCCGTGCGGCACGAGGCAATTGCTGCAATCCTTGACGCCTTTTTCGGTATAGGCGAAGTTGCCCCCGCATTTATCGCCCAGAGCGTACAGCGGGCAGTAGCAGAACAGGCAGTTGAAGTCCTCCGGATGCTCCGTCTTATGGCAGGGGAAGAACTCGCACTCCGTGTTGCTGAAAAACGAGTAGTGGCAATCCTCGGGCTTCGAGGTGCGCGGGTCGCATTTTTCCATAACAACCTCCAATATTCCCGGCGGCTGCCGCCGCGCGCCGATCCGTATTTGCTTATCCGTTTTGATTTTATCACAAACGCGCCGCGTTTCCAAGCCGCTGTACCTTTCATCGGCGCGGACGCTTTCACGCCGGATCTTTCGCCGGCATTTTCCTTAAAAGCCGGCTTGACATTGACGCAGCGTCATGGTTTATGCTGTATCCGGAGGTGAGGGGCGTGGATTACGGCGTGGATGAGCTCTCGAAGCTCGCGGGCGTCAGCGCGCGGACGCTGCGCCATTACGATTCGCTCGGCCTGCTCGCGCCGCGCGGGCGCCGCGAAAACGGATACCGCGTCTACGGCGCGGCGGAGGTGGACCGGCTGCAGCAGATTTTGTTCTACCGCGAGCTCGGCGTGCCGCTCGATGAAATCAAGAACATGCTCGACGGCGAGGCGTTTGACGCGCCGCGCGCGCTCGAAGGGCACCTCAAGGCGCTGCGCGCGAAGCGCGATCGGCTCGACGCGCTGATCGGCACCGTGGAAAGAACGATCAAAACCATGAAGGGAGAGGGAAGTATGACCGACAGGGAGAAATTCGACGGCTTCGGGCAGCAGCTCGTCGATGAGAACGAAAGGCTTTACGGCAAGGAAATCCGCAAAAAGTACGGCGAGGAGGCCGTCGAGCGCGCGAACGCGCGCGTGCGCGGCATGAGCCGGGAGGATCACGCGCGCGCGCAGGCGCTCGCGCAGCAGGTGAACGAGG
>MWBW01000013.1 GCA_002069725.1 Firmicutes bacterium ADurb.Bin248 | reverse complement strand
AGGCTCGGCTGCTGGGTGTCGGGGCACGGCGAGGGATGGGCGCTCTACGCCGAACGGTTGATGGCCGAGCTGGGCTGGCTCGACGACGCCGGCAACAGAATGGGAATGCTTGACGCCCAACGCTTCCGGGCTGCCCGGGTGGTCATCGAACGAGCGCAGCCCATGCCCGGACAGGGAGTGACATCCACGTTTTCCACCGGCATGGGGTACGGGATATGGATCGGGTTGCTCGGGGCTCTGGAAATCCCGTACAGCTCGGTGAGGCCCTGCGAGTGGACGCGGAGGCTTCTGAAGGGCGTACCGGGAGAGGGGAAGGCCCGGAGTATTCTGCTCGCGTCGCAGACGTTCCCCGGGATAGAGCTGGTCCCGCCGGGGTGCCGGAAACCCAGGGACGGGCGGGCAGACGCCGCCTGCCTGGCCTATTACGGTCTGACGGCCTGACTTTCCGGCCTCCCAAAAAAGGGGTGAAGGGAACCATGACTAATGAGACCATCCTCGAGAAAAAAGGGGTGTACGCACCCTGGGAAGACGACCTGCCATCCACCTGCAGGCACTGCGACGGCTCCAAGTACATCATCTCCATCCTCTACGAGGCGAAGAAATCCCGGGAACGCATCGCCGAACTCGCCACCCTCACGCCCCGCCTCGCCTCCCTCAGCCTCTACTCCGACGAGGGGCGAAAGGTGCGGGCGAGGGTTGAGTACCTGGAGCGGCGCATCAGGGAACTGGAGTTGGAGAAGATCCGGAACAAGCGGTTCTATTTCATCGCCACCGCAGAAGGACCGTCCGATACCTATGCGAAGGATTTCAAGAGGGTCGTTGAGCCTGTTCAGGGCTGGCTCGATTGTTTTGAAGGAATGAAGTTTGAGACAATGATCTGCAGCTTTGATACTGGAACGACAGCTGTGGAGCAGACGGAAGTCTGGCTCGAAGCGGAAGAGGCCGGCGCTCAGATCTGATAGACGTTTGGTGACACAGGCAGGGAGGTGACCTTCTTTGCATGATATCTGGAACCCATGGCACGGATGCAAAAAGTGCAGTGAAGGCTGCCAGAACTGCTACATGTATTTTCTCGACGCCCAGCGGGATAAGGATGGCAGTGAAATCTACAGGACAAAGGCCGGTTTCCGCTATCCGCTCAGCAAAACACGCAGTGGAGAATACAAGGTCAAAAGCGGCGAGATGCTCCGGGTGTGCATGACGTCCGACTTCTTCCTGGAGGAGGCGGATTCCTGGCGGGATGAGGCCTGGGACATCATTCATCAGCGCCCTGACGTGAAATTCTTCTTGCTGACGAAACGTCCGCAGCGCGTCGCAGACCACCTGCCGAAAAACTGGGGTGATGGCTGGGAGAACGTGATGTTCAACGTCACCTGTGAAAATCAGCGCAGGGCTGACGAACGAATACCGATACTTCTGGAGCTGCCCTTCAAGCACAAAGGTATCATGTGCGCTCCATTAATCGGTCCGGTTTCCATCAGAGAGTACCTGCCCGCGGGGCAGATCGAACAGGTGCTATGCGACGGAGAAAACTATGGCGGCGCACGTCACTGCCACTACGAGTGGGTCAAGCAACTGCACGATGAATGCGCAGAGTACAACGTAACCTTCGTGTTTTGCGGCACCGGGCGCAGATTTGTGAAGGACGGCAAGACCTATATACTCGAAGGCAGCGTGCAGACAGAGCAGGCCAGTAAATCGGGCCTGAGTTTTCTCGGAAAGCCCATAGATTTCAAGTTGACGGATGCATGGGGTTATCCCATCCCTGAGGAGCAGTTGTACAAGCCTTATTTCGGTGCACATTGCCAGAAGTGTGGTATGCGGCTGACCTGCAATGGATGCAGCCAGTGTGGGAAATGTGGCGCATAATGCAAACAAGGCGTTTCCTGTTGGCAGTACGATCAGCTACTGCTCAGTGAGAACGCCTTTTATTATTGGTTTAGGGGGTGCAAAAGTACTTACTTTGCGAGCCAACTCCCATGAAGCCATTATCAGCCCTGTCGAATGGGACATGGTTCAGGCAGAGATTTCCCGCCGCAAGACGCTCGGCAGAGCATACAGCGGCAACAGCGTCTTCTCATCCAAGCTGGTCTGCGGCGATTGCGGTGGCTTCTTTGGGCAGAAGGTCTGGCACTCCACCGATGCCTACCGCAAGGTGATATGGCGCTGCAACAGCAAATTCAAAGGCCAAAAGAAATGCGCCACGCCTCATCTGGATGCAGAAACCATAAAGCAGAAATTCTTGATTGCTTACAACCTTCTGATGAAAAACAGGGACGGTGTTATCGGCGACTGTGAGTTAATACGATTGGCTGTTTCGGACTGCACGGTGCTGGATGCGGAAATCGAAAGATTGTCAGAGGAAATCGAAGTGGTCGCTGAAATGGTCAAGTCCTGCGTGAAAGAAAATGCTTCTGCGGCGCAGTCCCAAGAAGAGTATACGAAGAAGTACAATGCGCTGGTCAAGCGTTACGAGAAAGCCACAAAGCGAGTGGATGAACTGAGTGCCGAGCGGACACGGAAACAAGATCGTGACCGTGAACTGCGGCTTTTCATTGAATCCATAAAAGAACAGCCCCTCGTCCTCGAAAGTTGGAACGAAAGGTTGTGGGTTGGCTTGCTGGAAAAGGCTACGGTTTTCCATAACGGCAGAATGGTATTCGAGTTCAAAAACGGCACGTGGATTGAGGTTGAGCTGTAAGGCTTGACCTCTCTTTTTTGCCGTTTGCACCCCCCTAAATGAAAAAATGCACCCCCTCCGAGATTTTGCACCCACCCCACAGGAATAGTTCTGCGAAGGTATGGAAAAGAGCAAAATTGCTCGGAGAAAAGGTGCGTTTTTCGTGTTTGGATAGCGGTGGCATAAGTCCAGAAATGCAAAAAAGCCCGTAAATACAGACTTTTCGGGCATAAAATAAGAACGCTAACCTCGATACTCACCGTATCAAAATTAGCGTTCTTATATGGTGGAGATAAGGGGACTCGAACCCCTGGCCTCAGCATTGCGAACGCCGCGCTATACCAACTTAGCTATATCCCCACGGCAAAAGATATAATACATCATCGCGGGCAAAAATGCAATACGTTAATTATGACGCAAAAAAGAAATGCATGGCGGCGCAAACTGCCCAAAAAGCTTCACACTCCATACACAGCGGCGGGCGCCGGTTGTGGTATAGTATTTGCTGAAAACGAGTTTTGATCAGGAAACGAGGTACGAACGATGTCGCGTATGATCGGGATCGATCTTGGCACGACCAACTCCTGCGTCGCCGCCATGGAGGGCGGTGCGGCGACCATCATCCCCAACGCGGAGGGCAAGCGCACGACGCCCTCGGTGGTCGCCTTTACAAAGGACGGCAAGCGCCTCGTCGGGGACGCCGCCAAGCGCCAGGCCGTGACCAATCCGGAGCGCACCGTGAGCTCCGTCAAGCGGGATATGGGCACCGCGCGCCGCGTGGAGATCGACGGCAAGCGTCATACGCCTCAGGAAATTTCGGCGATGATTCTGCAAAAGCTCAAGCTCGACGCGGAGGCGTTTCTAGGCGAGAGCGTGACCGACGCCGTCATCACCGTGCCCGCGTATTTTTCCGACGCGCAGCGCCAGGCCACCAAGGACGCGGGGCAGATCGCCGGGCTCAACGTGCAGCGCATCATCAACGAGCCGACTTCGGCGGCGCTCGCCTACGGCGTGGACAAGGAGCAGTCCCAGAAGGTCATGGTGTACGACCTGGGCGGCGGCACGTTCGACGTGTCGATACTCGACATCAGCGACGGCGTCATAGAGGTCATGGCGACGGCGGGCAACAACAGATTGGGCGGGGACGACTTCGACCGCTGTGTGGCGGATTATCTCGTATCCGTCTTCAAGGCGCAGCATAAAATAGATCTTTCGAAGGACGCCGTGGCCATGCAGCGCGTACGCGAGGCGGCGGAGGCCGCCAAGATCGAGCTTTCCTCGGCGTATGAAACGGCCGTCAACCTTCCCTTCCTCGCGAGCAAAAAGGACATGCCCGTGCACCTGGAAACGACGCTCTCCCGCGCGAAGTTCGAGGAGCTGACCGGCCACCTCGTCAGGGCGACCGAAGGCCCCGTCCGGCAGGCGATGCAGGACGCGGGCGTATCCGCGAGCCAGCTCGGCAAGGTCTTGCTGGTCGGCGGCTCGTCGCGCATGCCCGCCGTGCAGGAGCTCGTTCGCAGATTGACCGGCAAGGAGCCGTTTCGCGGCATCAACCCGGACGAGTGCGTCGCCATGGGCGCGTGTTTGCAGGGCGGCGTGCTCGCGGGCACGGTCAACGGCCTGCTGCTGCTGGACGTGACGCCGCTCTCGCTTGGCATAGAAACCGTCGGCGGCGAATTTACGCGCATCATTCACCGCAACACCTCCATACCTATTATAAAGAGCCAGGTTTTCACGACGACCGCGCCGTTCCAATCCTCGGTCGAGATCCACGTACTGCAGGGGGAGAACCCCCGCGCCGCGCTGAACAAGGAGCTCGGGCGCTTCCGCTTGAACGGCATCCGCCGCGCGATGGCCGGCGTGCCGCAGATCGAGGTGACGTTCTCGCTCGACGCGAACGGCATCGTCAACGTGTCGGCGCGCGACCTCGACACGGGCAAGGCGCAGGACATCACCATCACAGGCAGCTCGAACATGACGGGCGAGGAGATGGAGCGCGCCATGCGCGACGCCGCTCGCTACGCCGCGGCCGAGGCGCGCGCGGGGGACGACGCCGCCGTGCGCAACCGCGCCGAAGGGCTTTTGAACCGCGCCAAGCGCATCCCGCACAAGGCCGACCGGGAGAAGCGCGGCGAAGCCATGCTCGCGGCGGACCGGCTGCGCGAGGCGATCAAGAGCAAAAACGCGCCCGCGATCGTCATGGCCTGCGACGAACTCGAGGAGAGCCTCAAGGGGGTGGAGGAATGAACAACAGGGGAAAGCCTTCTTTTTCCGAGCGGATGCGCCGCTTCTTCGAGGGCAGGAACGGCAACGACGCGCTGTGCCGCGCGCTGCTCGTCGCGGCGCTGGTACCGCTCGCCGCTTCGCTTGCGACGCCTTCCGTCTGGAACGGCGCGCTCTCGAACATACTGTGGGTTTTGTCGCTCGCGCTGCTCGCGTGGAGCTATTATCGCATGTTCTCCAAGAACATCTACGCCAGGCAGGCGGAAAACGAAAAATACCTCGCTTTGAAGAAAAAGCTCTTCGGGGACAGGGCTTCCCGCGCGCGCAGGCGCGAGGAGCGCAAGCATTACAGGCGCTTCTCCTGCCCCAAATGCGCTCTGAAAATGCGCGTGCCCCGCGGCAAGGGCCGCGTGAAGATCACCTGCTCCAAATGCGGCGCGGTGTTTTACAAAAAAACATAGGCTCTCTCGCTTGAGGGCAACGGGGACGGTTCCGCCTGCCTGATCGCAAACAGAACCGTCCCCGCCGCCGCCTGAGCCCGTCCGGATCGCCGCTTCCCATCCGCGCCCTCCAATGGTATGATGGTGGGGGCTGATTGCATATCGGCCCGCTTTTCACCACGATCGGGAGGGCGCTTTCATGCAAAAGCGGATCATGTGCTATTCGGATTTCGTTTTCGCGTTGCTCGAGGCCGGATTCTCGGTGGGCTGCGGCAACGACGGCGGGATCTATTCCGTGCTCCAGTGGGGCTGGGATGAACAGGCGCCGTACGACACGCCCGTGCGCTGGCATACGGGCGATCCCGAGACCGATCCTTGGGAGTGGCGCATGCGCGTGCTCGACGAGCGGGACGACATCGCCTACGCCAAGTGCTTCTTCAAATTGGGCGGGTATATGACGCGCGAGTGGGCGCCGTGCTTCCTGGCTGCGCGGCGGGACGGCCGGACCTTCGCGGAAGAATATGCGCACGGCGTCATAAGCGCCGAGGCCAGGCGCGTCTACGAGGCGGTGTGCGCGCACGAGGCGCTGCCCACGCACGCCCTCGCGCCGCTGTGCGGCTTTTCGCGGCAGGAGAAACCGAGGGTCGAGCGCGCGCTCGTCGAGCTGCAAACGAGGCTGCACCTGACCACGTGCGGCAGGCGGCGCAAGGTTTCGCGCATGGGGAAGGAGTACGGCTGGTCGAGCGCGGTGTTCTGCACGACGGAGCGCTTCTGGGGCGAAGAGGTCTTTTCCGAGGCCGCGCGGATCAAAAAAGAGCAGGCCGCGGCGCGCATTGCGCAGCGCGCGCTTTTGCTCAACCCGCAGGTCGACGCGAAAAAGTTACAAAAATTCATCTTCGGATAAGGCCGCGCTACGAAAGAACGGGGCTTCTTTCTTCGTTGCACCCATGATATGATGGCAGTGTAAAAAAAGAAAAGGGGATCCGTCATGACCGATCGGGAAAAGCGTTACCTCGCGCAGCTCGCGCGGGAGTATCCCACCATACACGCCGCGAGCGCGGAGATCATCAACCTCACGGCCATACTCAACCTGCCCAAAGGCACGGAGCACTTCATGAGCGACATCCACGGCGAGCACGAGGCGTTCACCCACATACTCAACAACGGCTCGGGCGCCGTGGCGGACAAGGTGGACCAGGCTTTGCGCGATTCGCTGACCGCTGCGGAGCGCAAGGCGCTCTGCGCGCTGATCTATTATCCGCTCGAGAGGCTCCAGGAGATCAAGGCCAAGGAGAACGACCTTTGCGAGTGGTACCGCGTGACCATACGCAGGCTCATCGCCGTGGCGCGCATCTCGACCTCGAAGTATTCCCGCTCGAAGGTCAGAAAGGCGCTGCCAAAGGAGTTCGCGTACATCTTCGAGGAACTGCTCAACGCCGCCGACACCGGCAACAAGGAGCAGTATTACAGCAACATCATCTCCGCCGTCATTCTGACCGAGTGCGCGGACACGTTCGTCGTCGAGCTCTCGACCCTCATCAAGCGCATGAGCGTGGACCAGCTCCACATCGTGGGCGATATTTTCGACCGCGGCCCCCACGCGGACGAAATACTCGAGGCGCTCATGCGCCACCACAACGTGGACATCCAGTGGGGCAACCACGACGTGCTCTGGATGGGCGCCGCCGCCGGCAGCCCCGCGTGCGTCGCGGCGGCGGTGAAAAACTGCCTGCAGTACGACAACCTCGACATGCTCGAGAACGGCTACGGCATCAACCTGCTGCCGCTGGCGGTGTTCGCGAACGAGCGCTACCGCGACGCCTCCGCCTTCGAGCCGCGCAACCTCCCGTCGGAGCCGTACCGCCCGCGCGACAAGGGCTTCTACGCCCGGATGCACAAAGCCATCAGCGTCATCATGTTCAAACTCGAGGGACAGCTCGTGCGCAGGCGCCCGGCGTATAAGATGCGGGATCGCGACATGCTCTCCCGCGTGGACTGGGAAAAGGGGTCCATTGAGATCGACGGCAAGGAATATCCCCTGCGCGACACGGACTTCCCCACGGTCGATCCGAAGGAGCCCAACCGCCTCACGCCGGAAGAAAGCGCGCTGATGGGCCAGCTTACGGCGGCCTTCCGCCACAGCCAGAAGCTTCAGGCGCATGCGCGCTTCCTGCTGAGCGCGGGTTCGCTTTACCGCTGCTGCAACGGCAACCTGCTCTTCCACGGCTGCGTCCCCATGGAGGCGGACGGCAGCTTCACGCGCTTCGAGTTCGGCTCCTCCGCGCTTTCGGGCAAGAACTTCTTCGATTATGCGGACCGCCTCGCCCGGCAGGGCGTGCTCGCCCCCGAGGGCTCGCGCGAGCGCGCGCAGGGGCAGGATTTCCTCTGGTTCCTCTGGTGCGGGCGCAACTCGCCCGTGTTCGGCCGCGACCACATCGCCACATTCGAGCGGGCGCTCATAGAGGACAAATCCACCTGGAAAGAGCCCAAGAACGCCTATTACGAGCACAACGAAAGCGAGGCGTGCTGCGCGAAGATACTCGAAATGTTCGGCCTCGACAAGCCCTGGAGCCGCATCGTCAACGGCCATATCCCCGTCAAGGTCAAGGATGGCGAAAGCCCGCTGCGCGCGGGCGGCAAGCTCGTCGTTATCGACGGCGGCTTCTGCAAGGCGTACCAGCGCGAGACCGGCATCGCGGGCTATACGATGTTCTTCAGCTCCCACGGCATCCGCCTTTCGGCGCACGAGCCCTTCGCCGCGGCCAGGGACGCCCTCACGCGCGGATCGGATATCCTCTCCCACACCGTGCGCGTGGAGGATTTCCTCCAGCGCGTCATGGTCGCGGACATCGACACGGGCGCCGCCATCCGCGAGCGCATCGACGAATTATTGAAGCTGCTCGACGCGTACCGGGACGGGGTGATTACGGCGAAATAGGGCGGATATCATCCGTCCGCGCCGATCGCGATCCCATGCAGGGGCGGATATCATCCGCCGCTGTCCGCTCCATCGGTGATACATGCGATTGGTTTTGCACGGGCGGATAATATCCGCCCCTACAAGGGGATGAAATTGCGTATGGAACTGCATAGGAGAAAACCAATTCGATTGCGGGGATATGATTATTCCCTTGACGGCGCATATTTCGTAACGGTGTGCGTCAACAGCCGCGCCGCGCTGTTATGGAGGCCTGCAAAAACGAATGCGAGCCTCCCGCAGGATGATGCAGCCCTTCAAACAGATAAGGGATTTCCCAAGTACGACAAACATCCTTCACGGCCTTTGCCACTATCCGAGTATGGCCGCACAACGGAAACAGCAATAAAAAATATTCGGGGATGCTACCATAATGTCGACATCGATAAATACTGCATCATGCCCGATCATATTCATTTGATCGTTTTCATTTTACCGGAAGAAACCGGACGGATGATATCCGCCCCTTCAAAGACATTATCAACGGTCATAGGCCAGATGAAACGATGGGTATCAAAACAGGTTGGATTTCCAATCTGGCAAAAATCCTTTTATGATCATATCATACGTGACCAAGACAGTTATAGCGAGGTTTGGAAATACATCGATGAAAACCCGTTGAAATATCAAATGTAGGGGCGGATATCATCCGCCCGCGACAATCATATTCCCATGCGTAGGGGCGGATATCATCCGCCCGCGCCGATCGCAATCCCATGCAAGGGCGGATATCATCCGCCCGCGACAATCATATTCCCATGCGTAGGGGCGGATATCATCCGCCCGCGACAATCATATTCCCATGCGTAGGGGCGGATATCATCCGCCCGCGACAACCATATTCCCATGCGTAGGGGCGGATATCATCCGCCCGCAACAATCATATTCCCATACGTAGGGGCGGATATCATCCGCCCGCGACAATCATATTCCCGTGCGTAGGGGCGGATATCATCCGCCCACGACAATCATATTTCCGTGTGCAGGGCGGATATCATCCGCCTGCCTCGTCATTCCACCGCAAACTCGAAATACGTTCCCGGATACGGCTCCGGCAGAATGTTGTAATGCCACCACTCCTCCTCGTAGGCCGCGAATCCCGCCGCGGACATCGCCTCGCGCAGAACGAGGCGGTTCGCTTCCTGAAGGGGCGTCAAACCCTTCGCGCCGTGGTGCGAGCGCTCGTCCATATAATCGAATACGCTGCCCATGTCGAGCTCCTGATGCGTCGCGGCGTCCACAAGAGTAAGGTCAATGGCGCGGCCGCGCGTGTGGCCGGATTGCTTTGCGATGTAGCCCAATTCGAACAGTCGCCCTTTCTCCACGTTCGGATAGTGGACGGGTTTTCTTCTGTTGTCCGCCTCGTCCGCCGCCCAGCGCGCGAAATGGTCGACCGCGCTCTGCGGGCGGTAGCCGTCGAAGAGCTTCAACAAATACCCCCGCGCGCGCAGCGCGGTTGCCGCGCGGGCGAGCCCTTCGCCCACGGCGCGGGATACGACCACGAGCGGCTGATTGTAGCCGTCCGCGGGCGCGCCCATGAAGTTGTCCGTGCCCGCGTATTTCGCGTCCACGATGCAGTCCGGCACGAGCTCGTCCGCGTAGGCGAACCCTTCCGGCAGGCCCTTCTTCGGGATTCCGGCGACGCTGATGTTCATGTGGTTCCCATCTCCTCAATGCGCGCCCTTGAGCCCCGCCCCGGTCGCGGGCAGCAGGCACTCTCCGATCGGGCCGCGCTGATTTACATAATCGAGATACGCGGCGTAGGTCGCGGCGCTCGTGTATTCGACGAATATCCCTTCGCGCGCGAGCGCGTCCCGCGCTGCGGCGATGCCGTCCTCCGGCGCGGGGATGACCTCGACGTTATGCTTTCGGATATAGCCCAGTATTTCGGTCCCGCGCGCGGGCTTGCCTATGGCGATGCCCTCGGCGAGCGTCGGCAGGGGCTTCACGGGCGCGGGGGCTGAAAGCCCCAGGCGGCGCGCTTCGAGTATGGGCGCGCAGTTCGCGCTTTGCACGGCGAGTATGCGCGGCATATCCGATATGCGGCCCGAGGCGAGCAGATGCTCGAGGCCGAGCATCGCGCCGAGCAAAAGCGTGCCGTTGCCCAAAGGCAGCACGAGCGCCTCCGGCATGCCGCCGAGCTGCTCGTAGATTTCGTAGACGTATGTTTTCGTCCCCTCGTAAAAATACGGGTTGTAGACGTGACTCGCGTAGAACAGGCCCTCGTTTTCGACGCGCGCGCGGCAGACTTCGGCGCAGCGGTCGCGGTCGCCGGGGACGAGAATGCATGTCGCGCCGTGCGCGCGGATCATGTCGATCTTGCCGGGCGAGGTGCCCTCGGGGACGAAGATTTCGCACGCGATGCCCGCCCGCGCGCAGTACGCGGCGACGGAGTTGCCCGCGTTGCCCGAGGAATCCTGCACGGCGCGCGCGACCCCGAGCTCCTTCATGCGGGCGGCGAGCACCGCCGCGCCCCTGTCCTTAAAGGAGAGCGTGGGCATGAGAAAATCGAGCTTGAACAGCGCGCCGCCCACGCGCGCGATCGGCGTCGCGCCCTCGCCGAGCGTGACGGAGCGCCACGCCCCGCCCTCGAGCGGCAGGAACGCGCGGTAGCGAAACACGCCCCGCGCCGAGCCGTCGAAGAGCGCGGGGTCGAACGGGGGCGGCGTGAAATCGAGCTTCCAAAGCCCGCCGCAGGGACAGCGCGGCGCGAGCGAAGAGGCGGTTTCGCGTTTCCCGCATGAAGTGCAAACGAAGTTCATGGGAATATATTACCTCCTGTACGCCGCGCGTTCAAGCCCCCGGTCGGAAAGGTTGTGCGCTCCCGCTTTCTATGCTACAATATTTGACAAAGCGTTTGGAATTCTTTCGGAGAGGCACATGGTTTCCATACACGACTTCGAACCCCTTTGGGGAAGCTGGAAAATCGACAGGCAGCTCGGCCGCGGCAGCTACGGCGGCGTTTATCTCGCCTACCGCGAGGACTCGCCGGATTTCCGCTCCGCCGTGAAGCATGTGAGCATCCCGGCGGACGAGGCCGAGCTTCGCATGCTGATGAGCGAGGGCATCGCCGCCGATCTTGAAAGCGCCCGCAGCTATTATGAAAAATTCAAGGACGACCTGATCAGCGAGATCCGCTTCATGTACCGCCTGCGCGGCTGCCCGAACATCGTGGCCTACGAGGACCACGCGGTCATCGGCAAGAAGGACATGCCGGGTTACGACATACTCATCCGCATGGAGCTGCTCGAGCCGCTGACCGAGCGCGCCGCGAGCAAGCCGTTTTCACAGGGCGAGGTGTGCCGGCTCGGCATAGACATCTGCACCGCGCTCGAGGCGCTCGAGCGGGAGCGCATCATCCACAGGGACATCAAGCCCGCCAACATACTCATGAGCCGGGACGGCACGTACAAGCTCGGCGATTTCGGCGTCGCGCGCCAGATGGAAAAAACCAGCATGGTGCTGAGCAAAAAGGGCACCTATTCGTATATGGCGCCCGAGGTGTACCGCGGCGAGGAAGCGGGCAAGACCGCCGACCTCTATTCGCTCGGATTGGTGATGCACAGGCTCCTCAACGCGAACCGCGCGCCCTTCCTGCCGCCCGAGGGCGAGATCACGTATCAGGATACGGAACTCGCGCTCGCCAAGCGCCTCGCGGGCAAAGAACTGCCCCGCCCCGCTTATGCGGACGACGCTGTCGCCGCCGTGATCGGCCGCGCGTGCGCCTTCAAGCCTGCGGAGCGCTACGCCGCGGCTTCGGATATGAAGGCCGCGCTGCAGCGCGGCCTCGAGCGCGGCGTGCCTGGCGCGGGCGAACCCGACGGCGCGGAGCGCGCCATGCCCTGGGAAGCGCGCTCGATGTCGGACGCGGCGTCCTCCTCGGGAACCGGGCGGGACGAGCGCATCCGCACCATACAGGACGGGGACGCGGAGCTCGCCGCCTCGCTCAAGCGCAAATACGCGTATCGCACAAAACGCGAAAATAAGGAATATGTCATCACACTGATCATCCTCATATCCATCACCGTCGCGGCGCTCGCGATCATCTGGGTGCTTTCGAAAATGATTTTTCACTGACCGCGCGCCTTGGCGCAGTCGCAAACAGGTATAAACAGCCTCCTTAGCGTAAAGACTACGTGCAAAGCGTCGGCACAGCCGACACATCCTTAAGGAGGCAACTATGAAGAAAACAATCGCAATGCTCTTGGCGGTGCTCGTGCTGATGTCGCTTACGGCCTGCAAGAGCGGCAACGTGGCGTCGCCCTCGCCGAAGGTCACGGTGAAGCCCGCGACTTCGCCCACCGCCGGCGGCGCCGCGACGAACGCGCCGATGAGCCCCTCGCCGAGCGCGCCCGCGTCGCCCGCGACCACGGGCGGGGGAGATACCATCGAGGGCTTCAAGGAGGGCGAGAGCATCGAGGTCAGCGCCCTGCCCGGCGAGGTGACTTCGGCCGTGACCGAAAAGTATCCGGGCGCGACCATCACGGCGGCGGCCTACGCGACCTATATGGACGCGCAGATGTATCTTCTTACGCTCTCCGGCGCCGCGGACAACACCGAGAAGATCTACGTCAAGCCGGACGGCTCCATCGTTCCTTACACCGCGCCCACCGCGACATAAGGGAAAAACAAACGTAAACAATCCATAAACACGCCCGCCCGGCCTATGACGCCGGGGCGGGTTTGTGTTATGCTTTTTCCATGAAAAGGATTTTACGGCCTTCGCTTTGGGCTACCGCGGCGCTGTATGCCGCGGCGTTCGTCTACGTGCTCTTTTTCTGGAGCACCGCCATAGGCTACGATCGGAGCTGGCGCTCGTTCAACCTCAGGCCGCTGGCCGGGCTCGCCCACGCGTATCTCGGGGGCGACGGGCTCGCGCGCTCGCAGTTCATGCTCAATATACTGCTTTTCGCGCCTCTGGGATTCCTTTTGCCGCTGCTGTTCCCGCGCGCGGCGGGGAAGCTTTGGAAAACCGCGCTTTTGGCGCTGGCCGCGACGATCCTCGCGGAAACCGCGCAGTATTTCATCGGCCGCAGCGCGGATGTAGACGACGTGATCGCCAACTTTTTGGGCGGCGTCGCGGGCTGGGCGCTCTTTGCCCTCGCGCGCGCGATCCTGGGTAAAACCGCCTTCTGGCGCGCGCTCTCGAACAGCGCCGAGCGAACAAAGCCCCTCGCCGCCGTCGCCGCGCTGCTCGGGGCCGGGCTGATATTCGGCTTCCCCTTCGCGCTCGACGCGCTCGACGCGCACCGTCCGTACGGCCTGTTCCGCTATGTGTCGGCGTCCGTGCCGGCGTCCGCGTCGATTCGGTGCGACCTCGGCGGCGCGGGCGCGCAAGAGGAGCCGGTCTATCTCGCGCGCACCGGCCTTGCGCAGGAGACGGCCGAACGCGTGCTCGCGCTGTTCCCCGCGCCGGAGGGGGCCGAACGAAGCGAAACCTCCACGGACGGTTACGGAGGGGGGAACATGATCCGGGTGACGGCGCGGGACGGTTCATACCGATTGACCGCCCTGGGCGACGGAGGATTTCATATCAGCGTTTCGGGCGAATTTCCCGAGGAAGAGGAAAGCTTCGGAGCATGGGTGGAGAGCGTGTTGCCCCGGCTCGCGCCCGCGGGCGTAACGCTGTCGCTGACGGACGTGCGCGTTGAGGGAGGCGTTGCCGAGGCCGCGGGAAGCGCGCCCGGGGTGGCGGCGGAGCGCGTCGTGACGGCGCTCGCGGATGCGAAAACCGCGGACGAAACCGTTCTCGTACTCGGCCGGATGTCCTTTGCATACCGCGGCGGCGAGCTTTGGATCAGCAGTTCCGTCGCCCTCGCGGATCCGGCGGGCAGCGTGCAGACCATTTCCGCCGCCGAGGCGCTCAAGGCCGCGCGGGGCCCCGGCACAAACGATTCGTTCGCGTATACGGACATCGAGATCACGTCCGTCGAGCCGGCCTTCTTCGAGGCGCGCGGCAAGTATCTGCCCTGCTACCTGTTTTCGGGTACGGCAAAATACGAAGGGGAGGCCATCCTCTTCGAGTGCCTGGTCGACGCGGTCGAACGGTGATTACCCGAGCTCGCTCGTGCAGTGCGGGCAGCGCGTGGCGTCTATGGAGATTTCGCTCCTGCAATAGGGGCAAATTTTGACGGTGGGCGCCGCGGGCGCTTCCTCCTTCTTTTTGCTCGCGAGGGAGCTTGCCTTTCTGATGATCTTGACGAAGATCAGCAGCACGAAGGCGATGATCAAAAAGTTGATGATCGCCGTGAGGAACGCGCCGTAGCCGAGGTTCACGCCGTCCTTGAGGGGCAGTGCGAGGCTGCTCAGATCCACGCTGCCGAACAGGCCGAGGATCGGCGAGATGATGTCCCCGACGAACGAATCGACGATGGTCTTGAACGCCGCGCCGATCATCACGCCCACGGCGAGGTCCATGACGTTGCCCCGGTTGATGAAATCCCGGAATTCCTTCAAGAGTTTTTTCATGAGGATACCTCCATAGTATCATGTCGGATGCGGCGCCGCGGCCGAAATGCCCGCGGCTTCTGATCGCGCCGGGGGGGGAGCGCGCGATGTGTTACAGGAATATTATACCTGCCGCGCGGCAAACGGCAAGGTTATATATTCGGCGGCGGTAAATTGATTTCGCGCGCGGACGCCCTTATAATTGAAGCGTAGCAAAAAGAGAAGAAGGGCGGAGCATGATCGAACTCGACGGAGCATCCCTCACGATGGAACAACTCATACGCGCCGCGCGGGGCCGGGAGGCGGCGCGCATCGCGGATTCCGCGCACGCGCCCATGGACCGCGCCCGCGCCTACGTGGAAAAAAAGCTCGACGAGGGCTCGGTGGTATACGGCCTGACGACGGGTTTCGGCAAGTTTTCGGATACGTTTATTTCGCGCGCCGACGCGGCGAGGCTCCAGCGGAACCTCATCAAATCCCACGCCTGCGGCATGGGCGAGCCTTTGCCGGATGAAGCCGTGCGCGCGGTCATGCTGCTTCGCGCGAACGCTTTGTGCCGCGGCAACTCCGGCATCCGCAGGAGCGTCGTGGACGCGCTCCTTTGCATGCTCAATGCCGGCGTGCACCCGGTTATCCCCGAAAAGGGCAGCCTCGGGGCGAGCGGGGACCTCGCGCCGCTCGCGCACATGGCGCTCGCGCTCGTGGGCGAGGGCGAGGCGTTCTATGAGGGCGAGCGGCTTCCCGGGGCGGAAGCGCTTCGCCGCGCGGGTCTCGCCCCCGTGGAGCTCGCCGCGCGCGAGGGGCTCGCGCTCATCAACGGCACGCAGGTCATGACGGCCGTGGGCGGCCTTGCGGCATACGACGCGAAGGAGCTTTGCCTCACGGCGGACGTCGCCTGCGCGCTCTCGAGCGAGGCGCTGACCGGCATCACGAGCGCGTTCGACCCGCGCCTGCACGCGCTTCGCCCGCACGCGGGGCAGGTCGCTTCCGCCGCGAATCTCATGAAGCTGCTTGCGGGAAGCTCCCTTGCCAAACCCGTGCAGCCCGGCCGCGTGCAGGATGCGTACAGCCTGCGCTGCGCGCCGCAGGTGCACGGCGCCTGCCGGGACGCGGTCGATTACGTACTCGGGGCCGTCGAAATCGAGATGAACTCCGTCACCGACAACCCGCTCGTTTTTCCCGACGAGGACGAGGCCGTTTCCGGCGGAAACTTCCACGGCGAGCCCATGGCGCTCGCGTTCGACTTCCTCGGCATCGCGGCGGCGGAGCTTGCGGATATCAGCGAGCGCAGGACCGAGCGCCTCGTCAACCCCGCGCTCTCGAACGGGCTGCCCGCCTTCCTCACCCAGAATGGCGGCCTCAATTCCGGCTATATGATCGCGCAGTACGCTGCGGCTTCGATGGTCAGCGAGAACAAGGTGCTCGCGCACCCGGCGAGCGTGGATTCCATCCCCTCCTCGGCGAATCAGGAGGACCATGTGAGCATGGGCACGATCGCCGCCCGCAAGGCCGCCGCCATACTCGACAACGCCGGGAAAGTCGTCGCCATAGAGCTCGCCTGCGCCTGCCAGGCGCTGTGGCTGCGCGGGGAGGAAAACATGTCCCCCGCGGCGCGCGCGGTGTATGGCGCCGTAAGAGGCGCCGTTCCTCCGGTCGGGGAGGACGCGATACTGTATCCTTACCTTGCCGCCGCCGAGGCGCTGATCAAATCCGGCGCGATCAACCGTGCGGCGCGTTCCGCCTGCCCGGGACTGCTTTGAGGAGGAGCGTATGGAAAACGAAATCATCCGCGGCGCTATGAAGATCAGGCTCGACGGGGCGTTGCCCGAGTATCCCGGGTTCCTGCCCGGCATTCGCCGCGCGCCGGACCGGGGCTTCCGCCTGAGCAAAGCGCAGGCCGAAACCGCGCTCAAGAACGCGCTTCGCTACGTGCCCGAGGCGCTGCACGAAACCCTTGCGCCCGAGTTCATGGAGGAGCTCATGACGCGCGGGCGCGTCTACGCCTACCGCTACCGCCCCGAGGGCAGGATATACGGCAGGCCCATCGACGAATACAAAGGCAACTGCGTCGAGGGGAAAGCCTTTCAGGTGATGATCGACAACAACCTCGATTTTGAGACCGCGCTCTATCCCTACGAGCTCGTGACCTACGGCGAAACCGGCTCCGTCTGCCAGAACTGGCTGCAATACAGGCTCATCAGGAAATACCTCGAGGAATTGACGCGGGACCAGACGCTCGTGCTGCTCTCCGGCCACCCGCTGGGATTGTTCCCCTCGCGCCCCGAAGCGCCGCGCGTGATCCTCACGAACGCCCTGATGGTGGGCATGTTCGACAATCCGAAGGACTGGGAGATCGCCGAACAGATGGGCGTCGCCAACTACGGGCAGATGACCGCGGGCGGCTGGATGTACATCGGCCCGCAGGGCATCGTGCACGGCACGTTCAACACCATACTCGGCGCGGGCAGGAAGTTCCTCGGCATCCCCGAAAACGAGGATCTGCGCGGCAGGCTGTTCGTTTCCTCGGGTCTGGGCGGCATGAGCGGCGCGCAGCCCAAGGCCGCCGCCATCGCGAACGCCGTGGGCGTGTTCGCCGAGGTGGACATGAGCCGCATCCAAACGCGGCTCGACCAGGGCTGGGTCGAGCGCGTGAGCGCTGACCTTTCGGAAGTGTTCTCCCTCGCGCGGGAGCATGTTCAGGCGAAAAAGAGCGTTTCCATCGCCTACTGCGGCAACATCGTGGATCTTCTCGAGTACGCCGTCGCGAACGATATCCATATCGACCTTCTTTCCGACCAGACCTCCTGCCACAACGCCTACGAGGGCGGATACTGCCCGGCCGGGCTTACCTTCGACGCGCGTACGCGAATGCTGCACGACGACCGCGCGGGCTTCGCGCGCCGCGTGGATGATAGCCTGCGCCGCCACTTCGAGGCGATCAAGGCGCTCGTCGCGCGCGGCACATATTTTTTCGATTACGGAAACAGCTTCATGAAGGCCGTGTACGACAGCGGCGTGAGGGAAATATCGAAAAACGGCGTGGACGAGCGGGACGGCTTCATATTCCCCTCGTACGTCGAGGACATCATGGGTCCGGAGCTGTTCGATTACGGATACGGCCCGTTCCGCTGGGTTTGCCTTTCGGGCAGGGAGGAGGACCTCGAGGCCACGGACGCCGCCGCCATGGAATGCATCGATCCGGACGGACGCTTTCAGGACAGGGACAACTATATCTGGATTCGCGACGCCGGGAAGAACCGCCTCGTCGTGGGCACGAAGGCGCGCATACTCTATCAGGACGCCGAGGGCAGGACGCGCATCGCGCTTCGCTTCAACGAGCTTGTGCGCGAGGGGAAGATCGGCCCCGTCATGCTCGGGCGCGACCACCACGACGTTTCCGGCACGGACTCCCCCTTCCGCGAGACGGCCAACGTCAAAGACGGCTCCAACGTCATGGCGGATATGGCGGTTCAATGCTTCGCGGGCAACGCCGCGCGCGGCATGAGCCTCGTTGCGCTGCACAACGGCGGCGGCGTAGGCGTAGGGAAAGCGATCAACGGCGGCTTCGGCCTCGTGCTCGACGGGAGCGCGCGCGCGGACGAGATCATCCGCTCCGCCATGATGTGGGACGTCATGGGCGGCGTCGCGCGGCGGAGCTGGGCGCGCAACCCCAACAGCATGGATACCGCGGTAGCTTACAATAAAAAGAACGAAGGGCGCGCGCAGATCACGCTGCCCTACCTCGCGGACGACGCGCTCGTCGCACGGATCATTTCCGAAAGGATGAATTGACATGGAACGGATCGTCGAATGCGTGCCCAACATCAGCGAGGGCAGGAACAGGGAGATCATCGAGGCAGTCGTAAATGAAGTCCGCGCCGTACCCGGCGTGGCGCTGCTGGATTGCGAGAGCGACGGGAGCCACAACAGGAGCGTCATCACCTTCCTCGGCGAGCCGGAAGCGGTGCTCGAAGCCGTGGTGCGGCTCGCGAAGAAGGCCGTTTCGCTCATCGACCTCACGCGCCATCAGGGCGAGCACCCCCGCATGGGCGCCGTGGACGTGATCCCGCTGATCCCGATCCGCGGCGTCACGAAGGAAGAAACCGTCGCGCTCTCAAAGAAGCTCGCCGCGCGCGTGTGGGAGGAGGCGGGCGTGCCCGTGTTCCTCTATGAGGACTCGGCCTGCGCGCCGTGCCGCGTCAACCTCGCGGAGATCCGCAGGGGCCAGTTTGAGGGCATGGCCGAGAAGGTTAAGCGCCCCGAATGGGAGCCGGATTTCGGCGGAAGATGCGTCCACCCGACGGCGGGCGTCGTCGCCGTGGGCTGCCGCATGCCTCTGGTCGCGTTCAACATCAACCTCTCGACGGACGACGTTTCGATTGCCTCGAAGATCGCCAAGATCATCCGACGTTCCTCCGGAGGGTTCGACTGCGTCAAGGCGCTCGGCGTCACGCTCGAGGAGCGGAAGCTCGCGCAGGTGTCGATCAACATGACCGATTTCAACCGCACGCCGCTCTACCGCGTGCTCGAGCTCGTGAAGGTCGAGGCGAAGCGCTGGGGCGTGACGGTCGTTGGCACGGAGATCGTGGGGCTCGCGCCCATGCGCGCGCTCGTGGACAGCGCGGAATACTATCTCCAGATCGAGAACTTCGACGCCGACAGGCAGATATTGGAGAACTACATTGTCTGAAGCCCTGCTCGTCAAGAACATCGGCCTGCTGCAGACGCCCGAGGGCAAGGCGCCCCTTCGCGGCGCGGCGCAGGGGCGAAACAGGAAGTACCGTAACGCCGCCGTGCTCGTCGAGAACGGCGTCATCTGCGCCGTGACCGAAAACGGCGTTCTGCCTGACTGCCCCGCGGGCGCGGACGTGGTCGACGCGGGCGGCCGCCTCGTAACCCCCGGCCTCGTGGACGCGCACACGCACCTCGTGTTCGGCGGCTGGCGGCAGCACGAGATCCCGTTGAAGCTCGCGGGCGCGGGCTACCTCGATATCCTCGCCGCGGGCGGCGGCATCCTCTCGAGCGTGGACGCGACGCGAGCGGCCACGGAGGATGAGCTCTACGAAAAGAGCTTCGGCTTTCTGGACGAACTTTTTGCCCAGGGCGTCACGACGGTCGAAGCCAAAAGCGGCTACGGGCTCGACACGAAGAACGAAATCAAGCAGCTTACCGTCATCCGGCGGCTCCGGGAGACGCACCGCGCGGACGTGATCCCCACGTTCCTCGGCGCGCACGCGGTGCCGCGCGAATATCTCGGCCGGGCGGACGAATATGTCGCCCTGCTCTGCCGGGAGACGCTCCCCGCCGTGGCGTGGGACGGCCTCGCGGAATACTGCGACGTGTTCTGCGAAAAGGGCGCGTTCGACGTCGCGCAGTCCCGCCGCGTGCTCACAACCGCGCTTTACCACGGCATGAAGCCCAAGCTCCACGTCGACGAGATCGAGGAGATCGGCGGGACCGCGCTCGCGAAGGAGCTGCGCGCGGCAAGCGCCGAGCATCTCGCCGTCACGGGCGGGGCGGGCATGGAGGCGCTCGCGGCCGCGGGCGCCGTCGCCGTGCTGCTGCCGGGCACGAGCTTTTATCTGAACAAGGGCTTCGCGAACGCGCGCGGCATGATCGAACACAACATCCCCGTCGCCGTCGCGACGGACTTCAACCCCGGCTCCTGCCCGTCGCTGAACATCGGGCTTTGCATGACGCTCGCGTACCTCAAATACCGCATGACGCCCGAGGAGATACTCACCTCCGTCACGCTCAACGCGGCCTGTGCCGTGGGCCGCGGGGAGGTTTCGGGCTCGGTCGAGGCCGGCAAGCGCGGCGCGCTCGTCGTGTGGGACGCGCCCGATGTGGAAACACTGTGCTACCGCTTCGGCTCAAACCTCGCGAAAACCGTGATCACGCCATAATAAACCTCAGGAGAAACAGCATGAAGCTCGTGGACATGAAAGTAACCGAATACCTCGCCTGTGTCGCCTCCGACGCGCCCGCGCCGGGCGGCGGGAGCGCCGCGGCTCTTTGCGGCGCGCAGGGCTGCGCACTCGCGGCGATGGCAGCCAAGCTCACCCTCGGCAAGAAGAAGTATCCCGACGATCAGGAGCTTTGCGCCCGCGTCGCCGTGGACGCGGAGGCGCTCGCGAAGCTTCTCGAGGCGCAGGTCGATTGCGACACCGAAGCGTACAACGGGATCGCGGCGGCGTACAGGCTCCCCAGGGACGACGAAGCGCAACTGGCGGCGCGAAAGGCCGCCGTCGCCGCGGCCACGCTCGCCGCGACGAACGTCCCGCTGCGCACGCTGCGCCTCGCGCTCGAGGGCCTGACGCACGTATCCTCGCTCGTGGGCCATTCGAACGCCAACTGCGCGAGCGATCTTGGCGTCGCCGCGCTCAACCTCGTCGCGTGCGCGCGCGGCGCGTGGCTCAACGTGCTCATCAATCTGCCCGGCGTCGCGGCGGAGGACCGCCCCGAGCAATGCCGCGCCGAGGGCGAGGCGTTGCTATCGCAATGCGAGGCGCTCGGAGAAGGCGCGTACCGCGCGCTCCTCGCCCCGATCGGAGGGTGACATGGAACTCGCCGGCCTTCCCGCGGCGCAGGCGCTCGCGGAGCGCGTCCGCCCGGAGATCGAATCGCTCGGTTCGCGCGGCGTGACGCCCCGCCTCGCCGTCGTGCGCGCAGGCGCGCGGCCGGACGACCTTTCCTATGAAAAGGCCATCGCCAAGCGCTTCGCCGCGGCGGGCTGCGAAATCAGGCACGCCGTTTTGCCGGAGGACTGCGGCCAGAGCGCGCTGGTCCGCGAAATCGCGCTGCTCGACGGGGATAAAACCGTCCACGGCATACTCGTGCTGCGGCCGCTGCCGCCCCAAATCGACGCGGCGCGCGTCGCCTCGCTCGTCTCCCCCGAAAAGGATGTGGACGGCATGAACCCCGCGAGCCTCGGGCGCATACTCCTGGGCGAGCGGGACGCCTTCGCGCCCTGCACGGCGGAGGCGGTGGTCGCGCTGCTCGATCATTATGAAATCCCGCTCGCGGGCAAACGCGTCACCATCGTCGGCCGCAGCGCGGTCGTGGGCAGGCCGCTCATGGCGCTGCTGCTCGCGCGCGACGCGACGGTAAGCGTCTGCCACACCAAAACAGCCGACCTCGCCTGCGCCTGCCATGAGGCCGACATACTCGTCGCCTGCGCGGGCAGGCCCGGCCTCGTCACGGCGGAGCACGTGGGCGCGTGCTGCACCGTCGTCGACGTCGGCGTCAACATGGTCGAGGGCAGGCTTACGGGCGACGTCGCCGCGGCCGCGCGCGCAAAGGCCCTCAACTTCTCGCCCGTGCCGGGCGGCGTGGGCGCGCTCACGGGCGCGGTGCTGCTCGCCCACACGGTGCGGGCGGCGGGGAAGGCGGTTTAAGGTAACCGAAAATACGAAAAAGGCTGCCGCCCATAAAACGGAAGCCTTGATGTTATTTTGCCGGCGGCCGTTATTCCTGCCCGTCCTTCCCCCGCGCGAACCGTCCGCGCAACCTCCCGGCCAGCGCGATCAGTGCGTTCCGCTTGACATACACGATTACGACCGCCGCGACGAAGACGGCGCCTATGATGCCCACGATCAGGAAATCGCCCTGCAGGAGGCGGTTGCCGAGCGCGCAGAGCATCATGAAGGTCGGCGTGCTGCCAAGGAACACCGCGAGCGCGAAGCGGCCGGGCCTGATTTTCGTTCGCGCGGCCACGTAGGGGACGATGCCGTTGGGCAGCACCGGCGTGACGCAGCCGAGGAACACCATAAACGCGGGGTTTTTCGAGTTGCCGATGAAATTGAGGCGCGACTTGCCGCCCTCGCCCACGGGGAAAAGCCGCTCCATGCCGGGCCCGAGCCTGCGCGCGGCTGCGAACACGGCCGCGTTCGCAGCGAGATATCCGGCCTCGCACACCGCGTACCCTCTCCAGAAGCCGAACACCACGCCCGCGGCGATCTGGATGGGCCCGCCGGGGCATATGATGCTCACGACCTGTATGAACTGCAACAGGAACGCCATCGCCAGGCCGCGCAGGCCCGCGAACGAGCGCATATAACCCTCGATCTCCTGCTCGTCGCCCTGCTCGAGCACCTCGAGGAAGCCCGGCAGCACGCTCTGTATCGCGAAATAGATCAGCGCGCCGAGCAGCGCGAACAGCAGCGCATAGACGCCGGCGCGCAGCAGCAGGTATTTGACGTTCCTCTTGTCCATCGCGCCCTCCGCGGTTTGATTCCGTTATTTTAATCCATACGCCGTGGAGCTGACAAGCGGCCGCGCGCAAAAAAATCCGCGGCGCCCCGGAAGCGTTATCCTATTAATGGTACAACGATTGCGTTTTTGCCGATTCAATGCTAGAATGTCTATGCCCCGCGTGCCGATAATGCGGGCGGAAAAACATGGAAGCCAACCCCAACCAAGATAGGAGCACTCTATGAAAAAGACCCTCGCGATCCTCCTTGCCGCCCTTCTCGCGCTCGGCTTTGCCGCCTGCGCGAAGACGACGGAGACCAAATCCGCAAACCAGATCACGATATTCGCCGCGGCCGAGCTTGAGAACGCGCTCACGGAGATCGCCCAGTGGTATACGGACGCGGAAAAGAACCCGAACGCGAAGAAGGACGCCGTGGTGCTCTTCGACTGCGGCGAAACGGACGCCCTCGCGGCCAAGCTCGCGGACGGCGCGTACTGCGACGTGTTCATCCCCGCGGGGATGGAAGCGCTGGGCAGCCGCGATCTCGCGGGCCCGAGCGCGTTCAGCATCAAGGGGACGGCTTCGGACGGCTCCGAGGTTTCCTATCCCGCGGCGCAGCTGAACATGAGCGACCGGCAGGACGCGGCCGGGGCATTTCTCGATTATCTCAAGGGCGACGACGCCAAAGCGATTTTCGAGAAGCACGGCTTCACCGTCAACCCGTAACCGGCGGCTTTGCAGGCATACGGCGCGGCATACGCCATGAAGCTGATTGAAAAAATCAAAACCGGATTTGCGAAAGAGGAGATCCTCTCCTTCATGAAGCGGATGCTCCTCATGTGCGTCGCCAACGTCGGCTACGCGCTGACGCTTCGTTTTTTCCTCTCGGGCAACCGCATCGCGGGCGGCGGGCTTACGGGCCTTGGCGTCATCGTGGCGAGCTTTGCGGATATCCCCATAGGCGTGTTCGTGCTGCTGGTGGATATCCCCATATTTATCTGGGCGGCGTTCGTGAAGGACCGCGCATACATTGTAACGACCGTCGTCGCGGCCCTGGTGTACTCGCTGACGACGGATCTGTTCGCCTTTTTGCCCACGCTCACGGACAACCTGCTCATCGCCTCGATCTGCGGCGGCGTGAGCTACGGCGTTTTCGTCGCCGTCATGGCGCGGGCGGACTGCTCGACCGGCGGCACGGACCTTCTGGTCAAGCTGCTCGTGACCAAGCTCAAAAGCGTTACGCTCGGCACGGCCTACCTGCTCGTGGACGGGCTTATCGTGGTCACCTCCATGGTCGCGTTCAAAAGCTTCGAGCTCGGCATGTACGCGGCCGTGGTCATCGCGCTCTACTCGTATGTGAGCGACCTGATCATACGCGGCTTCAACCGCGCGAGCATCTTCTACATCGTCACGGACAGGCCAGAGCCCGTCGCCGACGCCATCATGGCCGAAATGGACCGCGGCGTCACCAAGCTCTCGGGCATGGGCATGTACGCCAAAGCCGAGCGCGCGGTTTTGATGACGGTCGTCCGCCCGCGCGAAGTCTATAAAATCAAGGATATCGTCAAGCGCTGCGACCCGCGCGCCTTCGCGGTGCTCTGCTCGGCCAACGAGGTCATGGGCGAGGGCTTCTCGAAGATCGACTATACGAGGAGCAAAAAGGACGCCGCGCTTGAAAAACAGAGCGAACGCGCGCTCGCGCCGGACGGGGACGGATGATCCGCGTGCTCTGCGTGGGCAGGGTCCGGGAGGAGCATTTCAGCCGCGCCCTGGCCGAATATGAAAAGCGCCTCTCGCGCTACGCGCAGCTCGAGATCATCGAGGCCGCGGAGGAGAAGGCGCCGGAAAATCTGAGCGCCGCGCAGCGCGATCAGGTGAAGCGGCTCGAGAGCGCGCGGCTCACCGACAAACTCCGGGAAGGGGAGCTCGCCGTCACCCTCGCGCCGGAGGGGACGCAGCTTTCGAGCGAGGAGCTCGCGGGGAAACTCGCTGGCTGGCAGAACGCGGGCAAAAGCAGGATCGCTTTCCTCATAGGCGGTTCCCTCGGCCTTTCGGACGAGGCGCTCGCGCGCGCGGACTTCAGGCTTTCCTTCTCGAAAATGACGTTCCCGCACCAGCTTTTCCGGGTCATGCTGCTCGAGCAGCTCTACCGCGCGTATAAAATCATCGGCAACGAACCGTATCACAAGTGAGGATTGCACGCTTTTCCTGAAACGCCGCGCGCTTCCTGCGGCAGGGATTCCAAAGGATGATCCCCTTGGCGGGAGCTCGAGGGCAAAGCCCCCGGAAAGCGGGGTTGTCGTCAGCCTGCCGCGCCCGGCGGGCGCCATGTTTGAGTTTGGAGGCCGCAGCATGCGTTTCTGTCCGCTTTACAGCGGTTCCTCGGGCAACACGGCCTACGTCGAGGGCGGCGGGGTCAAGCTGCTCGTGGACGCGGGGCTCCCCGGCCGGACCGTCGCCGGGGCGCTGTGCGCGCGCGGCGTCGCGCCCGGGGAGATCGACGGCCTGCTCGTCACGCACGACCACAGCGACCACATCGCGGGCGTGGGCGTGTTCGCGCGCAGGTACGGCGTGCCCGTCTACGCGAACGAGGGGACGTGGGACGCCATGCTGCCCTTCACCGGCCGCATGGAGCCGCGGCTTATGCGCGCCTTCGAGACCGGGCGGGATTTCTACATCGGCGGCCTCAACGTATATCCCTTCCCCACGCCGCACGACGCGGCGGAGCCCGTGGGGTACTCCTTTTCGGACGGGGGCGCCAAGCTCACCGTCATGACCGACATCGGCTGCTTCAACGACGATTTGCTCGCCGCGGCGGCGGGCAGCGCGCTGTTGATGATCGAATCCAACCACGACGTCGAAATGCTCAGGTGCGGGCCGTATCCCTACCCGCTCAAGCGCCGCATACTCGGCAGCGAAGGCCACCTCTCCAACGACTGCTGCGCCGAGGCGCTGATCCGCCTGTACTCCACGGGCGTGCGCCGCGCCGTGCTCGCGCACCTGAGCCGGGACAACAACATCGAGGCCCTTGCGATGGAAACCGTTCGGCAGGCGCTTCGCGAAGCGGACATACCGGACGGGGAATTCCTCCTCTCCCTGGCGCACCGCGACGCGGTCGGGGAAATGTTCGAGTTTTGATTTTATAAATAACGCGGGCGGATACCCTCCGCCCGCGCCCGGTCAAACCGTGCCTATCTCGCTTCGTTTACCTTGAGTTTTGCCGCGATCCTCTCGAAAATCCCGACGAAGAACCCGGAAATCTTCTTATGCCCTCCGACGAACCACGCGAGCTCCGCCGTCAGCACGCCCGTGGGCACGTCCACAAGGACGTGCTGCTTGACGAGCAAAGTCGTTGGCAGCGTGACGAGCGCGAAAAAGAGCGCGACGGCGCGCAGCCATTTGGGCACGGCCGTCTGCTTATGAACGAAACGCCAGTTGAGCCAGCCGAGGAAGCAGTGCAGCGAGGGCATGCAGCGCGAGGGCTGGTCTATGCCGAAAATCTGCTCCATGAGTTTGGCAAAGAAGCCGCCGCCCTCGATTTCCGGCCGCGTGTAGGTCGTGGGGTAGAGCATGTACACCGCGAAGCACGCGGCGAAGCCGACGAGCAGCGCCGCCGTGTAGCGCGCGAAACGCTCCCTTTCCAGCAGGGGCGCGAGCAGGTAGCAGTAGCCCCACTCGAAGAACACCAGCACGTACGGGATCACGAACGCGGGCCAGAACGGGATGAGCGCGTCCACGGGCAGCGCGATGTCGTGCATGCGCACCATGGGCATGAAGATCGTCGGCACGAGGTAGACGAACAGCTGCGCCGCGAACACGAGCGCAAAGTAGAGGGCGCTCCTTTTGTTGAAGGGGCCGAAGAAGGCGATCCGTTTTTCCATAGGGCTATCTTACCATCCCGCGAAGCTTGGCGCAAGACGGCGCTTTATCGCGAATCAAGCTCAACGTATGCGTTTTTCCCATAGAACGCACGCACGGTCTTCGCGCGCGCGAGCCGGTTCTTCGGCTGTTCCATGCCGCGGGCGTATGGCAGTTCCATTTCATCGTAGATGCGGTACTGCGCGCTCAGCCTTCGCACGAAGCCCGCATAGTCCGCCGCCCCGGGCGCGCTCCAGAAGATTTCACCCGCGGCGGCGAGGCGGGGCAGCAGGTTGAAAAAGAGCTTTTCCTCGTCCTCGATCCACTCGGTCCATATGGCGCACTCTCCCCCGAGCACGCGCGATTCGGCCTCCCGCGTGAGCCCGCGCGGAAGCATCTTATATTGATATGTCTTTTTGAGCGGCGTCATGGCGTAAGGGTAATCGAAATAGAGGCGGAAGAAGTCGCTCATGATCGCCCGCCCGCCCGCGTTGAGATGGCGCACGGTGCGCCTTTTGCCCTTCCCGAGGCCCGTGAGCCAGTGCTGGCAGACGAACTCCGTTCCCGTCGTGTCCGCGAGCCCGTCGTTCCAGATGATCGCCTCCCGGCCGCGTTCCCTGAGATGCAGCCGGAGTCTTTCGAGCAGATATCCCTGCAGCGCGCGCTCGCCCGAAAGGCCGTGTTCGCGGATGGCCTGCCGGCATTTTTCGCACTTCCTCCACTCGGTCTTGACCGCTTCGTCCCCGCCCAGATGGAAATACGGCGCGGGAAAAAGCTCCAGCATCTCGTCGATGAGGCATGCGAGGAATTCATAGACCCTCCCGTCGCCCCCGCAGAGTATGTGCGCGGAGAAATCCTTTATGCCGTAGGAGGTTTCGACCTCGGTTTTGCGCCCGTCGCAGGAAAGCTCCGGATAGGCCGCGAGCATGGCCGTCGTATGCCCGGGCACGTCGAACTCGGGGATGACGCTGATGCCGCGCGCCGCGGCGTACGCGACGAGCTCGCGGACCTCCGCCTTCGCGTAGAAGCCGCCGTGGGGGATTCCATCCTGAACTTCGCCCCTGCCGCGCTTGACGGCGCTGCTTTTGCGGAATGAGCCGACGGAATTGAGCTTGGGGAACCTCTCGCTTTCGACGCGGAAGCCCTGGTCGTCCGAGAGGTGCAGGTGCAATGTGTTGAACTTATAGAGCGCGAGCGCGTTGATGAGCTTCCTGATCGTATCCGCCGGGAAGAAGTGGCGGCACACGTCCAGGCTGATGCCGCGCCACGGGAAGCGCGGCGCGTCCTCTATGGCAAGGTACGGCGGGTCGTTTTCCCCGGCAAGCAACTGCCGCAGCGTCGCCGCGCCGTATACCGCGCCCGCGACGCCCGAGGCGGCAATCCCGACGCCTTTCTCATCGCATACGAGGCGGTATGCCTCGCCGGGAATCACGGCGTCGTGCGAGAAGCGCACGTCCGCATCCTCCCTCCCCGGGCACAGCCCCGGCAGCAGAGAGAATATGCCTTCGCGCGCGTCCGCGAGCGCGGGATCGATCCAAACGGCGGCGCCTTCGGGCAGGGGGAAGCGTCCCTCGCGGGAAACGGCGGCTTTGGGCAGGGGGATCATGGCGCAATACCTCCGCAAAAGGATGTGTTACGCCTATTATAGCGCACTTCCCGCGCGCGTGATATACTCAAACAAGGGATTACACGCTTCGGAGGCGCATATGTTCACTTTTCTTCTCAAACGCCTGCTCCCGCTGCCCAAGCTCGAAAGCCTTGAAAGCCATCTTTTTATCGGCCCCCATCCGGACGACGTCGAGGTCGCCTGCGCGCCCACGGTCAAAAAGCTCGTCGAGGCGGGCAGGCGCGTGGCTTTCCTCGTCGCGACAGACGGGCGCATGGGCACGGACGACCCCGCGCTCCGGGGCGAGAAGCTCGCCTTGCTTCGCCGGGAGGAGGCGAGGGCTTCCGCGGCGCTTCTGGGCGTGAAGGAAGTGATCTTCCTGCCTTTCGAGGACGCGGGGCGCTACACGGCGGACGATCTCGCGCGCGCCGTCGCCCGCGAAATCGCGCGCGTCAAGCCGGACGCGGTGTTCGCGCCCGACCCGGACGTCGTCTGCGAATTTCACGGGGATCATCTCAAAACCGGGCAAGCCGTGAAGCTTGCCTCCTGCATGGTCCCCTTCGCTTCCGTTATGGAAAGCCTCGGCTGCGCGGAACGTCACGCGCCCAAGGTCTACGCCTTTTACAACACGGACCGGCCGAATTCGTTCGTGCGCATCGGCAAATACTTCCGCTTTCGCGAAGAAGCGCTTCGTTGCCACAAAAGCCAGTTCAACGAGCGCGAAGTCAAAACCATAGCGCTTTACTATAAGCTGCGTTCCGTCCGTCTAGGCCTCTTTCGCAAATTCGGCCTGTGCGACGGCTACCGCGCGCTGACCCCGGCGCGCACGCACTGTTTTCCGGAAGCGTCCCGCTGGTAAAAAAGCCCGATTCTGCGCCGATTTCCTTTGACAAGCGCGGGTTTCTGGAGTATTATAATCAATGGTCATAAGCTGGTATAATTGCGGTTAATGATGTCATAATAAAGATTTATATATACGGAGGAATTATGAGAGGCGAGTATGACGTGATCATCGTGGGCGCGGGCCCGGCGGGCATCTTCACCGCGCTGGAGCTGCTCGACAGGCGCGAGGATATGAGCGTGCTGCTCATGGACAGCGGCAAGGCCATATCCAAACGGACATGCCCCGCGCGCACGACCGGCAAGTGCGTCCGCTGCGACCCCTGCGCCATCATGAGCGGCTGGGCGGGCGCGGGCGCGTTTTCGGACGGCAAGCTCTCGCTCTCCCACGAGGTCGGCGGCAACATCACGCAGTATATCCCCGAGGACGAGGCGCAGAAGCTCATCGACTACGCGGATTCAGTCTACGTCGGCTTCGGCGCGCCGGATACCGTGCACGGACGGAACGACCCGCGCGTCTCGGAGATCGCCTACGAGGCGAGCCGGCACAACATCCACCTCGTGCGCTGCCCCGTGCGCCACATGGGCACGGAGCACGCGGCGCAGGTTTTGGGCAACATGTACGACCATCTGATGGAAAAGCGCGGCTTCACATTCCTGCCCTCGACCACGGCGCGTGAGATCATCACCGAGAACGGCGTTGCCGTCGGCGTAAAATATGCGTCTCCCGAAGGCGAGGGCGAGGCCTACGGCAAGGCCGTCGTCGCGGCGCCCGGCCGCGGCGGCGCGCAGTGGCTGCAGACGGAGGGGAAGCGCCTCGAGATCGGCATGTCCAACAACGAGGTGGACATCGGCGTGCGCGTCGAGGTGCCCAACTCCATCATGGACCACCTGACAAAGCCCCTGTATGAGGCCAAGCTCGTCTATTACGCGGACACGTTCGAGAACCGCGTGCGCACGTTCTGCATGAATCCCGGCGGGCTCGTCAGCGAGGAGCATTACGAGGGCGGTACGGCCATCGTCAACGGCCACAGCTACAACGACGAGGCGCTTCGCACGGAGAACACCAACTTCGCCATGCTCGTGAGCACGCGCTTCACGCAGCCTTTCGGCGAGCCGATCAAATACGGCAACTACATCGCGCAATTGGGCAACATGCTCACCGGCGGCGGCGTCATGGTGCAGCGCCTCGGCGACCTGCTGATGGGCCGCCGCACCGACGAATCGCGCCTTCGCAAATCCACGACCGTGCCCACGCTCAAGACCGCCGTGCCGGGCGACCTCTCCTTCGTTTTGCCGCACAGGCACCTGACGAGCATCATCGAGGCGCTCCGCGCCATAGACAAGCTCGCGCCGGGGCTGAATTCGAGGAACACTTTGCTTTACGGCGTGGAGGTCAAGTTCTATTCCTCCAAGGTCAACGTCGATAAGCGCTTCCGCACGCGCGTGCCGGGGCTCTACGCCATAGGCGACGGCGCGGGCATCACGCGCGGGCTTATGCAGGCGAGCGTCACGGGCATCTGCGTGGCGCGGGACATTTTGAATAATTGACAATCAATCGAGAGGGCTTCCGCTCGCGGCCCGCCGATGCCCGGCGAGCCGTTTTTCCCTGATTCCGTTGCGTCAATCCCGCCCGGAAGGCGTCCCGAACCTCAGTTCTTCTCCGCAGAACCTGTCGATCACGACGATCTCGCCCGAGGCGGAATCGACGAGCATGGTCGCTGCCGTGGGGAACGCGTCGAGGGCGGGGTCGCTGTAGACTGAGCGCAGGCGGTCCTCGCCGTCGGTATAGTCGAGTATCGCCCGTATGTCGGAGAGCGCGCAGCGCGCGGGATCGAGCGGGGCCAGCATGCGCCGCGCGGACGCGAGGCGCGGCTTGGTGTCCCAGCCGGGGCTCGCGTAGCCCGTGCCGAGGCGCAGCAGGTGGTTCGTGTGGGCGTAGCGGTCGGTCACCTCGAGTATGTCGGTTTGCTCGAAAAGCTGCTCCACGGAATACGCGCGGCAGGATTTTGTGTCGAACACGTTGAGGTGGAACGCCGAGGCGCAGCTTTTGCCCGCGAGCCGGCCGCGGATTTCCTCGATGCAGGAAGCTTCCGCCGCGTCCCGCAGCAGGAAATGCGCGCTCGGTTCCTCCGGGCGCATCTCGTCGTGGTGTATGTAGTTGACGGAGGTGATAAGCCCCGCGTCGTTCCACAAAAACGTGTAGCCCGGCATGGACCCGATCGCCGAGAACTCCGTGAAGCCGACCTTTAGCCCCGAGTAGCGCGCGAGGGCGCAGTTTCCGGGGGTATATTCTCCGTCCTCGTTGTGGCCGTAGAGCATGGAGCCGTCGGCCTTTCGGATGAAAATATCCGTGCAGCTCTCGAGCTCCTTCACGCCGTCGAGCATGGCCGCAAAGAGGAGATCCCCGTTTGCGCCCGCGCCCGCGGCCCTGTCGTAGATTTCCTTGCAGTAAGCGGGATAGCGCGCTTCGGCCTTCTGCTTCATGCGAAGGAACGAGGGCCTGAGCGGCCGGTCGGCCGAGAAAGCGCGGATCGCCTCGCCGAAGGCCTGCCCGTAGCGAAAATGACCGTCCGGGCCGGAAAGATCAAGACAGCGCAGCTTTTGCATAAAACCTCGCTTGTTTTTCTTTTGATTATATCACGCGCATGGGCTATAATGATACCAATCCGCACTTATCTGCCATATTCCATCATATTTCGGGAGGCGAATCATGCTTTCAATCGTCATCATTATCCTGATGGTACTCTTCGTTCCGCGCCTGATGGTGCTCCTGAGCGACAGGTTCAAGTTCCTCAACATGCTCGGCCCCGTGTTCCTCTGCTACATCATAGGCTTCGCGGCAAGCTTTTTGATCGAGGATACGTCGATCGCCACGACCGTCGCCGAGGTCTGCGTGCCCGTGGCCATCCCGCTGATACTCTTCTCGGCGGACCTCTCCTCGCTTCGGCGCCTCGCCCGGCCCGCGCTCACCTCGTTCCTGGTGCTCATCGTCGCGGTGGGGCTCGTGTGCGCGGCCGCGATGCTCATCTTCGGGAACGTCGTCGCGCTCGCGGGCGACATCAACGGCATGCTCATGGGCGTTTACGTCGGCGGCACGCCGAACCTCATCGCCATAGGCCTCGCTTTGGGCGTGAGCGAGGATACCTACATGCTCGTCAACACCTGCGACATGATCGTGGGCGGAATCTACTTCCTGCTGATCCTCACCGTCATGCCGCGGCTGTTCCGCAGTTTCCTGCCCAAGTTCGACCCCGGCAGGAACGCGGCCAAGGACGAGAGCCTCGAGGGCGCGCTCGGGGCGAAGTTCATTGCTAAGAAGGTGCCCTTCTCGCTTAAAATGCTGCTGGAACGGCTGCCGAGCTTCCTGCTCGCGATCGCGTCCGTGGGCGCGTCGCTCGGCGCGTCCTACATCATCACGGGCAGCTTCACCAACATGATGGTGGTCATGCTCGGCGTCACGACCTGCGGCGTCGCGCTCTCCTTCGTCAAACGGGTGCGCGCCATACCCGGCTCGTACGTCGCGGGGCAGTATTTCATCTATATGTTCTCGGTCGCCATAGGCCTGACGTTCGACCTTTCGATGGTCGATCTGTCCTCGCTGATGCTTTTGTTGATGGTGGCCTTCGTGCAGTTCGGCTCGGTGCTGCTGCACATGCTGCTCGTCAAGCCCTTCAAGATCGACGCGGACACGGCGCTGATCACCTCCACGGCGGGCATCTACGGCCCGGCCTTCATCCCGCCGGTCGCCAACGCCATGAAGAACAAGGAAATCATACTCACAGGCCTCGTGTGCGGCATACTCGGCATCGCGCTGGGCAATTACCTGGGCATCGGCATCGCGACGCTGTTCAAGCTGATTTTCTGACACAGACGCATATGGAAACGGGCGGCCGCGGGACGCCTGTTTCTTGCTGCAAATGAATTGGGGATTAAGGCAAATTGTGGTATAGTAAGTGCAAATTGTTTAGCGAAAAAAGATCAAGAACGGAAACCTGAAAAGGAAGTGCTTTTTAATGAACATCGAAATCCGCAAATTGGCTCCCGTCCTTGCAGAAGACTATGCGCGGTTTTTTGACGCAACGCCCCACGGCGACTGCACAGAGGAGCAAACATGCTATTGCGTGACTTGGCGTAGCGACGAGTCCTATGCCGGCAATGGCGACCACTGGTATCCTTCGAAGGAGGAAAGAAGGGAGCGCGCCATACAATTTGTCAAAGCCGGCTGCATACAGGGCTATCTTGCTTATCGCGGCAATGATATTGTGGGATGGTGCAACGCCAACGCGGATTGCCAGGACGGAGTAAATTATCTGCGCTCTTATTGGCCGATAGAGAAATACCGCGCGGATATAAAGGTAAAATCAATATTTTGCTTTGCCATCGCGCCGGATGCGCAGCGAATGGGCGTAGCCACGCAATTGGTGGAGCACGTCTGCAAGGATGCCGCCGCAGACGGTTTTGACTTTGTTGAGGCCTACGCAAACAAGCGGTTCACAGATGCGCTCAATGAAATGAGAGGACCGCTGTCGATGTATGAAAAATGTGGATTCGATATAGGCGCGGAACGGGAGGGCAGGGTCGTTGTGCGAAAAGCGTTGAAACAATGACCGGGAATCCTGCGCGATTACGAAGCAGAATCCAATTCGACAATCGTATAAAAATAATTTGCCTGTTCTCGTAAAATAGGCGTTACTCAAGATAAGGAAACGATCAATTCGCTCGCCGAATCCCCATTGTCCCCGATGATCTCCGACACCACGTTGGTCACAACGGCATCGAAACACGCCTCAAATGATTCCGTGTCGTCGAGCGCGGCTTGAAGCCCGGCTTCGTCCCGATATCTTCCGACACTCAGATGAGGGGCGTAATGATTGCGGCGGCTCATGAATTCGCGTAATATCCCGGAATACAGCCTGTCGTGCAATTCGATGATGTTGTCGTTTCCTTTTTTGATGTTCAGAAACAAGTATTTATCCGGCGTGGCGGTGATCCCTTTCAATTGAATCGGAAAGGAACCCGCGCCAAGCAATGCGGTTCTTATATGCCGCTCAAGCGTCGATGTCCGAATCCCGCTTTCAAACGGAAACACAAGCGTGATGTGCGGCGGCACCAATCCATACAAAGGGTCGAACTTTTTCCTGAGTTCTTCTATTAAATGCCCGTTTTTGAATTCCGGCAGGATCAGGATCGCCCTTTGCATGATTACACCTCGCATCGATGGACCGCAACGCTTTTTGACTATCTCCTTCTGGCTCTGTTGGCGAGCATCAAAAGCCTGAGGAACGTCACAAACGACGCAAGCGCCGCGACGACGTAGGTGGCCGCGGCCGCGTTCAATACCTTGCGCGCGGCGGCCTCCTCGTCGTAGGTGTCGAGGTAGCCTCCGGAGGTCAGCATGTCGAGCGCGCGCCGCGAGGCGTTGAGCTCGACGGGCAGCGTCACGAGCTGGAAGAGCAATATGCCCGCGAACAGCCATGCGCCGAAGCTCGCAAGGCCGAAACTGCCCATGAAAATGCCCAGCAGCACCAGCCACGGCGCGACGCCGGAGCCGATTTTCGCCACGGGCAGCAGGGAATTGCGAAGCCGGATGGGGCCGTACCCTTCCTGATACTGCATGACGTGGCCGATTTCGTGCGCCGCGACCGCGAGCGCCGCGACGGACGCGTCGTTGTAAACGGTTTGCGAAAGGCCGACGGTGTTGTTCTTGGGGTCGTAATGATCCGTGAGCTGGCCGCCGACCTGCGTGAGCGCAGCGTCGCTGCCGCCCGCGTGAAGGAGCCTCTGGGCCACGTCGCTGGCGGGCAGGCCGATGCGCGCGCGCATCTTCGCGTATTTTTTGAATACGCTGTTCACGCGTGCGCTCGCGATCATGCCCAGTATCGCCACCGCGATGACCGCGACGAAAAGTATGCTGTCCGTCCCGTAATAAAACAAAGAATACAGCGAATTTCCAAACATATATTTCACCCCTTTGAGCGCATTATAGCAAAAACTTCCGCCGTTGTGAACGGCGTTCACCGTATTGTCGCACGAAGTTTGCGATTCTTATGTGTCTTGCGCATGAATTTATCGATATTCAATAAAATAATATTGAAATACAATAACGGCCGTGCTATTCTATATGCGATCGAAACGCATGGGAGGGCAAAGTATGAAGAAAAACCCGCTCGCCGTCGCGCTGCAGGCGCTGCTGTATCTGCTTGCCGCGTTCGTGCTCTTCTGCCTGGTGAGGATATTCACCTCGCCAAGCGTGGCTCAGTTTTTCCGGGAATATTACGGCGCGGGCGAAGCGTTCGCGCTGTTCTACGGCTTCCTGGTGATCGCGGGGCTGCTCGCGCTGTGGGTACTCTTCGAGCTGCTGCTCGTCGTGCAAACGGTCGCGACGGACCCCTTCATCGAAAGGAACGTCAAGGCGTTCGTGCGCATGGGCGTCGCGGCGGAGGCGGCGGGCGCGCTGTTTCTCGCCAAATGCTTCGTATTCTTCACGCCCATGACCGCGGTGTCCGCCGTCGTGATGCTGCTTTCGGGCCTGTTCGCTCTGGTGCTCGCGGAGGTGTTCGGCAAGGCCGTCGCCTACAAGCGCGAGAACGAGCTGACCATCTGAGAGGGGAGGGGGGAACGGCATGATCCGGGTCAATCTCGACGTGATGCTCGCCCGGCGCAAGATGTCCTCAGGCGAGCTCGCGGACGCGCTGGGCATTACCCAGGCGAATCTCTCCATATTAAAAACGAACAAGGGCAGGGCGATCCGATTTTCGACGCTGGACGCGCTCTGCCGCATACTCGGCTGCCAGGTGGCCGACATACTCGAATATCTGCCGGAGGAGGAACGGGGCGCATGAACGGGGAAACGGGTTATTACGAACCGCAAGGGGCGCGGGGGCCGGAAAAGCGTGTTTACACGCCCGCGCAGAAATGGCTGCTGCTCGCCGTGCTGCTGCTCGGCGCGGTGTTTTCATGGGTGCTGTTCGGGGATGGGCTCGGCGAAGTCTCGCTCCGTATGGAGGGACTGCGCTACGCGGCGTTCTGGCTCACATACCTCGCCGGGTTCTACGCCTTTACATGGAAAACATCCTCGAAAAAGCCCGTCGCGTGGCTGCTCGCGTGTCTCGCGCTGTGGTTGATGGCGCGCTATCTTGTCTACGAGGAGCAGAATCTGAGCTTCGTCAACTTTCTCGCGATACCGCTCGTGCTCATGCTCCACGCCGTCGAATGCACGGCGCTCGTGCCCGAAAGCAGGCAGGGCGGCTACATATCCGCGTATGTGAGCGGCTTCTTCGTGGCGCCGTTCACGAGTCTCGGGCGCTTCTTCGGCGCGCTCGGCGGCGCGCTTGGCAAGAAGGAGGTCGATGAAAAGCGGCGCGCCGTGCGCGCGGGCCTGTTCGTCGGCTTGATGCTCGCGCTCATCGTGGTGCCGCTTTTGATCTCCGCGGACGCCGCCATGCGCGCCGTTCTGGAGGAAGTGTTCCGCGACATCCGCCTCGGGCCGACGGTGCTCCGCATCATATTCGCGCTGGTGGTCGCCGCGCTGTTCTACTCGTTCATCTTCCACCACGCGTACGAGCAGAAGCCGTATAAAGCCGAGCCTTACGAAAAGCGCTTCAACGGCGCGGGCGTCGCCGCGGCCGTAGGCGTGCTGCTGGGCATCTATGTGATCTTCGCCGCCTTCCAGTTCACATACCTTACGGGGCTCGCGGGCTTGCCCGCCGCGCTGACCTATTCCGAATACGCCGTGCAGGGCTTCTCAGAGCTGTGCGCCGTCGCCGCCATCAACCTCGCGGCCTTCGCGCTTTGCGTCACGTTCACGCCGGAGGGCAAATCCCTGCGCGCGCTCATGCTGGGCCTTCTCGCGGCGACCGTCATGCTGCTCGCGAGCGCCATGGCGCGGCTTGTGATGTACATCGGGGCTTACGGCCTCACGATCAACCGTATACTCCCGTTCTGGTTCATGCTCTTCCTCTTCGCGCTCATAGGGCTTTGCGCGGCGAAGCTGTATGTTCCCAAACTGAAGCTGCTCCGCCTCGCGGCGGGTACGTTCGCGGCGTTCTACTTCGCGCTCTCCCTGCTGAACCTCGACGCCATCGTCGCCAAAAGCGTGCTCGCGCGCGCCGGGGCGCGCGGTTCCCTCGGAGAGGGCGACGCGAACCTCCTGCGCTACACGCTCTCGGGCGACGCGGCGCGGGTGCTGTACGAAAGCCCGTTCAAATATGAGATTTACTACGACGTCGATAAGGCGGATGTGGATAAGATGATCCTCGGCGCGACGGGGCAGGCTTCCCCGGCGATTTATCCCGAATACGCGGTCACCGAGAACAAGGAATTAAATGTGGTTGAACTGAACCACAACGGAATTGTCTTTCGCCCGTATGGGATCGTGCCGGACAATTCTCTCAGGGGAACTCAGATCGGCGTTCGGGATGGCGTCCCGGAGAGTAAAATCTGCGAGGTGAAGGGTTATCCGTCCGACGAATGGATCATCGAATATCTCGACGTGTTCATGGGCGGCGGAGATATGCTGTTCAAAGCGACCGGGATAACCGATGTTCCTGCCGAACTGGAGCAGTATAAGGAATACGAATAGCCAAAAACGGGGGCAATGGTGAAGATCGGCGGAATCCGGGTATCGTCCGAAACCAAGGAATCAGGGACAGCTTCCAATTTGCCGGCAGGCGGGATGCGTTTTCCCATTCAGGCCGCAAACTACGGGCTGCATCGCGTTCTTCTGCGATGCAGCCCCTGGTTCTCTGCGGCTGCCGTCTAACGCCGGTCTTTTTGCTTCAGCACCCCGGATTCGTGCCGCCTGAGCCTCCGCCGCCCGTGCCTCCGCCGGGGCCGGGGTTGCCCGGATTCGTGGAGCAGCTGTTCACCGGGATGTAGAACACCTCGCCCGGGTAGATCCTGTTGGGGTCCGCGCGGGGGTTGAGCTTCAATATGTCGCTCACCGTCGTGTGGTACGCCGCCGCGATGGAGTAGAGCGTGTCGCCCGCCTTCACCGTGTAGGGGACCACCTTGCCCGTGATGTAGGGCTTGAGCGCCGCCCAGGTCCTGGGGCCGACGATGCCGTCCGCGGTCAGGCCCTTGGCCCGCTGGAAGGCGAGCACGGCCGCGAGCGTGTTCGCACCGAATACGCCGTCGATCACGCCGGGATTGAAGCATGCGTTGACGAGCGCGCTCTGGAGTATCATCACATACATGCCCGTGCTGCCGCGCCGGAGCACTACGTTCGTATAGTCGATGTACGGCGCGATGACGAGCCATGTGATCGCGTCGGCGACGCCCGTCACGGGAATGCCTTTGGCCTTCTGGAAGGCCTCGAGCGCGGCCTTCGTCCTTGCGCCGAATATTCCGTCGACCGCCCCCGGATCGAAGCCCGCGGCCTTGAGCGCCGTCTGGAGCGCCCGCACCATCTCGCCCCGGCTGCCGATGCGCAGCACCTCGGGGTTCGGCTCCATCGCGAAGGGTTCGAGATACGCCCATGTATTGGGACCTATGATTCCATCCTGCGTCAAGCCCACCGTGCCCTGGAACTGGATCACGGCGCTCTCGGTTCTGGCACCGAACACGCCGTCGACCGCGCCGGGATCATAGCCCGCGCGGACGAGCGCCGTTTGCGCGACCCTCACGTCGCTGCCCGTATCGCCGCGTCTTAATATCCTCATATCATTCTACCTCAGCCGTTATTACGCGACAAACCGCGCTATCTATACATAAGTTATGATACCCGCGCGGCAAAGGTGCGGGACGCGAAACCGGGTTGTTCCGCGCCGCCCGGTTGTGTTACAATAGCTTGAAACGATGTTTGGGAGCCGCGCATGAGTTTTCGCGACGTTTGGAAGAGCCTTGTCATCGCAGCATTTTTAGCGGGTGCGGCGCTGCTTTGCGCCTGCATGGGATACGCCCGGACGCCGGGCGAAGCTTCGCCCTCCCCTTCGGCCTACGTCGAGGTGACGCGCGCCGCCACGCCCGATCCGACGCCGCGGCCCAGCCCGACGCCTTCGCCCACGCCCACGCCGGAGCCGACCCCGGAGCCGACGCCCACGCCGGAGCCGACGCCGTACCGGAGCGAGGCGTATCCGCTCGCGCCCAAGAGCCTGCGCACGCGCGAGGGTGGGCGCTATCCCGAGGAGGAGAAGCTCAATTCCGATCCGGACAAATTCCTCGCCGTGGTCGATCTTACCAACCAGGCCGTGATGGTCTACGAGCGCGGCGCGGACGGCGGCTACACCGTGCTCGTGCGCGAGATGATCTGCTCCTCGGGCATAGAGGAAACCAGCCGCAGCCCGCGCGGCACCTTCAAAATGGGGGAGGATAAAAAGCGCTTCGCCTATTTTGTGAATTTCAATTTGTACGCGCAATATTGGGCGCAGATCAGAAACAGGATTTATTTCCATTCCGTACCTTATCTCGAGCGGGACGACCGCACGCTCATCGAGGAGGAGTTCTGGAAGCTCGGCACGCCCGCCTCGCACGGCTGCATCCGCCTCGCGCCGGACGACGCGCAGTGGGTCTACCTGTATCTTTGCCCGGGCACGACCGTGACCATCACCGACGAACTGCCCGCGGACGAGCAACTGCGCGCGCGGCTCGTTCCGAAATCGACGCCGGAGCCGGACTGCTACGAGATCGCGCGCTAAAAAACACTTGACCCGGCACACTCATTGTGATATTATCATCTTTGCCGTAAAGCGGCAGCGTCGCGGGGTAGAGCAGTTGGTAGCTCGTCGGGCTCATAACCCGGAGGTCGTAGGTTCAAGTCCTTCCCCCGCAACCAAATTGATGCGCACACCGCAAGATGTGCGCATCAGCTATGGCGGCGTAGCTCAGTTGGCCAGAGCATTCGGTTCATACCCGAAGTGTCACCGGTTCGAATCCAGTCGCCGCTACCACATGATCAACATCGGTTGATACAACGAAACCCGCTTCGGGATGAGGCGGGTTTTGTTGTATGGGGCGGAAAAGGGCTGGAAATCTAGGAAATTTTGAGAGAGCAATTTTGTTGAGGAAGAATAGCAAGAGTGTCAAATGACTGATCTTGTTTGTTGAGGAAGAATAGCAAGAGTGTCAAATGACTGATCTTGTGTCTTATGAGAGGATTTCCAGGGTGCGTTCATGAAAGTGAAACTGGAACTGTGTTCATTTTGAGGGTCGGTTTCATAATGATTTTGAAATGACTATTCATACATAAGCCGCCACCATGCGGATAGTCAACAATAGTTAAGTGCGATAATGTGCCAAGGTGCCGTTCGGATTCCCATGAGGACATCCAACGCCTATCTGTCCAACTTCAAAGACATGACATCGATTTCAAAATTCGGCCTTTATTCTTTGCTTTGCTACTCTCTACATATACGGGATGCGTTCTATAGAAGATAGATCCGCAGCCATATTGACGCGAATCCGATCCGCGTATAAACTATTCCGTATAGTCAGCCATCGCTCTCAAAATTGGCTTTGGAGGGAAACGTGCAAAAGAATACGATTTATGATATTGCGAAAAAAGCCAACGTTTCAGCCAGCACGGTTTCGCGCGTGATTAACAACAAGCCTAACGTTAAAAAAACTACGAAAGCGCATGTCCTGAAGATATTGGCGGAGTGCCATTACGTGCCGGACGAAACTGCGCGCGGGCTCGTGATGCAATCCTCAAAGATGATAGGCCTTCTCATCGCGGATATCCGAACGACGCACCATACCGACGCCATATACTATATCGAACGCGAACTGGCCAAGAACGGATATTGCTGTCTGATCCTCAACACCGGCACCGACGAAAAAGAGCAGACCCAGTACATTAAAATGCTGAGCCAGCGCAAGGTGGACGCCGCAATCCTCATCGGGTCGATCTATCAGACGGCGGCGATCAAGAAAGCGGTCCAAATCTATTTATCAACAACCCCGACCATCATACTCAACGGGTATCTCGACGCGCCTAACATCTACGGCCTTATTGCGGATGAGGAGAACGGCGTGCGCAATTGCGTCAGGCTATTAGCCGAAAAAAACAGGCGGTACCTTGCGTTTATTGTCGACCGGTACACGCCGAGCAACCTGCTCAAGCTAAAAGGATTCGAATCTGCTCTCGCGCAATACTTGGGGGGCGCGCGCCCCGTGATCGTCAAGACAGACGAGTCGAGGCGGAGCGCATATGAGGCAACGCTCACTCTCATGAAGGAGCATCCGGAGGTTGATGGAATTATATACGCGGAAGACATTCTGGCTGTAGTCGGCATCCGCGCGCTGACGGATATGAAAATTGCCATCCCGGAACGCGTCGCGGTGGTTGGCATCAACAATTCACTCCATGCCGAGAACAGCATACCTACCCTGACGTCGCTTGATAATATGCTCTACGATTTAAGCCTTACCGCGGTGCGAAATCTGATGGACGTATTGAGAGGTCAGTACGTCAACAAGAAGATGATGATCTGCTCGGAAATCGTAGAACGCGAATCTACATAACTGCGCCGGAAAATACGCGTAAGCATTGGCGGGTCGGTTCTTATTAGGGATGGCGTGCGCATAATAGATGCAAGCGATTTCATATTATGATGAAATCTTGATTATAATTATTAAACATGAATGCATTTATTTTATACTTTATATTGATTTTCGCGTATATATCACGGAGAATAAAATAATAAAAGGGTATTGCTTTTTAATTCTGCATATGATATAAGATAATTATTGGTATCAATAAAAACTGCAATCGCTACCATAATACTTGGAATAATCGAATTTACGTATCATAAATTATTATTCACTGGAGAAAAAATGAGGATTTCAATACTTGGAGCTGGCGCAATGGGAATGCTGTTTGGGGGGTACCTATCTCAGCGCAATGATGTTTGGCTAATTGACGTCAATAAGGACAGGATTACCAAAATTAATTCCGATGGCGTTGCCGTTCGTGAAACGGACGGGGATATGATCTTTTATCCCCGTGCAGCGGAGGAATCTGAAAGTTTGGGTAAGATGGATCTGATTCTCGTTTTTGTCAAAGCGATGTATACGTGTTCCGCTTTGGAAGCAAATAGATGCCTGATCGGGCCGGATACCTATCTGATGAGCCTACAAAACGGTGTAGGTCATGAGGTGAAGCTGCTCCGGTTTTCGGATCGGGATCACGTTATCATCGGATCTACGCAGCATAACAGTTCCATCATCGACAATGGGCATGTTAACCATGGCGGCAGAGGAAAGACCTTTATCGGTTTGCTTGACGGTCACAGCGATCGTCTGCGGAGCATAGCGAAAAACTTTTCCGCCTGCGGTTTCGATTGCGCGACCTCTGACGAGGTAAAGGAGCAGATATGGAGAAAGCTGTTTCTCAACACCTCTGCCAGTGTGCTCACCGCAATGCTTCAGGTGCCGCTTGGCTTCATTCTGGATGATCCGTATGCTGGCAGCCTTATGGAAAAGCTGGCGCGCGAGGCGGTAGCCGTAGCCAATGCGGAAGGTATTGCATCGTTCGACGTGGATTGCATCGTTGCAGATATCAAAGAGCTCCTAACCAACGCCAAAGACGGTTACACCTCGATTTATGCAGATGTCAAGAACGGCACATACACCGAAGTCGATACGATCAGCGGTTCTGTTGTCGATGCGGCAAAAAGATTGGATGTTCCCGTTCCCTTTCACGAAATGGCCGTGTCGCTCATTCACGCTATGGAGAACAAGAACCGCAATCATATTAACTGATCGTGGAGGATAATGCCATTATGAGCGCTTACACACTCGGGAACCTGCGCATTGTCGATTTGACAAAGTATCTTGATCCGGCGGTGGAGACGCGCCGTTGCCATCTGTATCGATTCAATACCGGAGGCAGGATTCCCGACTTCCACACGATAATGGATCTGACGAGTCATCTGGGTACGCACTGTGAGTTTCCTTACCACCACGATGACAATTGGCCGGACGGATCGATGTTGCCGCTGACTTCATTCTTGGGCCGCGGCGTGTATGTCGCCATCGGCGACGCGCAGCCCAACAGCTATATCACGGCGCAAATGCTGGACAAGCTGCTTGGCGGCAAGGTGCGGGAGGGCGATATTATCATTCTGGATTCGCCCTATAAACTTGCGCCGTTTACAGAAAAAACGAACACGAAAGAGGACAAGCGCCTGTTCGTCAACGCGCAAACAGCGCGATGGATGGTCGATCACAGGATAAAATGCGTTGGGTTTGGCGATGGCGTATCAATTGAAAACCGCAATGAGGATGTGAAGCCGTTCCATGACATCTGCATGGCGGAGAACATCACTTTCCTGGAGGTCCTGAAAAACCTGGAAGAGCTCGAGCGGGACATTTTCTTTATCTCCTTTGCGCCGCTGTACATCAAAGGGCTTGATTCCTGTCCCGTGCGCGTTTATGCGATTGAGGGAATTGAAGGGTATTGCTAGATATTCCAGATAAGAGCGGATTCTCAAAAGAGGAAAGGAGCGCGCATGAAGTATAAGAGCTTTCGGGAGCAGCTTGCATCGGAACAGGTGTTTGCAGCCTGCGTATTTGATTGCATGTCGGTAAAAGCCGCGGAACTCTGCGGCTACAACGGCCTTATGCTCAGCGGCGGCCTGACGGCGAGATCCATGTCCGGATATCCCGATCTTGGCATTATGTCGCTGGATGAACTGGAGTGGATTAGCAACCGCATTACAGATATAACCAGTCTCCCTCTTGTTGTCGATGCGGAAAACGGCACGCTTTGGAGTATATCCCTTACTGTCCGGCTTCTGACGGCGAGATTGAACGAATTTTTACGGATGGACTTCGCGGAAAACCTATAGTCGATAAGGACAGGCAAAAATACATAACCGCCTTTATGCGCTTTGCGGCGCGCGAATATCGGGAACGGGATTGGGCCATGCAACTGCATTTTGGCTGCATGCGCAACAACAACAGCCGTATGTTTGAGCGCCTTGGGCCGGATACAGGCTATGACGCTATAGGCGATGGCGCTCCGGTATCCCGTCTCGCCACATTCTTAGACGCGATGGAACAGGAAGGCATGCTTCCCAAAACCATCCTTTATTCTTTGAACCCCAATGATAACGAAGCGATCCAATCCATCGCCGGATGCTTCCAGTCGGGGAATACGGTCAATAAGGTGCAGCAAGGCTCCGCCTGGTGGTTCAATGATCATGAAGACGGCATACGAAAGCAGTTGCGCGGGCTCGCAAACATGGGCGTACTTGGCAACTTCATCGGGATGTTGACCGATTCCCGCAGCTTTGTATCCTATCCCCGCCATGATTATTTCCGGCGTATCGTCTGCTCACTCCTGGGAGAATGGGTGGAAAACGGATACTATCCTCCCGGCACGGAAGCGCTCGGGAGAATGGTTGAGGACATAGGCTACTTCAATGCGCTGCGCTATTTTCAGTTTAAGCTCTAGATCGCTGTCCCTGAAAAGTACATTACTCAAAGAGAGAGGAAGAAGCATGAACAACCAAGACGCCGGTATATGGACTGATGTTCTGCGCCGCATGGGATATACGGTATACCCCGCATCGATGGATTCGGCGGAGGAAACCTTTTGCGCCATGGTACGGGGGAGCCGCAAGCTGTTGGCCGTAAGCGGAAAACGGGCGGGCGATTTTGCGGGCGAGCGTGCAGACGGTATGCTGCTCTGCAGCCCGAATCGGGAAAATGCGGACGCGCTGATGCGGCTGTTTCCCTATACGGCTCCGGCCCGCTGTCCGAAAGATAGCCTGTCCATGGGGTTGGGGGACCGCCTGGGCATCGCCACGCCGGGGCACGCATCCTCCGTTGCGGCGTATGACGTATTCCCGGTATTCGCGCAGCAGTCTGTGCGGGAGTTGAACCTTACCGGCCGCACCTTTAAGGACATTGTCGCCGCTGCCGCTTTCGGCGTATTTGAGGCAGGCTATAAAAAGGGCTACGGCGCGGACGGAGACCATCTGAAAACCATTGGGGAAATCGACGCAGCCCTCGATGCCGGCTGCGCCATGATTACGCTTGATTGTTCCAATCACATTCATGCGGATATTGCTCATCTGGAAGATGCTGAAGTGGAACGACTTTACGGCAACCTGCCGGAAGACCTGCGGACCTATTATGAAAGCCGATATTCGCAACGGGAGCATCCCGTTGTCGGTAAAATCGAGCGGAACGTTCTCCGAAGAATCGTGCTGACCTTCCACGAGGCTGTGGAATATGCCAAGACCTGTCATGCCCACATCATGCAAAGAGGCGGCGGGGTGGACTTTGAACTTTCAATTGATGAAACTTCCGCCTGGACTCTGCCCTGTGAGCATTATGTCATCGCCAACGAGCTTGAGCAGGTTGGCGTCCGCCCCACGAGCGTCGCCCCGCACTTTTGCGGGGAATTTGAAAAGGGCATTGACTACAGGGGGGATTTGGCGGAACTGACCAGGCAGCTTATAGCGCACCAGCAGTTGGCCGAACACTTCGGCTATAAGTTGAGCCTTCATTCCGGCTCGGACAAGTTTTCGGTTTTCCCTGTTTTCGGCAGCATAACAAAACGGCGGGCTCACTTGAAAACCGCGGGTACGAGCTGGCTGGAGGCTATGCGCGTCGTGGCGCAAAAGGATCCCGCTTTATATCGCAGGGTACATGCCTATGCGCTGGAAGCCTTTGACAAGGCGCGAGAATACTACCATGTCACCACGGAGCTGGACAGAATCCCCGATCTTTCCGATTTAGCGGACGGTGAGCTGCCCCTCTTATTCCAGATGGACGACGCCCGTCAGCTTATCCACATTACCTATGGTCTGATTCTCAACGAAAAAAACGAAAAGGGCGACTATGTTTTCCGGGATGTGCTCTACGCCCTCTGGTACGAAAACGAAGAGTCGTATATACATGCCCTGCGCGATCATATCGGTCGGCACCTGCAGTCGGTTTTTGCCGAAGTCTGATCATAAAAAAGATTAACCGGCATCGGAAGGCAACTGCCGCCGGCATAACGTATAGCAATGAAATGGAGTGTAAAAAAATGATGCAGATTCCTTTCAGACCGCAGCTTGACGGCAAGGTAGCGGTAGTCACAGGCGCCGCGGGCGTACTGTGCGGCATGTTTGCCAAAGCGCTCGCCGCCTGCGGCGCCAAGGTAGCGCTGCTGGATCTGGCGGAGGATAAGGCGCGCTCGATTGCGGATGCCATCCGGGCGGAGGGCGGCGAAGCGATGGCCGTAGAGGTGAACGTTTTGGAAAGAGATCGCGTAGCCCAGGCGCACGAGAAGGTGCTTTCGGCCTACGGGAAATGCGATATCCTCATAAACGGAGCGGGCGGCAACAGCCCCCGCGCCACGGTGGACGACGAGTTCTTCTGCGCCGAAACTCTGACAGATTCCGAGAAAAAAAGCTTTTTTGACTTGGATCCCGCGGGCTTCTCCTTCGTATTCGGGTTGAATATGCTGGGAACGCTGCTGCCCACCCAGGCTTTCGCATTGGATATGGTGGATCGGCCCGGCAGCGTCATCATCAATATCAGCTCAATGAACGCATTCACGCCTCTCACGAAAATTCCCGCCTATTCCGCGGCAAAGGCGGCGGTGAGCAATTTCACCCAGTGGCTGGCGGTTCATTTCGCCAAATGCGGAATCCGCGTCAACGCGATTGCGCCGGGCTTTTTCTCAACGGAACAGAATGCGGCGCTGCTTTGGAATTCCGACGGCAGCCCTACCATGAGAACCAATAAAATACTGAACAACACGCCCATGGGTCGTTTCGGCGAGCCGGAAGAGCTTATCGGGGCGCTGCTCTATTTGGTCGATAACGATGCCTCCGGATTTATTACCGGTATTATCCTGCCTGTGGACGGCGGTTTTTCCGCCTACAGCGGGGTGTAGGCAATATGTTGTATCCCGTCAAGGGTCGTATATGACGTTGGTGTCCACATGCCGCCGTCCTCGTCGGGGAAAAGCCATTTTGTGACAATGCGACGCCTTTGAGCATTGCGGCTTGATCGACAAGGATCGATTTCGTGGGATCAGACAGCGCCATATGCGTTGCGCGTTGTCCGTTTTTCCGCCCGTGACCTCTCCGGGGTTGTTGACGGAACGGCGAACAAGAATTGCGCGCCCGTTGAGCGCGCCCGCCTCCAGGCGTTCGGGAAGCTGCCCCGCATGTTAAGATTGGCATTGCTATGCCTGTGTATATTGTTACAGATGGACCGTGAAAGCGATACAACTAAAAGAAATAATAACCAGCAAATGTTGACTGATACCGGACTGTGTGATATTTTAATTATTAATGTAAGTAAGCGTATTATATGGCGGTATCGTATGGACGACAGTTTTCGCGACATTGAGTTCGAGCTGTATGGAAATCTGGTTCAGATTCGAAACATATTATCATATTACAATACTCAAGACGATTTACTGAAAGAAATTAATAAAACGATAACACAAATAAAGTTAAAAGTATACAATGTTGCCGTAATGGGTGAATTCAGGCGGGGTAAGTCCAGCCTGATCAACGCCCTTTTGGGCTTGAATGTATTACCCTCGGACGTTACTCCAACGACAGCGACCATCAACCGCATCACATTTGGAACGGAGCCTAAGGCAACCATCCATTTTATGGATGGACGCAAGAGCGACATAAACATATCCGAATTACAGTCCTATGTTACGAAGCTGACCGAAGAAAACGAGAAGACCGCATTATCCATTCGGGAGGCGGTTATCTATTATCCCACGGTTATTTGCCAGAATCATGTGGATATCATCGATACGCCGGGACTGAACGACGATGAAACTATGACGCGGACGACGATCAATATCCTGAACGACATAGACGCCGTCATCGTTACGGTCTCCGCGTTGTTCCCTTACAGCGAAACGGAAAAAAACTTTGTCGCGCAGCTGATTGGCAACGACGGCATTCGAAACATCCTGTTTGCCGTTACGTTCATCGATCAGGTCGACGAGGAGGACCTGCCCAAGCTTTTGGCCGGGATCAAGTCGAGAATATGCACGATGACAAAAGAGGAATTAAAATCGCGGTACGCAGGGCAACCGCAAATCATTGAAAAGGGCAACAAATTGCTCGATGAGAAGAATTTGCAGCTCTTTTCCGTATCGGCAACGCAAGCTTTGAAATCTTTTGTCGGCAATGACCGAGGCCTTCTGGCGAAGAGCCGTTTCCCTGAATTCAAAGAGCAGCTTTATAAGACCTTGACGGCGCAGCAGAGCGTGAACATTGTTGAAAAAACGGCATCGCTGACAAACTTGTCATTGAAACGCTTTGATACCATCTATCAGGGGAAGTTCGGCGTCATTTCTTCCAGAATCGAATGGCTCAAATCGGCGCTGATTCAAACAAACCGGTATTATAACGAAAAATCGCAGCTCATCAACGCTTATCAAAAAGGGAAATCTGAAGCCATCGCGGCTCTCCTCGATCGGTCCGGTGAAATCAACACCGTTATAAACGGGTTTTTCATCAGCGAACTGACCAAGGTAAAGGTCAACGAAGCGCCTGTTATCCGATCCGCTATATCAAAGGGCGGAATGCTGTTTCAATTATACGCAAAAGAAATAGCGCGGGGCGACGCGAAGGCGCTTCAGGATATTTTTCGCTCGATTGCCCGGGATTCAGCCGAACGGCGCCGGAATCTGTTGTTAAATAATATTTTGCCCGAATCCGTCAATCGCCCCCAAGGCATGGAGGCATTTCTTGCGGAGTTTGAGCGCCGGCTGACGGCAATGCAAATGCCGTCTTTTGATTTGCCCGATGACTTCATCCCCAAATGCGTCAATCTTGCGCATTATAACGTCGTCGAATACATTCAAAAAATGATTGCTCCCGCCGTCGATGCTTACATGTTGAAACTGAGGAACACGATCGAAACCTGCTGGTCGGACTGTTTCGCCCTCATGTGTTTTGACGACGCGCAGAATCAACCGATCGCCGCCGAATTACAGAGAGCCTTGCGCAAAGCAGAAACGGATATGCTCGTGTGTCAGGGCAATTACAACCTCCATAAAAAGATGGTTGAAGATTTGGTGGGCAGCACGGAAGACCTGCTGGCGCAATTCCGGCAATGGAGGTAAAGGCGATAATGTATTGTATTCATTGCGGCAACGCGCTCGAGCCGGGCGCAAACTTCTGCCCGCAGTGCGGGGAAAGATTGACCGCCAATTCAAACGCGCCGGCGCCTGCTCCGTCCGAGGCCGTACAGGGAGCCGGGGTTGCTCTGCCGCATATACCGAGGATATGCACAAAATGCCGCGCCGATCTGGACGGCGATGTTTTATTTTGCCCCGTCTGCGGCACAAAAAACTATGTTGCCCGACGCAACAGGATCAGAAAAGGCGAGCTGTTGATGGAATTGGAGAATTGCAGCCTGGTCAAGCTGCAAATCGTGAAGAATCCGGGGACCATCGCTTTGTATGATGATAAATTATGCTTTCGCGCGTCTGTTGCCGCGAACACCCTTATCATCCCCTATACCGACCTGTTTACCGCGGCGCCGCAAAGCGGCATCAGCTATAAATACGGAATTAAGCTCGGCTGCGCGAACAACAAGACCTATCAGTTCTCTCTGCCGGAGTGTTATTCCGACGTATTTTATTATGTTATCAATTTGATATTGGATTACAGACAATGAGGAGGAGCATTTATGAGTGAAAAAACATCCTTCAGCACATTTTCCGATTATCGGCAGACGGTCACGGCCATTCATGATGATCTGCTGAAACTGCAGGGCTATTGTGATATCCTGAAGCTCAATTGCACATCGGAATCAATTTCCGAACTGTTGAAAAAAACCGCGGCCGATTCGTTTACGGTAGCGGTCGTCGGAGAGTTCCGGCGAGGAAAATCGACATTGATCAATTCGCTCCTGGGGAAGGCCATCCTGCCTTCCGACGTTCTGCCGACCACAGCCACATTGAACAGGGTGACTTATGCCGTTACACCCTCTGTGAAGATCGAATACAAGGACAATACGGAAGAGCAAATACCCATTGAGATGCTGCCGGATTACGTGACGAAGCTCACGGAGGAAGCGGAAAAACGGGCCGAATCGATCAGGCAGGCAACCATATTCTATCCGATCAATTATTGCATGAATAACGTCGACATCATCGATACGCCGGGGTTAAACGATGATTCCAGCATGACGGAGGTGACGCTTTCCGTCATACCGCAGTCGGACGCCGCGCTGTTTGTCATCATGGCGCAATCGCCGTTTTCGGAATACGAACGGGATTTCCTTCAGAACAAGATGCTTGTAAGCGACATCGGCCGCGTCATCTTTGTGGTTACCAGGATCGACGCCTTCGACGATGAGGATGCCGATCGGGTCATTCAGAACATCTCGGATCGGATCAAGAAATATGTGGTCGGAAAGGCGGAAAAAGTTCTCGGCAAGGATTCGCGGGAATTCCAGGATTATGCGCACAAGCTCGGAGCGATCAAAGTGCTTGGCGTATCGGCCAAACAGGCGCTCAAGGCAAAAAGCAGCGGCGATGCGGCGCTTCTCGGCCGGAGCCGTTTCCCGGCGTTTGAACGCGAGCTGGAGCAGTTGCTGACCGAAGAGCGAGGCGCGATCACGCTTAACACTCAGGTTAACCGATTGCTGTCTGCCTCGTCGGAAATACTCAAAGCCGCCGACATGCGTATCGGCGCGTTGCGCATGGGCGAGTCCGAATTCCAGGAAAAGCACGAGCAGGCCAAGATTAAAATCGCCGAAATCCGGGCCGATCGGGACGCTGAGTTCAGCCGGATCGCGATGGCCGCTCAAAAGGCATATGAGGAAATCAGGCCGCAGGCAGGTCGTTTTTGGCAGGAGCTGATAGACAATTCCTTCACGATCATTGAGAATGCGGCAATCACCGGGGACGACCTCAAAAAAGAAAATATCGCGAAAACGCAGGAGAAGTTGATTTCAACAATTCAGGACTCAAATGAAAACCTCGGCCAGCTTCTCTCCGAAAAAATCCAGCACGCAATCAACGCCGCCCTGGGCAAGGAAGCGGAGCGCCTGACTGGTTTTGAAAACAACTTCTATCAATCTATCAACGGCGTGCAGTGCCAGTTCAGCGGCTTCGCCGACAACCGCAAGACGGTTGAGGAGCTGGCCATCAGCACAGCGGCGGACACATTTCTGTTCATGGGGCTTGGCGGCGCGTATCAGGGTTTCAAGAGAGCCGGCTGGAAGGGCGCGCTTCTGGGCGGCGGTATCGGGTTCGGCGCCACATTCGGCAGCATCCTGCTGCTCTCCGCCCTTGCGATACCGTTCACTTGGCCAGTGGCCATCGTCGCCGGCTTCGCCGGCACAATCGCAAGCCGCTTTGCATTGGGTAAAATATTCGGCGGCAACGAAAAACAAATTGTCAAGTTCAAGGAGCAGTTCAAGGAGGCCATCGAAAATAAAATCAGGGAGGCTCAATCTGCCAACGACATGACCGCCAAGCTTCACGAGCAAATAAATGCCGCTTTTTCAGCGCTCAAGGATAAAATCAACGGCGAGACCGAGTCGATCCTGCGCGACACCGAAGCCGTTCTTATGGATCTTCAGGATAAAATTCTGAAAAACCGCCTGTTGGCGGAAAAAGAAACGGAGGAATTGCAGAATATGATTGCAGACGTAACGTCAATTATCGATGAGGCTTCTGAGCTGAGCCAATCCATCCATTCCATCCTGAACAGGTAGAGGGCGGCCATGATGATAAACGAGCAAATAAACCCGACCGACGACGTCGACATCAGCTTTTCAAAGTATGTGGCGGCCAGGAACATCAGATATGACAGCCACATGGAAGGCGGCATACCGGATTACGCCTATGCGCTGGATTACAGCCTGCGTCAGAAGATCAGGGCCATTCCCGGCGCATACCCGTTTTTCAAGGCCATGTCGAGTACTTACGTTCCGTTGCAGAAACAGTTGCATAACATGAAAAGCGTAAAAGTTTCGTCCAATCAATTTCCGAAGCTGCACGCAATGCTTTGCGACTGCGCCAACACCCTGGGAATTGGAATACCGACCATGTTCGTGGTTGACGGAATCGGCGTCATGAACGCAATGGCCCTTACGTGCGAAGATGCCGAACCGCTGATCATCATGTTCTCTGCGATGGTAGAGCGATTAACGGACGCCGAGATGAAAGCAATCATCGGACACGAATGCGGCCACATCCACAACAACCACGGCATTTACAATATGGCTGTGGAATTTATCAAGGGCACGGCCTCGGCCCTGATACCCGGCGTTGGGCAGATCCTCGCACTTCTCTCGGTGCCGGTATTTCATGCGCTTCAAGTCTGGAGCCGGGCCGGCGAGGTCACGGCGGACCGGGCGGGCATCATCTGTTGCGGCGAGCACGAATCTACCGAACGCGGAGATGCCAAGCTGACGGCCGGCGGGATCATGGGCGCCGAGATCAACATCGATGAGTTCGTGAGGCAATACGACATGCTTCGATCAACGCCGGTAAGGATGATGGAATGGCTGGATACGCACCCGGCCGCCGTGCGCAGAATCCTGGCGGATCGGGAGTTCATGAAGAGCGAGGTTTACTACAAATGGCATCCGGAGCAAAAGCAGCCGAACATGAAGCTTTATACAAAGAAAGAACTTGACGAACAGTGCGACCGGTTTATCAGCGTGACGAAAAGCGAAAAGAGGCGCGATCGATGAACAAAACCTTTGATTGGAACGAACGGGTCATGATCGATTATGAGGATGTGAAAAACGGGCTCAACGACATCCTCGAGGAAGTACGCGCTTTGCGCTCAGACAGCCTGATTAAGCAAATCATGTCCGTAAAGGATCAGGAGAAGATCCGCAACTGGGAGAAGCTCCTGGGCAAACGCGCCGAGGAGAAATTGACAATCGTCGTCATGGGCGATTTCAAACGCGGAAAATCCACGCTGATCAACGCCCTGCTGGGCGCCAGCGTCGCGCCGACGGACGTTTCCCCCGAGACGATCACAATCAATGAGATCTCCTACAGCGACCGGCCGCGGCGGGAAGCCGTGCTGAAAAACGGGCGGCGAATTCAGCTCAACGCGGAGGAGTTGAACCGGGGCGCGCTGGAAAAAATCATGGATAACCTTTCATCCCCCATCGACTATATCCATATTTATGATGACATCGAGCTGCTCAAGGAGATCACCATTGTCGATACACCCGGCCTCGGCGACCTGATGAATCAATACGACGCTCAGGTGCAGGAATACCTTGCCAACGCCGACGCGGTCATCTACGTCGTATCGGTGCTCTCTCCGCTGTCCGAATCGGAGCAGGTGTTTCTGTGTTCCTCGATCCTTCCGCAGAATTTCTCCAAGCTGTTTATTGCGGCGAACATGTCCGATTGTTTCGACCGGCAGGAAGACATCGAGAAAGTGCGGCGTGAAATTGAAAGCCGCGTCGCCGCTTTCTCCGCGGACGCCAAGGTTTACTCCGTGAGCGCGCTGGATGAGTTTTGCAAAAGGATGGGGTTCAAACGCCCGAACGAGCAGATGGCCGGTTATCTGGAGGACCATTTCATCGGGTTCAGCGACGACATTCGCGACGAAATGATTCTAAGGAAGGATTTCATTAAAGCGCAACGGCTCGTAGCGCTGGCAAAGACCATGTCCGCAGATATCCGGAGCCGCGTCGGCCTGATCGGCAGCATGCTGAATCAAAGCCATGAAGCCTTGGAGGAGATCAGCCGGCGGTGCGATGAGGAAAGCGCCAATCTAAACAATAAGCTGCTATCCCATTATCAGGTCATCCGAGACTATTCGGCCCAATTGGCGTTTGAAGCCAAGAGCTGGATGACGGGCTTCTTAAAAAGGCTCCGGGCTGAAGTTGAAAACGCGAAGAAAGCGGATGTCGTCACCATTCAAAAGCACATCCAATTTTACATTATGGATGTCGTCCGGGAAGCCGTTATGTGCTGCATCTCGGCGCATAAGCCGGCGATGGAGGAAAAGCTTCTCGGCATTGCAAAGGAATTTTCCGCCAGAGACCTGTTTGACGAAGCCGAAAGCTCCAATTTCTCCGTCGCCGTCAATGTCGCCGATATCAGCTGGACTGCGGTCGACACCGTCTCTTTCATCCTTCAGGACGGAATGTCCATTGTGGGCATGAGCAATATAATTGGAGGATCGTTGATCGGGCACGTCGGGATGGCTGTGGCCGGTTTCGTACGTCAAAGCAAGCAAAAGGATAAGCAGCCCGATATTCTTGCCCCCTTGCTGGAGAATTTCGCTTCCATCGAGACGTCCGTATTCGAGCAAATCACATCGGCATATGACAAAGTGTCGGATAACGCCTGTAATATGCTGACCAAGCTCTTCGAGACGGAAATTGAAAACTCTCGCAATGCGACGGAACAAGCGATACGAATCTCTGAAAACGGGATGATGGATCACGAGCAAATCAAAAAACAGCTTCAAAACGCATTCGCCATTCTCGACGGCATCGACAGGCTCATCGCCAGATTTGAATAATGCCGTTTCAGAATGCCTTCAAGCGCGCCGCGGACATGACCTTAAAGGCGTTTCGGGAAAACGTCGGCACAGGATAAAGCTGAAAAGAGCAGACACGATCAAAGAGATCGTGTCTGCTTTTATGGCTCTCCGTCAATAGTTGGGGTAAAGGAATCAACGAAGGAATAGACTAAGGGAACCGGCGGGCTGATTGCGGGA
>MWBW01000012.1 GCA_002069725.1 Firmicutes bacterium ADurb.Bin248 | reverse complement strand
CTCGAAAATGCTGCACTGGTGGTCGCGCGGGGTGGATAAAAAGGATATCTGCGATTTAAGGACGGCGCGCGACGTGGAGCGCATCAAGGAGGCGGCTCTTGGCAAGGGCGAGGCCGTCGTCATCGGCGGCGGCGCGGTCGGGCTCGAAACGGCCTGCGAACTCGTGCGCTACGGGCTCAGGGTCACGGTGCTCGAAGCTTTGCCCATGCTCATGCCGCGCCAGCTCGACGCGGACACCTCCGAGGAGCTGCGGCTCCGCCTGAGCCCGCACTTCGACGTGTTCGTGGGCGTGCAGATCGAGGAGATCGAGGGCGAGGGCGCGGCGAGCGCCGTGCGTCTCGCAGACGGCAGGCGCTTCCCCTGCGGGCTCGTGATCATTTCCTGCGGCGTGCGCGCGGACATATCGCTCGCGCAGGAGGCCGGCATACAGTGCGCCCGCGCGGTCGTCGTCAACGAGCGCATGGAGACCAGCGCCCCCGACGTATACGCCTGCGGCGACTGTGCGGAGCATAAGGGATTGAACTACATGCTCTGGGCCGAGGCGTGGGAGCAGGGGCTCGTCGCCGGGGCGAACGCGGCGGGCGGTTCGAAAACCTTCGGCGAGGCGGACGCTTCGCTGGTCATCAACACGCCCTTTGTTTCCCTCTTCGCCTACGGGGATACGGGCAAAGGGAACGGGCCGTACCGCATGGAAAACGTTTCCGAAAGCGCCGCGGGCACATACGCCGTAAACCCCGCCTTCGCGAAATCGGCCACGCGGCTTTTCTACCAAAACGACGTCCTCGTGGGCGCGACCATACTCGGCAACCTCTCGCACATGCGGGAAATCAAGGCGAAAATCAGGGAGGCGCAGCGCAATGCCTGAATCGATCCTACTCAAACAATTCGCCCGCTGCCACCTCGCGCGCGTCTTTTTCACGGACCGCGAAGCGTGGGCGCGGGAATGCGCCGTGCTCGGCGTCGAGCCGGCGATGAGCGACGTCGAATACGGCGCGCTCGTCTGGGGCACGGACGCCTCTGTGGACATCCCGCTGTGGGCCTCGGTCTGCCGCGGCGGCGAGGGAGGGGCGCTTCTCGACGAGACCACGCTCGACGTCGTGCGCTTCTACAAGCGCCTGGGCTACGCGCCGCAGCGCTTGGACGGCAACCCGCCGGACTACATCGGCGAGCAGTTCCGCTTCCTCGAATACCTTTACGCAGCGGCGATAAACGGCGCGGAGCTCGCGCATGAAGCGGATGAATTCATCGCGCTCTACGCGCTCGACACGGTCAAGGCCGTGTCCGAGGCCATGCTCGGGGCGTCCTCTTCCCCGGAGGTCGCGGCGCTCGCGCGGCTCATGGAGGAGGCGATGCTGCGCTCCGGCGCGGAGCTCCCGCTCCCCGAAGGGTGGCTCGAGGGCCTCGAGAGCTTCGGCTGGATCATGCGTCCGCCCATCCCCGAAGGGGAGGTCCGCGAGATCGGCCACGCGAGCTTCAACGACTGCGGCTCGAAGTGCCACCTCGTCTCGCGCGTGGCGGAGGGCTGCGTGCTCTCGATAGAGCCCAACAAGGCCTGCGAGGAGATCCGTTTCACGGGTTGCGCGCGCGGGCGCGCCTACCGTTACACGTTTTTGAGCACGTCGCGCCTGCGCTATCCCATGGAGCGCGCAGGCAAGCGCGGCGAGGGGAAGTTCCGCCGCATCACCTGGGAAAGGGCCGCCGAGCGCATCGCCGAGGCGATGAAAAGCACGCGCGAAACCTGGGGCCCCGGCTCGCGCTACGTGCTGCCCGGCGCGGGCGTGTGCGCCACCGCCCGCGGGGACCGCTTTTTGCGCAACCTGCTTTCCCTCGACGGCGGCCAGCTTTCGTTCTACAACTATTACAGCGCTTCCTGCGCCATACACGCGACGAACTACATATTCGGCACCTGGATGTGCGGCAGCGCGCCCGAGGATCTGCGCAACGCGAAGCTGATCTTTCTCTGGGGCCACAACCCGGCGGAGAACCAGTTCGGACCGCAGCTCAACAGCATACTCATGGAGGTGAAGGCGCGGGGCACGCGCATCGTGGCCTTCGACCCGCGCAAGAGCGACTCCGTGCTCGCCTACGCAAACGAGTGGGTGCCGCTGCTCCCCTCGACGGACGGCGCTTTGATCGACGCCATGTGTTACGTGATCTGGTCGGAGGGCCTGCAGGACCAGGACTTCATGGACCGTTTCTGCCTCGGCTTCGACGAGGCGCACATGCCCGCGGGCGCGCCCGAAAAGGAGTGCTACCGCGCGTATCTGTTCGGCGAGGCGGACGGCGTCGTCAAGGACGCCGCGTGGGGCGAGTCGGTCACGGGCGTGCCCAAAGAGACCATCGCGCGCCTCGCGCGGGAGTTCGCCGCGGCAAAGCCCGCCTGCCTGCTGACCGGCTTCGGCCCGCAGCGCACGCTCAACGGCGAGCAGACGTACCGCGGCTTCGCGGCGCTCGCGAGCATCACGGGCAACGTGGGAAAGCCCGGCGGCTCGAGCGGCTGCGGCTGCATACGCGACGCGCACGGCGCGCCGTATCTCGCGGGCAGAGAGGACCCGCACGGCGTGACGATCCCCTCGTTCCTCTGGACGCGCGCGCTCGAGGATTACCGCTCGCTCACCGAAAAGGACGGCCTTCTCGGCGGCGATCGCCTCGCGTCGCCGATCAAGCTGATCTTCTCCATCGCGAGCGGCATGCTCGTCAACCAGCACTCGAACATCAACAACACGGTGCGCCTGATTTCCGACGAGGAGCGCGTCGAGCTGATCGTGCTTTCGGATGTGTTCATGACGCCGAGCGCGAGGTACGCGGACATCGTTCTGCCCGCGCCCTCGTTCTTCGAAACGGAGAACATCGTGGGGCCGTGGGGGGCGGACGATTACCTCCTCTGGAACAACAAGGCCATAGAGCCGCTCTTCGGCTGCCGCTTCGAGTACGATTGCTTCCGGCTCGTCGCAAAATATCTCGGCCTCGAGGAGCAGTTCACCGAGGGCAAGCCGGACATGCGCGCGTGGCTTGAGGAAGCTTACGAAACGCTGCGCGGCGAATATCCCGAGCTTCCGGAACTGCAGGGCCTGATCGACAAGGGCTATTACGTCTATTGCGACCGCGGCCGCGACGTCGCGTTCCGGAAGAACGTCGAGCAGGGCGTGCCCTTCGGCACCCCGTCCGGCAAGATCGAGATCTTCTCCCCGAGGCTCTACGAGAGCGGGCTTCTGCCCGGAAATCCGCGCTACACGCCCTGCGACGAGGGCCCGGCGGACCCGATGCGCGCGAAATATCCGCTGCAGCTGATCGGCTTCCACAGCAAGCGCCGCTGCCATTCCATACACGACCAAAACAGGCTGCTGCGCGAGCTCGACCCCGCGCGCGTGTGGATCAATCCCGCGGACGCGAAGGCGCGCGGCATCGCGGACGGCGACCTCGCCGAGGTGTTCAACGACCGCGGCACGGTGCGCATCCCCGCCAAGGTGACCGAGCGCATCATGCCGGGCGTCGTGGCCATACACGAGGGCGCGTGGTACAAGCCCGGGGCCGACGGCGCGGACGAGGCGGGCAGCATCAACGTTTTGACCATGTCCGACAGGGCGACGCCGCTCGCGCGCGCGAATCCGCAGCACACGAACCTCGCCGACGTGCGCCGCGCGGACTAATCCTTTTTGAAGGCGCGCATGAGCGCCTCGTAATCCTCCGCATAATTGATGTTGAAGAACGGGCTCGCTTCCCCGGCGGACGCCTCGAGGGGAAGAAAGCCCGTTTTGACGAGCGGGAACAGGTCGCGCACGCGGTATCTGCCCGCCAGGAGCAGGCGCTCGACGGCGGGCAGCGCGGATTTGCGGTATACGCCGAAGAGCGGCTCGAGCTCCTCCCCCGCGCACGGGATAAAAACGTCGCAGCCCGCGGACCGCGCGAGCAGCCTCTCGCACAGCGCGGCGTCGAAATTGGGCATATCGCAGGCGAGCACGAACAGGGCGTCGCGCTCCGCGTGTACGAGGCCGCTGTGGATGCCGCCCAAAGGCCCCGCGTCCGGGTAAAGGTCGGGGATCGCGCGCGTTCCCGGGATATGGAACTTCCTTGCGCTTCCCGCGACGAGTATTTCGTCGAACAGCGGCCGGACGTGCCCGACCGCGCGCTCGACGAGCGTCGCGCCCCCGAGCGTGAGGAGCGTCTTGTCCCGTCCGAACCGGCGGCTTTTGCCGCCCGCGAGTATCAGCGCCGCGGCGCTCACTCCGCGCCTCCGCCGGGTCCCTTCGCGATCAGGGGCAGTATCGTTTCGAACAGCTTTTCGCGGTTTTCCTTTGTGATGCGCAAGCACACCGCCTTCGGATGGCCGCGCACGGCGTTGAGGAACGGCGTATCCGTGACCTTGAGCGCAAAGATCGAGTCCGCGTCGCCGTCGAGCGCCGCGAGCGCGGCCGCGCAGAACGCCTTCGCGCCGGATTCCATCATGCCCAGCTCGTCCATCACGAGTATGCCGCCCGGCGGCGGGGGCGCGAGCAGATGCGCGTGCCGGTCGAACGCCTCCGGATACCCCGTCGGATGCCGGAAGCGGCACACGCCCACGAGGTTGTCCGCGCCGTAACGGCGCGGGCCGTTCGCCGGATGGATGTAGACCGGCTCGTTGCCCTCGGCGTCCGCGGCCTCCTTTTTCGTGATGAAGCCGGAGACCGGACGTCCCCAGGCATCCGTAAGGCGGCGGATCAGCGTGGATTTCCCCGCGCCGCGCTCGCCGATGAGCAGTATGTGCATGATCGCTCCTCCCGCATCGGGTTTTTCCCCATTCTACCACGGCGGTGCAAACGCGGCAACGGCGCGCGCCGCCTCTTTACAAAACGAGGAAGGGATAGTATAATGAGCGAGCGTTATTCTCGTATAAGGATAATGACGGAGCTTCATCCGGGGAGGACGTTCATGGAAATCATAGCGATGCAAAGGAAAGCGCGGCGGCGGCTCGCGGCGCTCGCGGCGCTGCTCGCCGCGGCCTTTTTCGCGTCCTTCTGCTTCGGGCGCTACGGCGTGCCGCCGCTTCAGGTGGCGCGCCTGCTCGCCTCGGTCATATTCCCCGTCGAGGCGGACTGGACGCCGCAGATGCGCTCGGCCGTTTTGGACATCCGCCTGCCGCGCATACTGCTCGCCTGCCTCGTGGGCTGCTCGCTCGCGACGGCGGGCGCCTCCTACCAGGGCGTGTTCCGCAACCCCATGGCCGCGCCGGACATCCTGGGCGCGTCCTCGGGCGCTGCGTTCGGCGCCGCGCTCGCGATACTTCTGGGCTTCGGGAGCAGGGGCATCATGCTGCTCGCCTTCGTTTCGGGGCTTGCGACGGTGCTGCTCGCCTACCTCGTGGGCAGCCGCGCGCCCGGCCGCCGCGCGGTCGGCCTCATACTCGCGGGCATCATGCTCGGTTCCCTGATGAGCGCGGGCACCTCGTTTGTCAAGCTCGTCGCCGATCCATCGAACGAGCTGCCCGCCATCACCTACTGGCTCATGGGCACCCTCTCCGGCACGACCATGCGGGATGTGCGCTTCGCGGCGCTCCCGATGGCGCTCGGGCTTTTGCCGCTCTTTTTGCTTCGCTGGCGCGTCAACCTGCTGACGCTCGGCGACGACGAGGCCCGCTCGCTCGGCGTGGACGCGCGGCTGCTGCGGCTCGCCGTCGTCGTCTGCTCCACGCTTATCACAGCGGCGTCCGTCGCCGTCAGCGGTATGATCGGCTGGGTCGGCCTCGTGATCCCGCACCTGTGCCGCATGCTCGTGGGCAGCGACTACCGCCGCCTCATGCCCGCGTCGATGCTCATGGGCGCGTCGTTCCTGCTTCTTGTGGACGACGTGGCGCGAAACCTGCTGTCCACGGAGATCCCCATAGGCATACTCACGGCGTTCCTCGGCGCGCCGGTGTTCCTCTACTTCATACTCAGGGGGGAGAACACGCCGTGAAGCTGAACGTATCGCATCTGAGCTTTGCCTACGGCTCCCGCGCGGTGCTCGAGGACGTATGCTTCGAGGCGCGCGAGGGGGAGCTGCTGTGCGTGCTCGGCCCCAACGGCGCGGGCAAAAGCACGCTGTTCAAATGCGTGCTGGGGCTCCTGCCGGATTACGAAGGGCAAATCCTTCTCGACGGCGCGGACGCGGCGGCGCTCCCGCCGCGCGCGCGCGCAAACCGCGTCGCCTACATCCCGCAAAGCCACGCGCCCGCGTTCAACTACAGCGTGTTCGACGTGGCGCTCATGGGGACGACGCATCAGCTTTCCCCCATAGCCTCGCCAGGGCCGCGCCAGAGGGAGAGCGCCATGCGCGCGCTCGCGCAGCTCGGCATCGCGGGCTTCGCGCAGCGCGGCTTCGCGAACCTGAGCGGCGGCGAGCAGCAGCTCGCGCTCATCGCGCGCGCTCTCGCGCAGCAGGCGCGTATGCTTGTGATGGATGAGCCGACCGCCAACCTCGACTACGGCAACCAGCTCCGCGTGCTCGCGCGCGTGCGCGCGCTCTCGCGCGAGGGATACGCCGTGCTGCTCTCGACGCACAATCCGCAGCACGCGCTGACGTACGCGGACCGCATACTCGCGCTCCATTCCGGCCGCGTCGTCGCGGACGGGCCCCCGGGGGAAACGCTCACGCAGGAGCTGCTCGGGCTTTTATACGGCGTTGACGCGCGCCTCGTCGCGATCGGAGGGCAGAAGCTGATCCTCCCGCGAAGCGGCGTTGAAGAATAAAACGACACGAGGAGGAACGGTTATGAAAAAACTCTTGTCCCTGCTGCTGGCGCTCGCGCTGCTCGCGGGCTTTGCCGGCTGCGCGGGCCCCGGCGAAACCCCGGCGACCCCCGCCGCCACGCAGACAGCTCCCGCGTTGGAAACGACGCCTGAGCCGACCGCCGATCCCGACGCGCCGCGCATTTTTACCGATTCCAGCGGCCGCGCGGTCGAGGTGCCGGCGAACATCGCCACGATCGCGGTCACGGGTCCGCTCGCGCAGATCGTCGTGTTCGCGCTCGCGCCCGACCTGCTCGCGGGCATCGCCTCGGAGTGGGACGAGGCCGCCGCGCTCTATCTCGACGCGGGGTACTATGAACTACCCGTGCTCGGCCAGCTCTACGGAGGCAAGGGCGAACTGAACCTCGAAACGCTGCTCGCCTCGGGCGCCGAGGTCGTCATCGACGTGGGCGAGGCCAAGAGCACCATCGTCGAGGATATGGATTCGCTCCAGGCGCAGACGGGCATCCCGTTCGTCCACATCGACGCCACGGTGCAAACCATGGGCGCGGCCTACGCCATGCTCGGCGAGCTGCTGAACATGCGGGAGCAGGCCGCCGCGCTCGCGGAATACTGCGACGCGGCGCTCGCCAAGGCGCAGGCCGTCGCGCACGGCGCGGAGCCCGTGAAGCTCCTGTACGTCACGGGCGCGGAGGGGCACAACGTCATCGCCAAAGGCTCGTATCACGCGGGCGTGATCGACATGCTCTCCGACAACCTCGCCGCCGTCGCGGAGCCTTCGGGCAAGGGCACCGGCAACGAGGTCGACATGGAGCAGATACTCGCGTGGAATCCGGAGGTCGTCATATTCGACCCGTCGAGCGTCTACGATACGGCCGGCTCCGACGCCGCATGGCAGGGGCTCGCGGCGATCCAGTCCGGCAAATACTACGAGGCGCCCTTCGGGCCGTACAACTGGATGGGCTTCCCGCCCTCGGCGCAGCAGTACCTGGGCATGCTCTGGATGGCGAAGCTGCTCTATCCGGACGCGGCGAATTACGACCTCTATGAGGAGGCCAAACAGTATTTCAGCCTGTTCTACCATTGCGACCTGACGCGGGCGCAGTACGACGCGCTCGTCGCAAACTCCATCGGCAAGGCGGCGTAGAAGGGGAAAGCGAAGGGCATGATCGGCATTCCCGGGTTGCGCCGCGGCGCGCACGGTGTTATATTGGCTTTGGCGGGCGGAACGCCCGACCATGCGCGATCGATTCGGGAAAGGCCGGAATAACGTTGCAAAAGGACGCGAAAACGCGGGAAAAAACAAAAATCCGCAAATGCTTCGAGCTGTTTATCACCTTTTTAAAGGCGAGCACGTTCACCTTCGCGGGCGGGCTCGCGATACTGCCCGCGCTCGAGAAGGACGCGATCAAAAAATACGAGCTGCTTGAGAGGGAGGATTTCCTCGAGTACGCCACGCTCGCCCAGACGCTGCCGGGCGTGATCGTGCTCAACTGCGCCTCGTTCGTCGGGCGGCACGTGGCGGGCTTCTGGGGCATGCTCGCGGCGGGCTTCGGGGCGATGCTCCCGGCGTTCGGCTTCATGCTCGCGGCGACCGTGCTCGCGAACCTGATCCCCAAGGAAGGCGCGTTCCTCGGCGTACTGCGCGGCGTGCGCGCGGCTTCCGCCGGGCTGCTGCTCGCCGCGGCGTTCACGCTCGGGCAGCACAACGTCAAAAACGTTTTCGCCGTAATCGTGATGATCGCGGCCTTCGCGCTCGTGGTCTTCGGCAAGCTCGGCGCGCCGCTCGTGATACTGCTCGCGGGTCTCGCCGGATATCTCTATCAGCTCGTCAAAAGGCGCGGGGAGGGGAGGGGCAAGCGTGTTTCTTAAATGCCTCGACCTGTTCCTGACCTTCCTTAAAATCGGCGCGATCAGCTTCGGCGGCGGGTACGCCATGCTCTCGATGATCATGACCGAGTCCTCGCGCTTCTCGATCTCGGGCGCGCAGCTTGCGGATCTCAACGCGCTCGACATGGTCGTGCCCGGGGCCATCGCCATCAACGCGGCGACCTACGTGGGATACCTCTACGGGGGCGTGCCGGGCGCCGTCGCGGCGACGCTGGGCGTATCCGTGCCCTCGTTCGTGCTCACGGCGCTGTTCATGCGCTTCCTCGCGCGCTTCAAGGACAGCTTCTGGCTCAAGGACATCCTCTCCGGCATCCGCCCCGCGGTCGTGGGGCTGATCGCAGCCGCCGTGGCAATGATCGCCTCGGAGGTGCTGCTCGAGCCGGGCTACGGGCTCGCGCAGGTCCTCACGGACCCGCTCAACGCGCTCTCGCCGGTCTGCGTCGCACTTTTCGCGGCGACCGCCTTTTGCAGCATCCGCTTCAAATGGAATCCGATTTTATTGACCGTCGCCGCGGGCGTCGCGGGGGCGTTTCTGCTCAAATAAAGCCGAAGCGGTTCTCTGCGGTTTTCGTTGCCCATCTCCCGGAAAGCGGCCGCGGCTTCGATTGCTTTCATCACCCTCATTGCCGAAAACCGTCCCCCTGGGAGAATCGGAAGCTTCTCCTCGTCCCGGGGCCAGTTTTGCGCGCGCGAGGGTGATAAACGTATAGAACAGTTTCCGGTATGCTGGAATGGCACCATGGAAAGAAGGGCAGAACCTTCCGCAACCGCCCCCGCTGCTCCGTTTATACAAAAAGCTCTTCGTAATGAATTCTGAGCACTGTTTTAAGCGCCTTCAATTCATCCGGATACAGATGTCGCTGTCCGACTTCTATCTTTGCCAGCGCGCTCCTTGTGATGTCGCACCCTACGACCTGCAATTTAGCGGACAACTGCTCCTGCGTCAGCCCTTTTGACTTCCTGAGGACGCTGACATTCCTGCCGATGGCCTTGCTGTAAGCGACGTCCATAACCAATACCTTTCTGCACTTAAACGGGTGCAATCGTGTATTGATTCTATGTGCCGCACGTGCTATTATTGCACTATATTAGTGCAAAGCGGGAATATTCATGCCGAATTATAAAGCGATGTATATGAAGCTGCTTCACGCCTCGGAGCAGGCGGTCGACCTGCTGATTGCGGCGCAGTTGGAGTGCGAAGAACTCGGTGTTTCTTTGCTGGAACCGGAACCCGCCGCAATTCCGCCGCCGGAACCGAACAAAAAGGCGCGGGAGGAGTGATCTTCCCCCGCGCTCTTTCTTCGTAAAAGAACCGTCAAAACGCCTATTCAAACTTTTCCAGCTGAACATCGGCCATCTCAAACATCCTGAGCGAGAATTCGTCCGGATAGCCCTCGCCGTAGACCACGCGGGAGATGCCGGAGTTGACGATCATCTTCGCGCAGATCACGCAGGGCTGGTGCGTGCAGTAGAGCGTCGCGCCCTCTATGGAAACGCCCAGCTTTGCCGCCTGTATGATGGCGTTCTGCTCGGCGTGTATGGCGTAGCACAATTCCTGCCGCGTGCCGGAGGGGATGCCCATGTTGCGGCGCATGCACTCCCCGCGTTCGGCGCAACTCGTGACGCCCGCGGGCGCGCCGTTGTAGCCCGTGGTCAGGATGCGCTTGTTCTTGACGATCACCGCGCCGATCTTGCGGTTTTCCTGGTAGCAGCTCGCCCACGTGCCTATGGTTTTGGCAAGCTCCATGAAACGGCGGTCCCACTTGGTCCACTCTGCCACGCGCGTCCCTCCCCGTGCCGGATTTGTTGGGATTATAGCAAATTCGCGTATGATTTGGAAGTTTTTTTGAAAAATGGGGAGTAATTGTGAAATCTGGCCCGCTCGCTTGAAATTCCGTTTCCGGTGCGCTATCATACAAGAGCCGTTAGCACTCGTCACCGTAGAGTGCTAACAACACACAGATATCAATGATCGATACATAAGGAGGTCACAGCACATGAAACTCAAACCCCTAGCGGACAGGGTCGTGCTCAAGGCGGTCGAAGCGGAGGAGACCACCAAGGGCGGCATCATCCTCACGGGCAGCGCGAAGGAAAAGCCGGTCGTCAGCGAAGTCGTCGCGGTCGGCCCCGGCGGCATGATCGAGGGCAAGGAGATCACGATGTACGTCAAAGCGGGCGACAGGGTGATCTTCTCCAAGTACGCCGGCACCGAGGTCAAGCTCGATGGCGAGGAATACATCATCGTCCGCCAGAACGACATACTGGCGGTCGTAGACTAAGGAGGAAACGATCATGGCAAAGCAGCTCAAATACGGCGAGGACGCCCGCCGCGCGCTCGAGAAGGGCATGAACGCCCTTGCGGACACGGTCAAGATCACGCTCGGGCCCAAGGGCCGCAACGTGGTGCTCGACAAGAAATACGGCGCGCCGCTGATCACCAACGACGGCGTGACCATCGCCAAGGAGATCGAGCTTGAGGACCCGTTCGAGAACATGGGCGCCCAGCTCGTCAAGGAAGTCGCCACAAAGACCAACGACGTCGCGGGCGACGGCACCACCACGGCCACGCTGCTCGCGCAGTCCATCATCCACGAGGGCATGAAGAACGTCGCCGCCGGCGCGAACCCCATGGAGCTCAAACGCGGCATCGAGTTCGCGGTGGACGAGGCGGTCAACGGCCTCAAGGAACTCAGCAAGCCCGTCGAGAACAAGCACGCCATCGCGCAGGTCGCCGCCATTTCCGCGAGCGACGAGAAGATCGGCGAGCTGATCAGCGACGCCATGGAAAAGGTCGGCAACGACGGCGTCATCACGGTCGAGGAAAGCAAGACCATGAAGACCGAGCTCAAGATCGTCGAGGGCATGCAGTTCGACCGCGGCTACGCCTCCGCCTACATGGTGACCGACACCGAGAAGATGGAAGCCGTGCTCGACAACCCCTACATACTCATCACCGAGAAGAAGATCAGCAACATCCAGGAGATACTGCCCCTGCTCGAGGTCGTCGTGCAGCAGGGCAGGAAGCTTCTCATCATCGCAGAGGACGTCGAGGGCGAGGCGCTCGCGACCCTCATCGTCAACAAGCTGCGCGGCACGTTCACCTGCGTCGCGGTCAAGGCCCCGGGCTTTGGCGACAGGCGCAAGGCCATGCTGCAGGACATCGCCATTTTGACCGGCGGCCAGGTCATTTCCGAGGAGCTCGGCATGGACCTCAAGGAGGCCAAGATCGACCAGCTCGGCACCGCACGCCAGGTCAAGGTCACCAAGGAGAACACCACCATCGTCGAGGGCACGGGCGATCCGAGCGAGATCAAGGCCCGCATCAGCTCCATCCGCGCGCAGATCGAGGAGACCACCTCCGATTACGACAAGGAGAAGCTGCAGGAGCGCCTCGCCAAGCTCGCGGGCGGCGTCGCGGTCATCTCCGTGGGCGCGGCCACCGAGGTTGAGATGAAGGAAATCAAGCTGCGCATCGAGGACGCGCTCAACGCGACCCGCGCGGCCGTCGAGGAAGGCATCGTGCCGGGCGGCGGCGTGGCGTTCGTCAACGTCATCGACCGCGTCAAGGCGCTCGCCGCGAAGTATGCCGGGGACGTCCGCACCGGCGCGAACATCATCGTGCGCGCGCTCGAGGAGCCCGTGCGCCAGATCGCGACCAACGCGGGCGTCGAGGGCAGCGTGGTCGTGGAGAACATCAAGCGCTCCGGCAAGGCCGGCTACGGCTACGACGCCCGCGCGGACGAGTTCGGCAGCATGGCCGACAAGGGCATCATCGACCCGACCAAGGTCGCCCGCAGCGCGCTGCAGAACGCGGCCTCCATCGCCGCGATGGTGCTCACCACCGAAAGCCTCGTGTGCGACATCCCCGCGCCCGAACCCGCGGCTCCGGCCGGCGGCGCAGGCGGCATGGGCGGGATGTACTGAGAGTAATTGACAATTGACAATGGACAATTGACAATCAAATGAAACGCTGCGGCCGCCCCGAGGGGCGGCCGCAAGTTATCCTTTGGGCGCGCGTTCGCTTTTATCCTTCCGAAACGCGGCGTATATTTAAAGAAGTTGTGCAATTCTTTGCGCAATGCTATACTTCTACCAATAAATGGGGAGGGGTATCGTATGCTGAAAAGGATTCCGAAAGCGCTTTCCCTGTTTCTCGCGCTCTGCCTGGTTCTCTGCTGCTGTTCCGGCTGCGCGCTGCTTTTTTCCGGAGAAAAAACCTGGTCGTTCGGCGCGCGGGAAACGCCGGATGCAGGCGGCGCCGCGACCGCCCCCGCGCAGGCCGGGCAGACGGATGCTCCCGCGCCGACCGGGTCGGCCGGGCCGACCGAGCCTGCGGGGAACGCCGCCGCCTTCCGTGAAACCGTGCTCGCCTCCACGGACGCGTGCGTCGTAACCGCGACGGGCTTCGAGCCGGACGGCCTCTGGGGCCCGACGTTCACGATACTCGTCGAAAACAAATCCGAAAAGCCGCTCATGCTCGTCGCCGAGGACGCGACGGTCAACGGCTTTATGTGCGATCCGTTCTGGATGTGCGAGGTGCCCGCGGGCAAGAAGGCGAACTCGGAAATGAGCTGGTCGGATACCGCTCTGGCGGCCTGCGGCATCAATTATCTCGATATCGTCGAATTCACGCTGCGCGCGTACGATGTCAACGATTACGGCGCGCCCGCCGCGCTGCTCGAGGCCGTCGAGATCCAAATGGAACATTCCGCCCCCCTGCCGCCCGTGGGCGAGGTCGCCTACGCGAACCCGTACCCCAAGCAGACGCTCGTCGACAACGGGCTTTTCCTCATCGCCCTGGACAACTACAATCCCGACGACGGCTGGGCCGCGACGCTCGCCCTGTACATCGAGAACAGGTCGGACAAAACGCTCAACTTTACGATGGACGACGCCGTCGTCAACGGCTTCATGTGCAGCCCGTACTGGAGCTGCGAGGTCGCGCCGGGCAAAAAGGCGATCTCCGCCGCGTCCTGGACGCTGGATCTCCTCCACAAGAGCGGCGTCAATTATCTCGATACGCTCGCGTGCAGGCTTCGCGCCTACGATGCGGACGACTGGACGGCGGACGATCTCTACAACGAGCCGCTTTCGCTCCGGCTCTCCAACGCGTCCTCCCTGCCGCCCCTGAGGGAAATGGAGTTCGCGGGCGGCTTCAGGGAGCAGACGATCGTCGACGACGGCCTGCTCACGCTGATCGCCCTGGACTTCAATCCGGACGGCGACTGGGGCCCGACGCTCGTGCTCTACTGCGAGAACAAGACCAACAAGACCCTCACGCTCACGATGGAGGACGTTTCGGTCAACGACTTCATATGTCCGCCCTACTGGTATCTGGAGGTCGCGCCGGGCGCGAAGGCATACTCCGAGTGCAGCTGGTCGACTCCGGACGTGGAGGCGAACGACATCGCGGCGTTCGAGGCCGCGGAGTTCACGCTGCGCGCTTACGAGAGCGACAACTGATCCGCCGAGGATGTGATCAACGGGGCGTTCCGCATCGAGTTTTAAGCGGTTTCGGCAAAACGCGCTGCGGCCGCCCAGCAGGGCGGCCGCAGCCTGCGTTTGCGCTCAGTCTATCGGGATCGGCGCGCCCGCGTCGAAAAGCAGCTCAACCTTCTTTGCCCGGACCTGCACGGGATAGCTCTCGGCGATCTCGGGCAGTATCGTAAGCTTTACGGTCTGACCGACGGCAAAATCGAAATCAAGCCCCTTGCAGCCCTCGGCGAAGCCGACGCGCGCGAGATCGAAGCCCACCTCGTCGCCCGTTCGCACGAGTATGGCGTTCTCGTATACCTCCTCGACGACGCCCGTGAAAACGACGTTCTTTTTGCATCCCGCGCCGAGCGTCAAAACGAATGCCGCAAGCAGCAGCATGGCGGCGGCTTTTTTCATAATCCCAAACCCTCCCCGGCTTTTATCAATAAAACGTTCGCTGCGGCATCCGTGTTCCCTCCGCGCCGCGCGTGCGCTTTTTCGCGCGAAGCGCAGCGCGGGGCAATTTGTAAACTTTTCCGAATTTCTCCGGGTGCGCGCTCAGGATGCTATAATTAAAACGGATAAGGAATAGGGATATCTCGGCTGGAATCGTCAAATATGTTTATGAAGCGACGACGCCGCGTCCCGGTTGGGGCGCAGGAAACCCCTGATATCCGCATATATGGAGGTTGCATCGCTATGAAAAAAAACAAACTGAAACTGCTCTCTCTGGCGCTCGCGTTCGCGATGCTGCTGCCGGCGCTGCCCGCGAACTTGTCGCTGGCGGATTCCCTGCCCCAGGAGCTGCCGCCTGTCGCCGCCATTGATTTTGTGAACGAGCGGCTGACCGGTCTGGTCCCGGGCGCCGTTTACGTGATCGGCGAGGCCGAATACACCGCAGGTAAGGCGGCGGGCCTGCATCCGGGCACGATTAAAATCGTCACCGGCACCGGAGGCTGGCTCGGCACGACCATACTGATCGTGAAAAAAGGGGACGGCGTGGCGACGTCGAACTCCATCGCGCAGGAGCTCTCCATTCCCGCGCGCCCCAAAAAACCCGCGGCTTCGCTCTTCACCGCGACCTACGTGAGCGGCGGGGCGGATGGCGCCATCGCGGGCATTGCGGCCGATATGGAGTACAGGCTTTCCTCCGATGACGAATATACCCAGGGGACCGGGGCCGACATAACGGGTCTGGCGGGAGGGACGTACCAGATCAGGTATAAGGCCGTTATCCCGGTTGGCGAAACGCCCGGCTCGTTCGCTTCGGGCGTCACGAACGTGACCGTCGGCGTCATGTCGCCCGAGGAGATCCCCGCCATTGCCATAAACTTCGATCAGGAACGCCTCACCGGATTCACGAAAAACGCGGCCTACGTCATCGACGGCGTCGATCAGACCATGAGCGCGACCTGGATTGCCATCGACGACACATGGATGGGCGGCGCGCCCGTTTCCATCGTCAGGAAGGGCAACGGTAGGACCACCACGGATTCCGCCGCGCAGAGCCTCACCATCCCCGCGCGGCCCGCGAAGCCGACGGGCATCGTCGCGACGGATGAGCCGTATCCCGGCGCCGGAGGCACGATCACGGGCGTGACGAGCGCCATGGAATACCGCTTTTCCGGCGGGAAATGGACGCCGGCCGGTTCGATGACCGGCGTTGCGCCGGGCGAATACGTGTTCCGCTTTGCGGCGACCGCCGACGCGTTCCATTCGGCCGTCACGAAGGTCACGCTCGGCACCACGCCCGCCGCGCCGGAGCCCGCGCCCGAGGCGTCCATAGATTATGAGGCGGAGAAGCTCACGGGCCTCGCCGCGGGCGCGCGCTACGACATCGGCGGCGCGGATTGCACCGCGGATTCGCATGGCGAGCTCGCCATAGATTCCGCGTGGTTCGGCACGACCCTGTCCATCGTGAAGAAAGGCAACGGCACGACCACCGCGGACTCCGGGGCGCAGAGCCTCGCCGTTCCCGCGCGTCCGGCGGCGCCGGCCGGCATAGGCAAGACCGACGAGACCGGCCTCGATCTGGACGACGGCGCCGTCACGGGCGCAACAAGCGCCATGGAATATCAACTCTCCGGCGCGGCGGCGTGGACCGCCTGCCCGGGCGGCACCATAACCGGCCTCGCCCCGGGCACGTATCTCGTGCGCTTTAAGGCGGCGGCCTCCGCGTTCGCGTCCGAGGCGGCGTCCGTGCAGGTCGGCGCGTATGCGCCGGTTTACAGCCTGAGCGTCACGGCGCCCGTGTTCGCGCCCGTGACGGACGGGTACGCGCCTGTCGCGGCGAAGCCCATAACGATCGCGAACACCGGCAACTGGCAGGCGGATATCGCGAGCGTCGCGCTCGGCGACACGGCGCGCTTCATACTCGGCGGCAGCGGCCCGAACGTTCCCAAAGGCGGCAGCATCTCGAGCTGGACGGTCAGACCCGCCGACAACCTTCCCGAAGGAACGTATACGACCGCCATCACCGTGACCTACAACGGCGGCAAGACCGCGACCGCGCAGGTGTCCTTCACGGTAAACAGCCTCTATCCGCAAAAGACGCTTTCGGATTATTATTCCGGCGTCACGGTTTCCGGCAACATCAACGCGTACTCCGAGCTGGTCGTCAGCAAGCTCGCGCTGCATCAGAATTGCGCCGCCTGCGAGGCCATACGCAAAGCCCTCTCGAACAGCGCGTTCCAGTATATCTACGGCATCGAGATCCGGCTCACGCGCGGCTTCGTCGGCGACTTGACCATCTCCATTCCCGTAGGCGCGCAGTACGAGGGCGAAACCGTCTCCATCGTATGCTGCAGCAACGGGGAGTATAAGACGTACACAGCCAGGGTTCAGTTCGGCAGGGCGCTGTTCACCGTGCGCAGCCTCTCGCTCTTCGCGGTGTTCGTGCAATCGGGCAGGCTCACGCCCCCGCAGACCGGCGGCGCGGACTTCCCGTGGACGGCGCTGGGCGTTTGTCTCATCGCGCTGGGCGCGGCGCTGCCCGCGCTCGTCAGGCGCAGGCGGGCGAAAAACTGAGAACCGCATCCCGAATCGCGCGAGCCCGCGGACGTTTGCCCGCGGGCTCCTGCTATCGCGCCGCGCTTTGCTAACCGGCGATTTTGGGCGGATACCACTCCTCAAACGCGAACAGGATCGCCTTGAGCCGTTCGTCGAGGCAATCGAGCCCGCGATCGCGCCCAGCATACGATCACTCCCCCGGGGCAAATTTTTTATCATTATATCGGATTATCCGCCGTCAGTAATACCGGTATCCCAATATGTGGATGCAGCGCATTTCACGGAAGGAATAGCTGCTCAGAGGCCGGTTGTACGCGTCGAACGTATGCGTCGCGACGAGCACGTTGTAGGGCGTCGCGGGCTGCCCGACGGACACCACCGCGAGCGTGTGCCCGTAGCGCGCCTCGTCGAAGCTCAATTGGATGAAGTCGCCCAACTCCACCTCCGAAAGCTCCGCCCGGCGCGCGAAAGGGCCGACGCCGCGGTTGGCCGTCAGGAAATCATAAAAATACGGCACGCCCGTCCACGAAGGCGAGCGGCGGTTGAGGTCTATGTAATACCAGCCGGTCCCCTGCGTGTAATTCATCACGCCCGTGCCCGCGTAGAGCACCTGGGAGGCGAAATTGGTGCAGTCTCCGCCCAGCTCCGAAAAATCGTAATAAGCCGGGTTGCGGCCGTATGCCCATTCGCGCGCATACGCCACGGCCTTGTCGCGCCGGTACGCGCCGGTCTTCATCATGTTCGCCCTCCCATCCCAACACGCGCTACTTCAGCCATATGCCGCGCCGCAGCGAAAGGTGAAAATCGGAACGGCAAAGCCCGTTTTCGCGCGTCCGGCCCGCCCGCGCCGCAGCGTTTCAGCATGTTTTCGAAAACGATTTCGATATTATGAAAGAACGGCGCAATACGCCCGTATTGCGCGCGATTTGAGATATCATCCCAATGCGGCGGGCGCGCTCCTTAAAGACCAATCGTTCCTACAACCTCGGCGTGCTGTTCGCAGACCACATCAACCACGAGTATTTCGCGCTCGTGCTCGACAGCATCCGCGACGCGGCCAAGGATTCCGGGCACGACATCACGTTCATCAGCAACCGCATCGGCGAAGCGGACATCAGCTTCTACCGCCACGCGCTCTACCGAAGCTGCGACGGCGTCGTCATCGCGCAGGCGCGCTTCGAGGACCCGAACGTCGTGGACCTCGCCGCGAGCGCTCTGCCCATCGTGGTGATCGACCACGTGTTTCCGGAGCGCGTTTCGGTCATGTCGGAAAACGTGCAGAGCATGGTCGAGATCATGCGCTACGCCGCGTGCTGATACGGTCTCTGGCCGACCCGAAGGACCGGAACCGCCCGGGGTTCCACGGCATTATCCGCGGCGTGCGCGCGCTCGGCTTCGCGGAAACGCCCGCGTGGCGCAGGAGCGAGAACGGGCTCGAAATCGCCGCGGACACCGTGAAAAGCGGCCTTCCGGTCGCATTCGAGATCGAGGTGGTATAGAGGGCGGGGCGGGCGCGCTCCCCGAAAATCGAAACGATCGTCCCTGGCCGGGCTTTATGCCGGCCAAGGGCCGCTGCTTATTTGCGCGGCGCTCCCGTTCCGAGCCGCGCTTGTTTATGCGGCCAAAAGAGGTTATAATGAATTACCTGTATGTCGCTTAATGGAGATTGCTTGTGTGGAGCTGAATGGCAGCAAAGTAAAATACGTCGCGTTCGGGCTTGGGCTCGGGGCGCTCGCGGGCCTCGCGGGCGGCTATATTCCTCTGGCGTTGTACCTCGCGCCCGGGTTCTTCGGTTTCGCGCTCGCGGCGTGGGGCGCATTCGGCGCGGTGCCGGCCATCGCCGCGGCGCTCGCGGCCGACTATGTGTTGCTGGGCGCGGCGGACGCGCTGTACGTCGCGTCCCTCTGGGTGCCCGCGTCGCTCATCATCGGCGTCATGATCGGAAAGAAGCTTCCCTGGCGCTCGGCGGTGGCGTTCTCGGCGCTGGCGCTCGGCATCGCGCTCTACATGAACATGGCGCTCGGTCCCATGCTCGCGGGGGAAAACCCGTTCGCGCGGGCCACGGCCGCGGCGAAGGAATACGCGTCGCTCTTCTCGGAGCAGCTCGCGGTCTCGCCCCTCGGACAGGACGAGGAGTATATGAAAGCCGCGCTCACGCTGTTCGCGGACTTCGTGGACGCCACGCCGCAGATCGTGATGGTCGCCGTGTGCGGCAGCGCGATGTTCTTCTCCCTCGCGGACGTGCTCATCGCGAGGGGCTTGTGCAAAGCGGCAAAGCGCGCGCTTCGCCCCGTGACGCACTTCGCGCTCTGGCAGCTCTCCAAGCAATACGGCTACGTCGCGCTCGCGGCCGCCGCAGGCACGATCGCGGCGCTGCTCCTCGGCCTCGCGAACGCCGAGGCCCTGTTCGCCGCGGCGGCGTGCATCGTGCTCATGCCGCTGATGCTCATGGGGGCATGCTATATGGAGTTCATGCTGCGCATGAGCGGCGGCAGGCGCGCGCTTCGCCGCGCCGCGTTCTACGCCTTCGCGCTGTTCCTGATGCCCTATTCGCTGATCCTCACGGGGCTTATGGACCGCCTGATGCGCGTGCGCAGGCACTACACGCAAAAAAAGCCGAACCAAAGCTGAGCGCCGGGTTCGGGGGGAAACGGGGATTCCATGAAGCTCAAGCCGCATAACGCGCTCATCCCGTTCGCGCTCGCCACGCTCGTCGTCGGGGCGGGGCTTGTGCTGGCGTTGGAAGAATGGCAATACGGCGCCTTCGCGCTCGCGGCGGGCCTTGCCGGCATTGCCGTATCCGCCGCCATGCTCGGCGCGTACAGGCGGCGGCTCGCGCGCGAATTCGACGACATCTTCAAAATCAACGCCTCCGCCTCCGCGCAGATCATGAACACGCTTGCCATACCGGCGCTCCTGTTCGACGAGGACGGGCGCATCATCTGGGCCAACAAATCCCTGCGCCAGATCCACGACGGGCGGGACATACGGCGCATACTCCCCGGCTTCGACGCGCGTTTCCCCGCGCAGGCGCTCTCCTTCGAATACGCAGGCAGCACCTACCAGGTCATGAGCCTGCCGGTCAAGCGCGAGCATCCGGGCGCGAAGAACCTCATTTTCCAGTATTGGCTCGACCGCACCGAGGCGCTGCACTACACGCGCCTGTACGAGGAGAACATGCCGGTCGTGGCGCTGATCTACGTGGACAATTACGAGGAGCTCGCCGCGGACAAGCAGTTCCACCGCTCGAGCGTGCTCTCCGAGGTGGAGAACCAGGTCAGCGAGCTGACCGCCTCCGTACACGGCACCTATCGCAGGTACGAGAACGCGCGCTTCTTCCTCGTGTTCGAGGCCAAGCACCTGCCCGAGCTCGAGCGCCAGCGCTTCCCGCTGCTCGAGGCCGCGCACGCCATAGAGACCGGCACGGAGCAGCCCGTCACGCTCTCCATCGCCGTCGGCGCGGAGGAGCGCGTCTCCCGCTCCGACGAGAGCGCGCGCGACGGCATGGAGCTCGCGCTCGGCCGCGGCGGCGACCAGGCGGTCGTCAAGCGCGGCATGGGGTATACGTTCTACGGCGGAAGGCGCCAGGTTTCCTCGCCCAAGCAATCCCGCGTCAAGACGAGGCTTTTCGCCAAGGCGCTCCGGCAATTGATGGAAAACTCCGACCAGGTGTTCATCATGGGCCACAACTATCCGGATATGGACTGCGTGGGCGCGGCGCTCGGCCTGATGCGCTGCGCGAGCTGCTCGGGCAGGCGCGCGTATTACGTGCTCAACGAGCCCAACTCCATGATCGAGGGCGCGCTCGCGGCCATGGCGGGCAGCAAGCAGTACCACGAGAGCGTGCTCTCCGAGGAGGAGGCGCTCGGCCTCATCCGCCCGAGTTCCGTCATGATCGTGGTCGACACGCAGCGCGCGAGTTCCGTTCTTTCAACAAAACTCTATGAAAGCGCGTCAAAGACCGTTATAATAGACCATCACCGCAGGCCCGTCGACGCGCTCTCGAACCCCACGCTCAACTACCTCGAGGCGGGCGCGAGCTCGACCTGCGAGATGGTCACGGAGGTGCTGCAGTATTTCGACGACGACCTCAAGCCCACGGCCTTCGAGTGCAGCGCGCTGCTCGCGGGCATGACCATGGATACGAAGAGCTTTTCCATCAACACCGGCGCGCGCACGTTCGAAGCGGCGAGCTTCCTTCGCAAATGCGGCGCGGACACGAGCATGGTCAAGCTCATGTATCAGGACGACATGCAGAACTTCCGCAACCGCGCGCAGGTCGTGCAGAACGCGCTGATCATGGACCAGGGCATCGCCATCTCCACCTGCCCGCGGGATATGCCCAACGGCTCTCTGATCGCCGCGCAGGCCGCGGACGCGCTGCTCTCCATCAAGGGCATACAGGCCTCCTTCGTGCTCGCGGACACGGGCGAGTTCGTGATGGTCAGCGGAAGGAGCCTCGGCGCCGTCAACGTGCAGATCATACTAGAGCGCATCGGCGGCGGGGGCCACCTCACCGTCGCGGGGGCGCAGCTCCACGGGATGCCGCTGGACGAAGCGGTCAAAACCCTGATGAACAGCATACACACCTATCTCAAGGAGGTTGAAATCGAATGAAGGTCATACTCCAGAAAGACGTGAAGGATCAGGGCAAGGCGGGCGAGGTCGTCACCGTCAGCGACGGCTACGCGCGCAATTTCCTCATACCCAGAGGGCTCGCGCTGCCCGCGGACGCGAGCAGCATCAACGCCGCCTCCATCAAGAAAAGCGCGGACGCCCACCGCCTCGAAATGCAGAGGAAGCGCGCCAGGGAGCTCGCCGGCGAAATGAGCGACCTCACGGTCAAGGTGCGCGCCAAGGCGGGCGAGAACGGCAAGCTCTTCGGCTCCATAGGCGCGGCGGAGATCGCCGCCGCCCTCAAGGCGCAGTACGGCATCGAGGTCGACAGGAAAAAGATCCGCCTCGAGGAGCCCATCAAGTCCCTCGGCGTCACGAGGGTTTCCGCGCACCTCTACGAGAGTTCGGACGCGAAGTTCTCTGTCGAAGTGCTGCCCCTCGAGGCATAAGAAGGATATCGCATGGAACAGCAGCCCCGCGTCCCCCCGCACAGCCAGGAGGCCGAAAAGAGCGTGCTCGGCAGCATGCTCATTTCGCGCGACGCGCTCGAGCTCGCGTGCGAGATGCTGCGGCCGGACGATTTCTATTTCGGGGCGCACCGGGATATCTTCGAGGCGATGTTCCGCCTCAACGGGCGGGGCGAGGCTGTGGACGCCGTCACCGTCATAGGCGCGCTCGAGCGCGCGGGCAAGCTCGCCGCGGTCGGCGGCGCGAGCTATTTGGCGGAGCTCTCGGTGTTCGTGCCGAGCGCCGCCAACGCGCACCACTACATCCGCATCGTCGAGGACAGGAGCGTGCTGCGCCAGCTCATCAAGGCGGGCGGGGAAATCGCCAGCAGCGCGCAGTCGGGCACCGCGCCCATCAACGAGATACTCGACGACGCGGAGCGGCGCATATTCGGCATCTCGATGAAAAAGAGCGAGGACACGCTCGTGCACATCGAGCAGACCGCCATGGAAACCTACCTGCACATCGGCGAACTGATGCGCACGCGCGGCAGCCTCTCGGGCGTGCCCACGGGCTTCACCGACCTCGATCGGCTCACATCGGGCCTGCAGAAGAGCGACCTCGTCATCGTCGCGGGCCGCCCCTCTATGGGAAAGACCACTTTCGCGCTCAACATCGCGCAATACGCCGCCACGCGCGGCGGCAAAAAGGTGTGCGTGTTCAGCCTCGAAATGAGCCGCGAGCAGCTCGCAAGGCGTCTGCTGTGCGCCAACGCCGGCGTGGACATGCACCGCGTCAACATGGGCGAGACGACCGAGGACGACCTGTTGAAGCTCTCCGAGTCGCTCGAGGAGCTATCCGGCGCCAACATCTACATCGACGACACAGGCGGCATGGGCGTGGCGGATATCCGCAGCCGCTGCCGCCGCCAGAAGGTGCGAACGGGGCTCGACCTCGTGATCATCGACTACTTGCAGCTCATGGAACTCACGGGCAACACGGGCAGCCGCGTTTCGGATATTTCCGAGGCGACGCGCTCGCTCAAGATACTCGCGCGCGAGCTCGAGGTGCCCATCATACTGTGCTCGCAGCTCTCGCGCGGCCCCGAGACGCGCAAGGAGGACAACCACCGCCCCATCATGGCGGACCTTCGCGAATCCGGCGCCATCGAGCAGGACGCGGACGTCGTCATGCTGCTCTACCGCCCGGCGGTCTATGCCGCCAAGGACGATCCCGAGGCGCTCGCGGACAACTCCGCCGAGGTCATCGTCGCCAAGCACCGCAACGGCCCCACGGCGACCGTTACGCTCGCCTGGCAGGGCGCGTACATCCGCTACACCAACCGCACCTTGAGAGAATAATACCGCGAACAGGGTCACAGCGAATATTTGCTCCGCGCGCCTTTTATTTGATTGCGGCGCGCCGGAGCCGATAGACTCATACATTTTTATTTTGGAGGACTCATAATGCCACTGTTCACCAAGTGCGAGGAGTACACCACCATCCGCGACCTCGTCAAGGAGGGGGTATACCCTTACTTCCACGAACTTGAAACGCGTCAGGACGTCGAGGTCGTGATGGAGGGCAAGCGCCGCATCATGCTCGGCAGCAACAACTACCTCGGCCTCACGGTCCACCCGGAGGTCGTGCAGGCGGGCGTGGACGCGATGCTCAAATACGGCACGGGCTGCTCGGGCTCGCGCTTCCTCAACGGCACGCTCGATCTGCACAACCAGCTCGAGCGCGAGCTTGCCGCGTTCGCGGGCAAGGGCGCGTGCGTGACGTTTTCGACCGGCTTCCAGGCGAACCTGGGCATCATCAGCGCCCTGTGCGGCCGCAGCGACACCATACTCAACGACCGCGAAAACCACGCGAGCATCTACGACGGCTGCAAGCTGAGCTACGCGGCCGTGCAGCGCTATCGCCATTCCGACATGGCGGACCTCGAGAAGCGCCTCGCGGAAATTCCCATAGAAGCGGGCAAGCTCATCGTGACCGACGGCGTGTTCAGCATGAGCGGGGACATCGCAAGGCTGCCCGACATCGTGGAGCTCGCGAAAAAATACCGCGCGCGCGTCATGGTAGACGACGCGCACGGCTTCGGCGTGCTCGGCCCCGGCGGGCGCGGCACGGCGAGCTACTTCGGCCTCATGGACGAGGTGGATGTCGTCATGGGCACGTTCAGCAAGTCTCTGGCGAGCCTGGGCGGCTTCATGCTCTCAAGCCCGGCCGTCGCGGAATACGTGCGCCACAACAGCCGCCCGTTCATCTTCAGCGCGTCCATCCCGCCCGCCAACTGCGCGAGCGCCCTCGCCGCGCTGCGCGTGATCGACAGCGAGCCGGAGCGGGTCAAGCGCCTGGGCGACCTCGCGGAATACTACCGCGAAGGGCTCCACAGACGCGGCATCGCCACCATGAAGGCCGAGAACGCGCGCGTGCCCATCATCCCCATCTACACATATGAGCCCATGCGAACGCTTCGCATCAACAAGACGCTCTACGAGTGCGGCGTGTACGTCAACCCCGTGCTCCCGCCCGCGACCGCGCCGGGAGAATGCCTGCTGCGCACAAGCCTTATGGCGACCCATACGGAGGCCATACTCGACGAGGCCATGGACATCATCAAAGAGGTGATCGAGCATGCCGAATGAACGCCGCGTCGCCGCCGTAACGGGCGCTTCGAGCGGCATCGGCCTCGCCACGGCGAAGCTGTTTGCCGACAGGGGATACGCCGTCTACTGCCTCTCGCGCTCCGCGCCGCCGGACGGGAGGCTCATCCACATCAAAACCGACGTGACGCTCGAAGCCGAAGTCGAGGCCGCCTTCAAGCGCATCGAAGCCGAGCAAGGCCGGCTCGACGCGCTCGTGAGCAACGCGGGCATGGGCATCTCCGGCCCCGTCGAGTGCGCGAGCCTCGCGGACGCGAAATACCAGTTCGACGTCAACGTTTTCGGCCTGCACCTGTGCGCGCGCCACGGGGTTCCCCTCATGCGAAAGGCGGGCGGGGGCTGCATCGTCGCCGTCAGTTCCGTCGCCGCGCTTTTCGGCCTGCCCTACCAGGGCTTCTATTCGGCCACAAAGAGCGCGCTCAACGCGCTCTCGCAATCGCTTGGGCTCGAGCTCGCGCCCTTCAACATCCGCGTCGTCACCTTCATGTGCGGGGATACGAGGACGGGCTTTACGGACGTGCGCGTCAAGCGCGGCGGCGGCGAGCTTTACGGCAAAACCGTGGAGGCCTCCGTCGCCCTCATGGAACACGACGAGCGCAACGGCATGCCGCCCGAGGCCCCCGCGAGGAAGATCGTCCGCCTCGCCGAAGCGAAGAACCCCAAGCCGCTCTCGACGATCGGCTTCAAGTATAAGGTGCTCTGCGCGCTGAGCAAAACCATGCCCATGCGCGTCCAGTACTGGCTCGTGCGCCTGCTCTACGTCAAGAAGGCATAACCGGTTTGCAAGGCGCGACATTCATCATACCCCGCGCCTTATTATAAAGACAGCTGGAGGACTCATACCCATGGAAAAACCCAAACGCCGCCCGGGAGACCGCAAAGACGGCAGGCTCCTGCGCGAACTCGACCCCATGCACTTCATCATGCCGCAGATCTACCCCAACCGCTGCGACAACGAGGCCTACATCTCCGAGAAGATCGACCTGACCCGCGTCAACGCCTACCTCGCCGCAAAGAACGCGGACGAAACGGAGTTCCCCTTCACGCTGTTCCACATGATCGTGGCGGCGACGCTCAAAACCATCGTGCTGCGCCCCAAGATGAACCGCTTCATCGCCAACAAGAACGTCTACGAGCGCAACTACGTTTCCGCGGCGTTCGTGGTCAAGAAGCAGTTCAGGGACGACGGCGCGGAGGCGCTCGCCTTCGTCTACGCGGACAAGGGCGACACCATCGGGAGCATCCGCAAAAAGATCTACGGCCAGATCGCCTCCTGCCGCAGCGACAAGCTCGACCCCTCGAGCGAGAGTATGGACATCTTCAACAAGATGCCGCGTTTCCTCGCGAAGTTCCTCGTGTACCTGATCACCAAGCTCGACAAGCACGGCTGGTGCCCGCAGTCCCTGATCGCGTCCGACCCGTACTATTCCTCGGTGCTGCTCACGAACCTCGGCTCCATCCGCCTCAAGTGCGGCTACCATCACCTGACCAACTGGGGCACGAACTCAGTGTTCGTCGTGGTCGGCGAAAAGAAGAAAACCCCGTTCTTCGACGAATCCGGCGCCGTCACCATGAAGGAGACCATAGACCTCGGCCTCACCATCGACGAGAGGCTCGCCGACGGCTACTATTATTCCAAGACCATACGTCTGCTCAAGCACCTGCTGCAAAACCCCGAACTGCTCGAATTGCCCTTTGAAACGGAGGTGCCGATCTGATGGGCGAAATAAAAACCCCCTGGCTCAAATATTACGGCGAGGTGCCCGCGCATCTCGATTATCCCGGCTACACCATGGAGGAGGCGGTCGAGGAGACCGCGAAGAAATACCCCAAGTACATCGCCTACGACTTCATGGGCAAAAAGACGACCTACGAGAAGGCCGTGCGCGACATCCACCTGTGCGCCAGGGCGCTGCGCGCCATAGGCATCAAGGAGAACGACCGCGTCACCATCTGCATGCCCAACGCGCCGCAGACCATCATGATGTTCTACGCGCTCAACGTCATAGGCGCGATCAGCAACATGGTTCACCCGCTCTCGAGCGAGAACGAGATCGCCTTCTACCTCAACGACTCGCGCTCGGTCGCGGCCATCACGCTCGACCAGTTTTACGGCAAGTTCGCGGCCATACGCGACAAAGCAAAGCTCGACCGGCTCATCATCACCTCCATCGCGGACGCGCTCTCCCCCGTGATGGCGCTCGGCTACAAGCTCACCGAGGGCAGGAAGGTCCCGCCCATCCCCGCGGACGAGCGCGTCGTGATGTGGAAGGATTTCCTCGCCGGGGGCGCGCGCTACGAGGGCAAGTACGTCTCCCGCCACGCGGCGAAGGAGGGCGCCTCCATACTCTACAGCGGCGGCACGACGGGCGTCACCAAGGGCATCCTGCTCTCGAACCTCAACTTCAACGCGCTGGCCCGCCAGACCATCGCGGCGAACCCGATGTTCCGGCCCGGGGACACGATGCTCGCCATCATGCCCATGTTCCACGGCTTCGGCCTCGGCATCAGCATCCACACCGTGCTCGCCCAGGGCGCGCGCTGCATACTTGTGCCGCGCTTCACGCCGCGCACCTACGCCGAGCTCATCGCCAAGCACAAGCCCAACTTCATCGCGGGCGTGCCCACGCTCTACGAGGCCCTGCTCCGGCTCGACGGGCTCGAGAAGCTCGACCTCTCCTGCCTCAAGGGCGTGTTCTCGGGCGGGGATTCTCTCACGGTCGAGCTCAAGAAGCGCTTCGACAAGTTCCTTAAAGACCACAAGGCCACCATAGAGGTGCGCGAGGGCTACGGCACGACCGAGTGCGTCACGGCGAGCTGCCTCACGCCCTACCATATGAGCCGCGAGGGCAGCATAGGCATCCCGTTCCCGGATACGTACTACAAGATCGTCAAGGTCGGCACGACCGAGGAGCTTCCCTACGGCCAGGAGGGCGAAATCTGCCTCGCGGGCCCTTCGGTCATGATCGAATACTGCAACCAGCCGGAGGAAACCGCCAATACGCTCAGAAAGCACGCGGACGGCCTGACCTGGGTGCACACGGGCGATCTGGGCACGATGGACGCGGACGGCTTCATCTACTTCCGCCAGCGCATCAAGCGCATGATCGTGACCGCGGGCTACAACGTCTACCCCTCGCAGATGGAGAATATACTCGACGCGCACGAATCCGTCCATGTGAGCTGCGTCATAGGCGTGCGCGACCCCTACAAGATGCAAAAGGTCAAGGCGTTCATCGTATTGAAGCCCGGCATAGAGCCTTCGGAGGAGGTCAAGCAGGCGATATTGGACTACTGCGCCAAGCACGTTGCCAAATACGCGCTGCCCTACGACATCGAGTTCCGGCCGGAGCTTCCCAAAACCCTCGTGGGCAAGGTCGCTTACCGCATACTCGAGGAAGAGGAAACGGCGAAGGCGGGCTGATTTAACCAATAGCTAATGGTGAATGGTGAATCACCATCCGGATTCGAAGGGGCTTTCGCTTTAAGGGCGAGGGCCTTCTCGTTTTGGAATTCCATAGTAAAAACGATTGTTCCAATAAAAACGAGCCGTAAAAAGAGAAAATATACGGTTGAATGGGATAGCGATTCGCGCCATTCACTATTCACTATTAATTTGTTTTTGCGGGATGGAAGATTGCTTGATTAAGCGATATAATGACGTTTATGAAAAAAGGTCTGAAAATTGCGCTCATCTGCCTCGCCTCGGCGATCGTGCTCGCCGCCGGGGGCATACTCGTTTTTTACCTGCGCGTGAGCGATCCGGCGAACGTGTTCCCCGGCGCGACGCCGGGCGTTTCCCCGACGCAGGGCGCGACCCCCTCCCCCGCCACGCCCGCGCCGGACGGCAGCCCCGGCGCGGGGAAAACGGCCGCGCCGACGCCGACGCCCACGCCCACGCCCATACCGGAGGATGTGCTCGTCACCATGTCGGACGCGGAGTTCATGAAAGGCCGCGTCAACATACTCGTGCTCGGCGTCGACAAATCCGTGGAGCGCGAAGCCTCGGGCTCCTTCCGCACGGACACGATGATACTCGTCACCATCAACTTCAAGACGCTCGACGTGGACATGATCTCCATTCCGCGTGACAGCTACGTCAAGCTCTACGGCAAGGACGGCCTGCTCATCGACCCCATAGACCCGTTCAACAAGGTCAACGCGGCCTTCTCGCTCGGCGGCGGCCTCAAGCACGGCGGCTATCAAAGCGCGATGAACACCGTGAGCGCGGTTTTCGGCGGCATACCGGTCAACTACTACGTTTCCTTCGACATGAACGCGGTCAAGCTCATCGTGGACGCCATGGGCGGCATCGACTACGAGGTGGACATCGAGGTCGATATGAACGGGCGCGCGCTCCATCCCGGCCTCCAGCATCTCGACGGCCAGGCCGTGCTCGACTATTGCAGGCAGAGGAAGGGCAGCTCGGACGTCGCGCGCGCGGATCGCCAGCAGCGCATACTCATGGCGGTTTTCAGCCAGATGAAGTCCACGGGGCAGATCGCGAACCTGCCCAAGATCTACGAGGCCGTGCAGGACTCGATCGTCACCGACCTTTCCTTCGAGCAGATCTGCTCGCTCTCGCTGATCGCGCTTCGCATGGAAAGCTCCCAGCTCGGGAGGCACATGGTCGCGGGCGCGTTCAAATCCGTATACAAGCGCGATTGCTGGCTCATCGACAATGAAAAGCTCGGCGGGCTCATCTTCGACGTGTTCGGCGGGAAGGTCGCGCTCGATCCCGCGCTCGACGGCGAGGCGATACTCGCGGCCGTCGCGCTCAACCGCGAGGCCGTGCAGATCAAGCTTTACAACGCGGCGCTCGTCTACAACGAGGCGAAGGACTTCATGAGCGCCAACCGCAAGGCGGTCAAGCCCGCGACCTACGACGCGCTCTCGAAGAACCGCGCGCTGCTCGCCACGGCCATACGCCGCGAGTGCGGCGCGTATCTCGATCTGTACTTCGCGCTCGTGAACGGCCTGCTCGACCAGGCCTATGCCGAAGCGGGGCTCGCGCGCGTGCCGCCCGCGTTCCTGCCCGAGGACGGCCTTGCGACGCCGCCTCCGGATACCGCGGGCGTGCTCGGCGGCATAGACGAACAGAACGAGGAAGGCGCGGTCAGTCCGGAAGGCATCGGTTGAGCGAAAGGCGCCCGACGTGGTATAATAGAATTTGAGTATGGCGACGGCGGCGTTCATCAGGCAGATTGACGAGCTTCTCGCGGACAGGGGCCTCGGCTTCGTGTCGGCGATTATCGACGTTGCGCTGATTTTCCTCGTCGCGTGGTTTGTCGTGCGCGCGATCCGCTTCGTCGTCAAGCGCGCGCTCGCCGCGCGCAGGCCCGCCGCGGACCCCGCGCGCGCGAGGCGCTTCGACACGGCGGCGACGCTCGTGGTGAGCGCCGCCAAGTACGCCGTCTATTTTCTCGCCGCGGCCGCGGCCGTAGGCCAGCTCGGCCTCACGGCCTCGATGACCTCGCTGCTCACGGCGGCGGGCATCGGCGGCGTCGTCATCGGCATAGGCGCGCAGAGCCTCGTCAAGGACATCGTGTCGGGCTTCTTCCTGCTCTTCGAAGACCAGTTCGCCGTGGGGGATACCATCACCGCGGCGGGCATCACGGGCACGGTCGTGGCCATCAATTTGCGCACGACCGCGATACGAAGCTACACCGGCGAGGTGAGCGTCGTGCCCAACGGCAGCATCGCCACGCTCACGAACTACTCGCGAACCAACGCCCTCGCCGTCGTGGACATGCCCGTGAGCATCCGCGCGGACGCGAAGAAGGCGCTCGCGTTCATGCTCGAGGAGGCGAAGGCGTATTGTCGGGAGATCGGCGGGCGGGCCGCGGGCGAGCCGGAAGCGCCCGGCGCCATCCGCGCGGAGAACGGCGTGATGGTGCTGCGCGTGGTTATACCCGTCAAGCCGCTCGAACACTGGAGCGTACAGCGCGAGCTTACCGCGCGCGTCGCGGCGCGCTTCGAAAAGGAGGGCGTGCCCGCGCCCTACGAGCGCGTGTTTGTCGCCAACAGGCAGGGGGAGGACGTATGATCGAAACCTTTGCGCTCGGGGACCGCGTCGTGATGAAGAAGCCGCACGCCTGCGGCGCCAACGAGTGGGCCGTCACGCGCACGGGCGCGGACGTGAAGCTGCGCTGCGCCGGCTGCGGCAGGGTCGTCATGCTCGACCGGGTCGATTTTCTCAAGCGCGCGAAAAAGAACCTCGGTCCGTCGAACGAACGGAATTCATCCGAAGGGAACGGCTGAACAAATGCGCAACAGGCTTTCGAAAAAGAAGCTCAAGCAGCTCGTGCGGGCGGCGGAGGATTACCACGAGAAGGATCCCGCCTACAAGCGCGACGCGGACATGCAATTCTATCTCTACCTCGCGGGGGTCGTGATCGCGGCGCTCGCCATACGGCTCTTCCTGTTCGAGCCGGTGCGCGTGGACGGCAGCTCGATGGTCGACACGCTGCACAACAACGAATACATGTTCACCGAAAAGGTGACATACTGGTTCCGTGAGCCCGAGCGCGGCGAGATCATCACCTGCTTCTACCCGGGCTATACGATCTCCTGCGTCAAGCGCGTCATCGCTATCGAGGGGGACACGATCTCCATCAGGGACGGGCAGGTCTACGTCAACGGCGAAGCGGTCGACGAGTCGGCCTACGTCAACACGGAAGGCGGGTCGATCTCCTGGAGCGGGACGCTCGACGACATGGGCGAGGTGACCGTGCCCGAGGACTGCGTTTTCGTCATGGGCGACAACCGGAACGACTCGAAGGACAGCCGCATGGAATCCGTGGGCTTCATCCCGGATTACCGCATCGTCGGCATCTGCCGCGCGGTCATATGGCCGCTCTCCGAAAGGCGGAAGGTGTAAATGGAGCTCCAGCCCCGCGCGCGGCGCAACCGGGAAGAATACGCGCGGCTGCGGGCGTACGGCTGGCTGTGGGCCGTTTTTTCCTCCGCGCTCGCGGTGGCGTTCGTGTTCACGGCGCTGTTTATCGCCGTGCGCGCCGAGGACGCGGGCATGGCGCCCTATATCCAAGCACACGACATCGTGCTCTACTTCAGGCCCGCGCGCTTTGTTTGCGCGCCCGCGCGCGGAGATGTGCTCCTCTTTTCAATCGAAAAAAACGGCCCGACCTGCGTCGGGCGCGCGGTGGGCCTGCCGGGGGAAACCGTTGAGATCGCAGGCGGCCGGGTCTACATAGACGGACATCTGCTCGACGAGAGCGCTTACGCCGCGGGGAACTGCGGCGACCTGGCGGCGACGGTTGTGCCCGAGGGCTGCTATTTCGTGCTGCCCGACGCGCGCGCCCGGGCGAATGTGGAAAATCCCGCCGGACTCTTCGTTTCCGGCAACGACGTCGCGGGCAGAGCGTTCCTTCGCGTGTATCCCTTCGGGCGCATATCCCTATTCAAATAACTTGCAGCCGAATCTATCCAGAGCGTACCAGAGCGGCATCCCTATGCCGTAGCACGAAAGCGCCTGCCCCGCGAACACGCCCGCCATGCACATCCACAGCGGAAGCTCCACGCCGTACGCATAGCGCAGCAGCAGCCCCACGACCACCGCGTTGACGAGCACGGCGGGCAGCGGCGCGAGCCATTTCGAGGCGCCGCGCCGCTTGAGCTCATACGTCAGGTACGCGGCGGCGAGCGTCGCCAGCGACCCGAATATCACGTCGAGCACCACGGCGCCCGTCACGAGGTTCGCGACGGCGCAGCCCACGAACAGGCCGGGCACCGCCTCCGGGCAGAAGTAGGGCAGCACGCAGAGCGCCTCGGAAAAACGCAGCTGCACGCCCCCGCCCAGCGGTATGGTCAAAAGCGTGAGCAGCGCGTACAGCGCCCCGATCAATGCGCCCCGCGCGATGGCCCGCGCGCTCACGGCTTACGCTTTCGCCGCGAGATACTCGTTGAGCTTGGCCGCGAGCGCGTCCGCGTCGATGCCGTGCACGGCGCAGGCCTGCTCGAGGTTTTCGCCGCTGGCCATGACGCAGCCGAGGCAGTGCATGCCGCTGGCGAGCAGTATGTCCGCGAGGTTGCGGTCGGTGTGCAGGATCTGTTCGATGGTCATGTTCTTGTCGACTGTCATATGTTTCTCCTTTGTTTATCCTTGAGGAATTCTTTGCGCTTTCACGCGCTGATTATAGCATATCCCGGCGCGCCGAAAAAGTGGCTCTGCCACTTTTTGTATTTGCGCTCCGTTGTCATTCGTCTGCGCGGCGCGTCAGCAGAGCGCCCGAGAGCGGCGGCAGCACGAGGTTGACAAAGCCGCCTTTCGCATCCACGGCGGCTCCCGTGAGAACATCGCGAAGCGATTCGGCGAGGAAGAGCTTCCCCGCGTCCGGCCCTTTTGTAAAATCGGAGGCGCTTATGCTGACCTGCCTGGCGCTTTCCGAGCGGTTGACGAGCGCCATCGCGCAGGAGTCCCCGTCCGAGCGGAGCAGCGCGAACACATCCCCGTCCGGCGCGGCGAAGCCGCACAGCCCTTCGCGCATGGCGGCGCATTCCGCGCGCGCCTCGAGCAGCAGGCGATAGCGCGAGAGTATGTGCCCGTCCTCGCGCCCCCAGGGATAGGTCGCGCGGTTGAACGGGTCCGCCATACCGCAAAGCCCGGCCTCGTCCCCGTAATAGACGCAGGGCACGCCGGGATGGGCCAATTGCACCATGACGGCCAGGCAGAGCCTTGCCCTGCCGCGCGCGGCGGCGTCCGGCGGTATTTGGTAGCGCGCCTGCTCCCGCCGCGTGAGCGCGTCCCTGCCCGGCGCGCCGGAGAGCACCGTAAACAGGCGCGGCGTGTCGTGCGTGCCAAGCACGTTGAGGCATGCCTCGTAAAAGGGCTTCGGGTAGTTCTCGCGCAGCGTTTCGAGGCGCAGGCACAGCCCGCGCGCGTCCATGCGGTACAGCAGAAAATCGATGAGCGCCGCGCGAAACGGGTAGTTCATGACGCCGTCGAGCTCGCGCCCGTCGACGAAAGCGCGGCGCGCGCCGTAATCCTCCTTGGTGGAGGCGTCCTCCCAGACTTCGCCTATGAGCGTACCTTCAGGGTCGTTTCGTTTGACGCAATCCCTTAGAAATTCGATGAAGCCGTCGGGCAGTTCGTCCGCGACGTCGAGCCGCCACGAGCCTATGCCCATCGCGGCGTAACGCGCAAGCACGCGGCCGACGAAATCGCGGTAGCCCGGCTCGTCCTCGTTGACCTCGGGGAGCGACTTGAAGCCCCACCAGCAGCGGTAGCTTTCCGGCCAGGAATAGAACTCGTACCAGCCCGCGTAAGGGGAATCCTTGCTGCGGTACGCGCCGTCGCCCGCGTAGACGCCGCGCCGGTCGAAATAGACGCTGTCGTCCCCCGTGTGGGAGAACACGCCGTCGAGCATCAATTCGATGCCCTGCGCTTTGGCGGCTTTCGCGAGCGAGGCGAGCGCCTCGTCTCCGCCGAGCATGGGATCGACCCGCATGTAATCCGCCGTGTTGTAGCGGTGGTTGGACGCGGCCTCGAACACGGGGTTCAGGTAGATGCAGGTGACGCCCAGCCCCTTGAGGTAGGGCAGCTTCCCCTCGATCCCGGCGAGGTCGCCTCCGTAGAAGTCGCACGGATCGTAATCCTGATTGCCGGGCAGGGGTTCGTGGAGCACGGGTTCGTCCCAGCTTTTGTGCGCGAGCAGCGGCCTTCCCCGGGAGAGGTGGTAGCCGTAGCGCGAAACGTCGTCCCGGCCCGAGCGGGCGAAGCGGTCCGGAAAAATCTGGTAGGCAAGCCCGCCGCGAAAACGCCGCGGCGTCTCGAAGGCGGCGTCATACACCGTGATCTGCCAGGACGGCGGCGGATAATCATACAGCGCGCCGGCTCCGCCGAGGCCGGGCGTGCGCGCGCCGTACCATTTCGCGCCTCCCGGAGCGTCTATGATAAAGCAATACCACACAAGCCCCGTATTGGCCGGAGCGAACGAAAAGGCAAGACCGCCGTCCGCGCGGCGGCCCTCGACAAAGCGCTCCGCGCCGTCGATCCAAAGCCTGAGCCGCGCGTTGACGTTCAGATATTCGTCGAACCGTAAAAAGAGCGTAACCTCCCCGCCCGCGGCGGAGGCGCCCAAGGGCGAGCGGTGCGCGCCCCTATGCGAATCGTGCAGGATCTCCTCAAACATAGCTGCTCCCATAAGACGTTCCCCATTTATTTAAGCACAACGGCGGGCGTTTCGCAAGCGGCGCGCCGGCGCGAAGGTCAATGCACAATATATGCATGTATATGCGCCGTTTCATGTTGACAGGATTCGCGCGGCGGTATATTATATATAAGTTCTAATTTGGGAAGCCCGCTTCGGGACGCCGAGCCGGGTTTATCACATTTTACAGGAGGATTCACATCATGGGCAACGAACTCAAAAAGAAGTACGGTCTGCCGACGGCCATCGCGATGGTCGTGGGGATCGTCATCGGCTCGGGCGTGTTCTTCAAGGCCGAAGCCATCCTCAAGGAGACCGGCGGCGACATGAGCCTGGGCATACTCGCGTGGATCATCGGCGGCCTGATCATGATCGCATGCTCGCTCGCCTTCGCCATCATGGCGACCAAGTACGAGTATGTCAACGGCATCGTGGATTACGCGGACGTGACCGTGGGCAAGAAGTACGGCTACTACGTGGGCTGGTTCATGGCCACCATCTACACGCCGACGCTGACCGGCGTGCTCGCGTGGGTCAGCGCGCGGTATCTGTGCGTGCTCGTCGGCTTCGACATCGTCGGGCCCGAGTGTCTTTCCATCGCGTTCTTCTTCCTCGTGGCGAACTACGCGCTCAACGCCCTCTCGCCCAAGCTCGGCGGCAAATTCCAGGTGACGACCACCGCCGTCAAGCTGATCCCGCTCGTACTCATGGCGATCGTGGGCACCGTCGTCGGCCTTGTCAACGGCATGACCGTGGAAAACCTGACCTCCGCGGCCGTCACGGCGGTCGACGGCAGCCCGCTGTTCGGCGCCATCGTCGCCACCGCGTTCGCCTACGAGGGCTGGATCATCGCCACCTCCATCAACGCGGAACTGCGCGAGGCCAAGAAGAACCTGCCCAAGGCGCTGCTCATCGGCGCCGCCATCGTGATGGCGATCTATGTGCTCTATTACATCGGCATCGCGGGCGCGGTCGACAAGGCCGTCATGATGGAGAGCGGGCAGAACGGCGCGAAGACCGCTTTCTCTACGATTTTCTCGAGCATCGGCGGCACGATACTGTTCGTGTTCATCATCGTGTCGTGCCTGGGCACGCTCAACGGATTGATGATGGGCTGCACGCGCGGCTTCTACGCGCTCGCCGCGCGCAACGTCGGCCCCCGGCCGGACGTCTTCCGCCAGGTGGACGCGCAGACCAACATGCCCACGAATTCGTCCGTCATAGGCGTATTGCTCGCGGCGTTCTGGCTTCTCTACTTCTATGGCGCGAACCTCACCGCGTCCTGGTTCGGCCCGTTCGCGTTCGATACGAGCGAGCTGCCGATCGTGACCATCTACGCGTCCTACATCCCCATGCTCATCATGTTCATGATCCGGGAGAAGGAGTTCCCCGCGCTCAAGCGCTTCGTGATCCCCGCGCTCGCGCTTGCGGGCTCCGTGTTCATGGTGATCGCCGCGGTCTGGGCGCACGGCCTGAACAAGAGCGATAAGCTCCTCGAGATGCCGATCTTCTACTATCTGATCGTGTTCGCGGTCATCATGGCGCTCGGCATATTCTTCTCAAAGCCCAAGGGGGAGACGAAGTAATTGACAATTGACAATTGACAATTGACAATCGAGAACGCCGCCGCGGGCGGGGACGGGGAACCCGCCAACCGACAACCAAATGAAACCCGTAGGGGACGATTCCATATCGTCCCCTATTTCATATCGTCCCCTATTCTTTCTTCGGGCGGGGACGGGGAAACCGCCAGCCGACAATCAAATGAAACCCGTAGGGGACGATTCCATATCGTCCCCTATTCCATATCGTCCCCTATTCTTTCTTCGGGCGGGGACGGGGAACCCGCCAGCCGACAACCAAATGAAACCCGTAGGGGACGATTCCATATCGTCCCCTACTTCATATCGTCCCCTATTCTTTCTTCTTATTTCAGGCCGCTGCGCAGCGCCTCCAGAAGCGCGCCGTCGGCGTTCTGCGAAAGCTCCCAGACCGCCGCGCCGCCGAGCCCCGCGTTATTGATATATCCGGCTTTTTCGGCGATGGAGCGCGGGTCGTCGTAGGAAATGAACGTCGAGCCGTTGAACAGCCACGGCACGCGCGCGTCCGGATGCGTAAAGCGGGCGTACGCCGGGTCGCCGAGGTACGTCGAAGCGATCTTGTCGTACGGTATGGAGCCGCCCGAGGAGAACGTCTGGTACAGGCCGTCGTTCGCTTTTTTTACGCCGGTGAACCGGATGCCGTAGAACGGGATTCCCATGAGTATCTTGTTTTTCGGGAAACCCCTGCCCGTCCAGAGCCTGACCGCCGCGTCGCAGCTCCATTGGTACTGCGGGGAACTCTCGGAGGGCGTATACAGCGGCGCGTTCAGGTCGGTGACGCTGCTCGTCGACGGGCCGTGCATATCGTAGGTCATGATGGTTGCGAAATCGACGTACGCGCCGAGCCTGTCCAGCTCGATGTTGGTGTAGAAGGCCTGCGCGCCGCCCGCGAACGTCAAGAGATACTCTTTATGATCCAGCGCGCCCTGCGCGTCGAGCTTCTCGCGCAGCTTTGCCATAAGCAGCGTGAAATTCGCCCTGTCCTGCGGCCGCTCGACGTTGCCCGCCATGCCGCCGCCCGCCGGGAATTCCCAGTCGATGTCCACGCCGTCGAAGCCGTGCTGTTTCACGAACGCCACGGCGCTGTTCGCGAAGGCTGTGCGGCTCGCGTCCGTCAGCGCCGCGTCGGAGAATTTGCCGGACCAGGTCCAGCCGCCGACGGATATGAGCGTTTTCAGTTCCGGGCGCCTCTGTTTGAGCTGCCTGAGCTTCTCGAAGTTGGCGGGATCGATGTCCGGGTCGCCGAGCTTGATCTTCAGATCCGAGCCGACGTTGGCGAACGCGTAAAGCACGTGCGTGACGCCCGGGGGGATCTGATCCGGCGTATAGCCCGAATACGCGGCCCAGGACGCGTAGTAGCCCGCGACGATTTTTGCCCCCGTTTCCCCGGGCTCCGGGGACGGCGCGGGACTCGGCGCGGGGGCGGGGGGCGCCGCCGCGACGGACAGGTATTGCTCGTGGACATATCCGGTTCTGCCGCCGAAGACGATCTCGTAATAAGCGCCCAGCTTGCCGGTCACTTCGTAGGCCGCGCCCTTGGGCGCGGAGCCGATCTTCGCATACTTGGTGCCGGGGCCGCTTCGAACGTTCACCGAGACGCTGCAGTTGACGATGGTGCCGCTCTGCCGCGCGCCCGCGTCCGCGCCCGCGAGCGAAACGTAATCCGAATGGACATAGCCCGTGCGGCCGCCGAAGGCGATCTCGTAATACGAGCCCGATTTTCCCGTGACGGCGTAGACCGCGCCCTTGGGCGCGGAGCCGATCTTCGCGTACTTGGTGCCGGGGCCGTTTCGAACGTTCACCGAGACGTTGCAGTTGACGATGGTGCCGTTCTGCCGCGCGCCCGCATCCGCGCCCGCGAGCGAAACGTAATCCGAATGGACGTAGCCCGTACGGCCGCCGAAGGCGATCTCGTAATACGAGCCCGATTTTCCCGTGACGGCGTAGACCGCGCCCTTGGGCGCGGAGCCGATCTTCGCATACTTGGTGCCGGGGCCGCTTCGAACGTTCACCGAGACGTTGCAGTTGACGATGGTGCCGCTCTGCTGTCCGTCCGCACGCGCGAAACTTACCGGGAAGCAGGTCAGGAGCAGCATCGCGGCGAGCAGCATGGAAAGCGTCGTTCTGATCTTGCGCATGGTTTCTCCTTTGAGCCGAAAACGGCTTTTCGCCGCGCCGGTTGCATATCTATGACTTTCAGTATATAGAAATCATTTATGCGTTATCAAATGTAACATCTGGCACAAAATCAAGGAAACGTCAGAAAAACAGGCTCCCGCCCGAAAGCGGAAGCCCGTTTGATCCGATCGATTGTCAATCTTCAATTGTCTATTGCCGCGTCAGCCCTGCGCCGCCTCCTCCTCGAACATGGCGCAGCCGGGGCTGGGCTGGAACTGCCGAAGCCAGGCGATCATGTTCTTCGTGCGCCGGAAAAGCTCGAGCGCGTTCTGCTCGCCCACGAAGCGGTTCATGATGTTCTTGTAGGAGAAGGGATAGTCGCTCATGTAATAGAACATCGCGTCGATGAGAAAATCCTCGCATTCGTCGCGGCGCGCGTCGACGTCCCGCCGCTCTCCGAGGAAGGGGAACTCCTCGTTCGCGAGCAGCTTGCTGAACAGAAAGTTGATGTTGTGGGTCTTTGGCGCTTCGCTGTTGTGGTAGAAGACATACATGCCCTTGAGCTGGCGCTCCACGGCCTGCTGGCACAGGTATGCCACATAAACCCAGCGCCCGCCTGCGGCGAGCACGTTGACGGTCTCGAGGTCGTAGTCCGAAAGCATCAGCCAATAGCGGTATTTCTCCAGTTTTTTCATGCGAAATTCCTTCCTGTTTTGTCGTAAGTGACGGCGCCCGTTTACTCGCGTCCGCCTTGGGCGCTTTCCGAAGGGAACAGCGGCAGCTCCACGCCGTAAAGGTCGATCTCCTCGACGATGCCGCAGGGGCTGGCGAGCTCCTCGGAGCTGAACGCCTGCACCTGCACGTCGTACTCGCTCGAGGCGCAGATGCGCGCGAGGCTGCGGTATTCCTCGAGCAGCACGGGGTCCTTTTCCCCCCGGAAGAACACGGCCAGATCCACGTCGCTCCCCTCGGTGTTGGTGCCCTTGGCGTAGGAGCCGTAGAGCACCATATGCTCCGCGCCGGGCAGACGCGAAATGGGGCGCGCCAGCCGCGTAAGGAGCCCGAGTACGGCGGGGTCCAGGCTTTCCCAGTCACTGCGCATGCGTTCGATCCATGATCCTTTTCGTCCTTTGCGGGGTGAAAATGCAGCCCCGGCACCTTTAAGGCGAGTTCTTCCGATTTTTGGGCATAAAAAATAGCCGGTAAACCCAGCTGCCTTCAATCGCCCAGCCAAAACAGGCTGGTCAAGACCCGGCAACTGGCTGCCATAGGCTCGCGCCCTTAGGCCCTTTAGCTTTGCGTCGCCCGTTTTCGCGGGCTTTGCCACATCGTGGGATAGATTTCTATCCAGTCACATGTTACCATCGTTATGGAAAAATGTCAATCGATTTGTAACCAGAGGGCATATTTTATTTTGTTTCACGCAACGCGCCGCGCGGCGGCTGTGAAATTACGGAAGGGGAGAGAATTTAGCAGGAACGGCATGGAACGGGCCGATATGGCCTTCCGGCAGGGAACGCCTTCGGACACCAGGCTGCGGCGGCCGGATTCGGCCCCTGCAAAATCCCCGCCCGCGGCGGCGCTCTTGATTGTCAATTTTCAATTGTCAATGATCCTTCGCCCTCACTCCTCCTCCGCGACGGGCGCGAGGCGGTAGCTCAATATGAACGCGGGATTGCTGTATTTTTTATAGAAGGACTTCTTCACGCGCTCGAGCGGGACGCGCCCGGTCTCGAAGCTGACCGCGGGCAGAAGCACGGCGTACTGCGTGGGGCTGTAGCGCGCGACGGTGTCGCCGCGGCGCAGGTTCTCCTTGAGGGAGGCGAGCAGCAGCTTCATGAGCTTGTCGAGCAGCAGCGGTTCGACCGGCGTTTCGTCCACGGCGCTGACGGTCAAAAGCGCGATGAACATCGTCGTCCCCAGGCGCGCGAGGTTTCGCATGTTGAGATGATAAATGTCGCGCAGGATTACGTAATCGCACACGAAAGCGCCCTCCTCGCCCGGGATTATGGCGAGCAGGTCCCCGCGGATGGATTCTATGCTCTGCTTCGAGTCGTTGTCCACGCTGATGAGCTTTTTATAGAATTCGAGCATGCCCTCGGAGGGCTTCGCCCCGGGCTGGCCGAGCTGGAGCTCCGTGGCGTGGTTGTACTGTGCGAGCGCTTCGTTGTTGTGGCCGATCTTGAGCAGCGCGTTCATCAATTCGAGGTTGAGCGCGGAGTCGAACGCGTCCACGTCGAGCGCCATGCGGCACATCTGGGCGATTTCATCCCACAGCTCGAGCGGCTTTAAGAGCTCCACATAGTGCTGCACCGCGCGAAGGTACAGGTTGTGCAGCGCGACGCTGCGCGCGGCGACCCAGGCCTCCGTCTCCGCGCCGGGCAAAAGCTCGCCCGCGTACAGGCTCATGATACTGCCCATCGTCTCGCGGGTCCCGGCGGCGAACGCCGGCGTTTCGAGCATCTCGCCGCACAGGTCCTCGAAGACGTACATGTCGATTTCACAGTCGAGCGCGGAGTTCCAGCGGTAGCCGCCGCGATCCGTCACGATGCACTCCGCGAGCAGCGGCGTGTAACCCGCGAGCGTCGAGCGTAGGCGGCTCACGAGGGTCTTGAGCGCGCTCTCGGGGTTCGCGCTGTTCTCTCCCGGCCAGAGGACGTCGAAAAGATCCTTCATGAGTATGGTCTTATCCCGGTTGAGCAGCAGGTATTCGAGCAGCATGATGCGTTTTTTCGAGCTGCCGAGGTTCTTGATGACCTCGTTGCCGTCCGCGATGATCTCGAACCTGCCGAGCATGAACACCCTGATCGCTTTCATAATTCCCTCCGCCGCGCCGCACCGTAAAGTTATATTTCCCAAGATGGTTACATTGCCACAATGTAACTATAATGGAATCCTCGCGCGTTTGCAAGCCCCGCGCGCTATTATTTGCCTGAAAAAACGCTCCTATGAACGCCGAAAGCATGATTCGGGCCAAAATCGTTCCGATTCCTGCAAACACGGCGCATCCGCGGCGTTTTTTCGGCGCGCGCGGTGTGGTATAATAGCCGTATGAAAAAGCTCGTCCACATACTGATACTCGCGCTGGCGGCGCTGCGCCTGTGCGCCTGCGCTCCGCGCGGGCCGGAGCCTACCGTCGTCGACGTCTCGCCCGCGCCGGAATTGAGTGCCGCGGCCCCGTCCGCTTCGCCGGGCCCCGGGAAAAGCGCCGTTCCCGGCGGGGAATACTGGGTGCTCTTTCTCAACGTGGGCAGGGCGGACGCCGCGCTCGTCTGCGCGAACGGGCAATACTGGCTCGTTGACACCGGCGAGAAGGACGGCGCGGGGGCGCTGCTCGAAACGCTCGCGGCGCTTGGCGTGACGCGGCTCGAGGGGATCTTCCTCACGCACACGCACTCGGACCACGCGGGCGGGGCGAAGCCGATCGCCGCGGCCATGCCCGTTTCGATGTTCTACCGCGCCGAGATCACGACCCTGACCAAGAAAGGCAAGGACAAGCTCTCCGACATCGCCGCCGACGCGGGCGTGCCCGAAACCAAGCTCCGCGCGGGCGACACGCTCGACCTCAACGGGGCGGACGTCACGGTGCTCGGCCCCGTCGTCTACAACAACGACGACGACAACGACAATTCGCTCGTGTTCCGGCTCGAGGCCAACGGGCACACGGTGCTGTTCACGGGGGATATGCAATTTACGGAGGAAAACACGCTCATGGACATCGATCTTTCCTGCAACGTGCTCAAGGTCGGCAACCACGGCAACCCGGACGCGACGGGCGACGCTTTCGCCGCGGCGGCGGACCCGGACATCGCCGTCATCAGCACAAACACGCGCGAGGATGCGGATTCCGCCAACCCGCGCGTCAAGGCGGCGCTTTCCGGCGCCACGATCTATGTAACCGAAATCTTTACCGTAGGCGTCAAAATCGATCTCTCGGGGGACGGGATAGAGGTGAGCGACCCCGGCTTCGACCCCGTCAGGGAGGCGCGGGGCCTGTATTCCTCGTTCACGGGCCGGCTCGTCAACCGCGCGCACGCGCTCGGCGCGGACTATGCGCCGGACGGCCTCGCGCGCATCGCGGATTACGATATCCCGGCGCTCACGCTTAAAAACGACGATATGCTCGGCTACGCCCAGGCCGTGGAGGCGCTGCGGGATATGATGGCCGCGGCGCGGGAGACGGGCGTTTCGGGCTTCTATCTCGTGAGCGTCTATCGCACCTACTCCGAACAGCAGACGCTCTGGGACAGGAAGGTCGCCGCGAACGCGAGCTACGGCAGCGATCCGTCGGTCGCCATCGTCACGGCTTACCCCGGCGCGAGCGAGCACCAGACCGGGCTTGCCTTCGACATCAGCGCCGCGGACGCCAGGGCGCTTTCCGCGAGCTTTGCAAGCACGCCGCAGGGCATGTGGCTCTACGCGAACGCGTGGCGTTTCGGTTTCATACTGCGCTATCCCGAGGATGCGCTCTCGCAGAGCGAAACGGGCATCGTGTTCGAGCCGTGGCATTTCCGCTATGTGGGAAAGCCGCTCGCGGCCTATCTGTTCCGCACCGGCGCAACTCTCGAAAGATTCTATGCCGAATTTTTGCCGAAGGCCGCGGGCTGATTCGAAAAAACCTCCGAAATCCCTAAATAATATCTTTTTATTAAAGTTTATTATTTACTTGAATTGCGCGCGCTCTGGGCATATAATTGAATATAAGCGCGATTTGCCCGTCGCTGCGGACAAGGAGGAGTTGGAATGAAAAGACCGTTCGGTTTGATGATGGCCTGCGCCGTCTGCGCCCTGCTTTTGGCGGGCTGCGCGCGGGAGGCGCCGTATTTCTCTCTCGACCCGGCTTATGCCGACGCGTGGGTCGCCGACAGCTTCGTTTGCGTGCGCAACGGGGAGGTGGAGAGTTTTCGCGTCTGCGCGGAGTACGAGGGGCGGCTCGTCGCGCTCAAGTATTCGCAGGATACGGCGAGCGTAGAGTACGACGTCGATTGTACTCCGTGCAAGGTGAACTGCGGCGAATTCGAAGCTTTCGCGAAAAAGGCGATCGAGCAGTTCGGGCAAAGCTATAAGAACGAGCCTTATATGCTCGGCGTTTTCGGCCCGATGTGGGATGCGATAGACCCGGCCCAGAACCTGAATCAGGATTTCTACGTCTATGATCTCAACGCTGGGGAGTTCGTGTTCGCGAGCGATTGGACGAAGGGCTACGAGGGATATTCGGGCTACGCCTACCTCCGGGGTTCCGACAACGCGCCCGGAAGCTCGACGACGTTCTTCCTTTGCCGCTGATTTGCATTTTCAATGAATATTTAAAAATAATATATTCTTTTTGCCCAAAGGGGTTGACATCCATCCCCGAAAGGTTTATATTATGCACTAAATTGTGTGACTTGGCTGTGATATGCGGGTCGGAAGGGAGCCGGTAAAACATGGAACGCATCGCCGAAAAACTGCGCGCCGACGGCTTTGTTTCCGCCTGCGCTCTCGCGTCCCTCACGGTGGCCGCGCTCGTCGGCGCGCTCTCTCTTGCGGTGCTTGTAGGCATCATTATTAGCGTTGTCGTTATTATTATTCGCGACAGGCTGGGGACCGCGGGAGCATAGCATTGATTCGGTGCTCAAAGGCGGTTCCCGAAGAGGGAGCCGCTTTTAATTTAAGCTTTATGGAGGAACCTATGAAAAAAGCAATCGCATTGGTACTGGTCGCCTGCATGGCGGCATCCATGTTCGCGGGCTGCGGCATGGTCTCGTCGCTGCTTCCGGGCGGCGCCGGCGACAAGGCGACCGACAACCCCGCCGCCGGGGCGACGGCAACGCCCGCGGGCACGGAAACGTCCGCTGGTACGCAAACGGATAACCCCGCCTCTACAGGCACCATCAAGGTGGGCATACTCGGCCCCCACACGGGCGAGTACGCGGTCTACGGCCTCGCGGTCAAGAACGGCGCGACGCTCTACATCGACAAGGTCAACGCCGAGGGCGGCATAAACGGCAAGCAGATCGAGATCGTCGCCTACGACAACAAGGGCGACTCCGCCGAGGCTGTGACCGCCTTCACCAAAATGGTGGACGAGGGCATCACCGCGCTCATCGGCGACGTGCTCACCGGCAACACCATCGCGGTCGTCGGCGAAGCGTATCCCATCGGCCTGCCCATGATCACGGCCTCGGCCACGGCGGCCGCGGTCACCTACAACGCGGACACGGGCACCGTTTACAGCAACGTGTTCCGCACCTGCTTCATAGACCCGTTCCAGGGCGAGAAGATGGCGCAGTACGCGGCCGATGTGCTCGGCGCGAAATCCGCCGCCGTCATATGCGAAACGGGCAACGATTATTCCGAGGGCCTGGCGGACGCCTTCCGCGAGAAGTGCGCCGCGCTCGGCGTGAACGTCGTGGCCAGCGAGGGCTACTCCAAGGGCGACGTGGACTTCAAGAGCCAGCTCACCAACATCGCGGCCGCCGCGCCCGACGTGGTGTTCTGCCCCAACTATTATGAGGACGACGGCCTCATCGTGACCCAGGCGCGCGAAATCGGCCTCGCGGTGCCGTTCCTCGGCGGCGACGGCTGGGCGGGCGTCAAGGATTACGCCTCGGCCGAGGACCTCGAGGGCTGCCTGTACTGCTCCGCCTACGCGCCCGGCTCGAGCGACGCCGTCAAGGCGTTCGAGGCGGACTACACGGCCAAGTACGGCGCGGACTCGCTCAACATGTTCGCCGCCACGAGCTACGACGCCGCCATGGTGCTGGTCGCCGCGCTCAAAAAGGCGGAGGAAACCGGCGAACAGCCCGGCAGCGAAGCCTACATGCAGGCCGTCATCGCCGGCATCGCCAGCGAAGGCCCCAGCGTCGCGGGCGTCACGTCCGCCGCGGGCTACACCTTCGACGCGTACAACAACCCCATGAAGGACGCCGTCATCATGACCGTCACAGGCGGCGAGGAAGTCTTCAAGCAGATGTATTAAGCCTCAAAAGGAGCCGGAATCAAGTCAGGGGGCTCCGGCCCCCTGGCAATCCCCGGTTCGCGGAGCGCCGCGCCCGGACGGGAATCCTCCCGCCCGGGTATCGCAATGAAAAATCGCGGGGATCGTAAAAGGGGCTTCCCCGGTCCCCGCGTATCGTTTCCGAAAGGAAAAAGAAAAATGTCCCTGTTAGAAACCATTTTCCGGCAGATACTCAACGGGCTGCAGTCCGGGTCGATCTACGCGCTCGTGGCGCTCGGTTACAGCATGGTGTACGGCATCATCACGCTGCTCAACTTCGCCCACGGGGATATCATCATGGTCGGCGCGTACCTCGCGTGGCTCGCGATGGCGCGCCTTGCGCTCAACCCGATCTTCGCGGTGCTCGTCGCCGTGCTCGGCTGCACGATACTCGGCATGGCCATAGAGAAGGTCGCCTACAAGCCGCTTCGCGGCTCCCCGCGCATCTCGCTTTTGATCACGGCCATCGGCGTTTCGTATTTTCTCGAGAACGCCGCGCAGATGATCTTCGGCGCGAGCTCGCAGTCCATACCCGCCATCATCAAGCTGCGCGCCATCACGCTCGGCGGCGTGCAGATCCCCGGTACCGCGCTCGTCACGCTTTTGACCGCGGGCGCTTCCATGGCGGTGCTGACGATACTCGTGAACCACACGCGCATGGGGCGCGCGATGCGCGCCGTCAGCGAGGACACGGGCGCGGCGCAGCTCATGGGCGTCAACATTTCGACCACGATCTCCTTCACCTTCGCGCTCGGCTCGGCGCTCGCGGGCATAGGCAGCGTTTTGTATAGCTGCGCCTACCCGCAGGCGAACCCGACCATGGGCGCGATGCTCGGCCTCAAGGCATTCGTCGCGGCGGTGCTCGGGGGCATAGGCTCTCTGCCGGGCGCCATGGTCGGCGGCTTCGCCATAGGCCTCGCGGAGGCGTTCGTGTCCGCCGTGGGGCTTTCCGCGTGGAAGGACGGCGTCGTGTTCGCGATTCTGATCGTCGTGCTGCTCGTAAGGCCCACGGGCCTTCTGGGCAAACCCATGCACGAGAAGGTGTGAGGCGCTATGAAAACGAAACGCAACCGGATTCCGACCCTCCTCGGCTACGCGATCAACCTCGCGCTTTTCGCCGCGTTCCTCATACTCGGGGACGGGCTCATACAAAGCGGCGCGATCTCGAAATATTACTCCAAGGTCGTCATGCTCATCGGCATCAACGTGATACTCGCGGTGTCGCTCAACGTCGCCACGGGGTATCTGGGCCAGCTTCCGCTCGGCCACGCGGGCTTCATGGCCGTGGGCGCGTACGCGAGCGCCATCTTCATGACGAGGACGGCTTTGCCCGCTTCCCCCGCGTTCCCGATCGGCATACTCATCGGCGGCGCGGTCGCGGCGGCCTTCGGCATCATCATAGGCATCCCCGCGCTCAGGCTTCGCGGCGACTACCTCGCCATCATCACGCTCGGCTTCGGCGAGATCATACGCGTGGTCTTATTGAACATCGACGACGTGCTGGGCTTCACGCTCACCAACGGCGCTGCGGGCCTGCAGAATATCCCCAAGGCCACGACCTTCCTCAACACGTTCGTCTGCGTGGGGCTCACGTGCTTTCTGATCCATACCATGATGAAGTCCCGCCACGGCAGGGCGATACTCGCGCTTCGGGACAACGAGATCGCCGCGGACAGCTGCGGCATCAACGCGACGTATTACAAAACCCTCGGCTTCACGGCCTCCGCATTCTTCGCGGGCGTCGCGGGCGCGCTCTACGCGGGCTACATAGGCATACTGAACCCTGGCGGCTTCGGCTTCATGAAATCCATAGAGATACTCGTGATGGTCGTGCTCGGCGGCATGGGCTCCATGGTGGGCTCCGTGCTCTCGGCCACCGTGCTCACCGCCGTGCCGGAGCTGCTGCGCGCGTTCGCGGGATACCGCATGATCGTGTACGCGCTGCTGCTGATCGTCGTGATGATATTCAAGCCCTCCGGGCTCATGGGAACATACGACTTTTCGCTCAGCCGCCTGCTCGGGAAGCTTTTTTACGGCTCTTCACGCAAGAAACAGGGGAAGGCGGGTGACGCGCGATGAACAGGCTCGTGCCGCTTCCAAGCCGCAGCCTGATCCCCGAGCGGGATCTCGACAAGCTGCCGATACTCGAGACGAGGCACCTGGGCATAGACTTCGGCGGGCTCAACGCGGTGGACGACTTCACCATCGCCGTGGGCAGGACGGAGATCTGCGGCCTCATAGGCCCCAACGGAGCGGGCAAGACTACGATATTCAACCTTTTGACCAACGTCTACCGCCCCACGCGCGGCACCATACTCGTGGACGGCTACGACACGCTGGGCATGAGCACCCATCAGGTCAACAAGCTCGGCGTGGCGCGCACGTTCCAGAACATACGCCTGTTTCGCGACATGACGGTCGAGGAAAACGTGCTCGTCGGCCTGCACAACTCCATGAAATACGGCGTCGCAGAGAGCCTGTTCCGCTTCCCCTCGTACTGGAAGCAGGAAAAGCGGGCGCGCGAAAAGGCGCTGGAGCTGCTCTCGCTGTTCGACATGCAGGACATGGCCTCCTTCCAGGCGGGCAGCCTCCCTTACGGCGCGCAGAGAAGGCTCGAGATGGTGCGCGCGCTCGCGACCGAGCCCGGCATACTTTTGCTCGACGAGCCGGCCGCGGGCATGAACCCCTCGGAAACCGCGGAACTCATGCAGAACATCAAAAAGGTGCGCGACACCTTCAACATCGCAGTCATGCTCATCGAGCACGACATGAGTCTCGTCATGGGCATCTGCGAGGGCATCGCGGTGCTCAACTACGGCAAGATCATCGCCAAGGGCACGCCGGACGAGATCAAATCCAACCAGGCCGTCATAGAGGCGTATCTGGGCAGACAGGAGGAAGGCACATGAGCGCGCTTTTGCAGGTCGACAGCATCGAGGTGTTTTACGGCCGCATCCGCGCGGTCAAGGGCGTATCCTTCGAGGTGCGCGAGGGGGAGATCGTTTCCCTCATCGGCGCGAACGGCGCGGGCAAATCCACGATACTCAAGACCGTATCCGGCCTGATCCGCCCGAAAACGGGCAAAATCGAGTTCCTCGGCCAGGACATCACCAAAGCCGAACCGCACGCCATCGTGCGCCGCGGCATCGCGCACGTGCCCGAGGGAAGGCGGGTGTTCGCGCGCATGAGCGTGATGGAGAACATCGAGATGGGCGCCTACGTCCACGGCAAAGCCGCCGAGGAGGAGCTCGAGAACGCCTTCGCGCGCTTCCCGCGCCTCAGGGAGAGGCGGCGTCAGCTGGCGGGCACGCTCTCGGGCGGCGAGCAGCAGATGCTCGCCATGGCGCGCGCGCTGATGAGTAAACCCGCGCTCATGATGATGGACGAACCCTCGATGGGCCTCTCGCCCATACTCGTGGAGCAGATTTTCGATATCATATCCGAGCTTCGCGCCGCGGGCACGACGATCCTTCTCGTCGAGCAGAACGCCAACAAGGCGCTTCGCATCACCGACCGCACCTACGTGCTTGAAACCGGCCGCGTGACGCTTTCCGGCGAGAGCCGCACGCTTCTCGAGAGCGACGAGGTCAAGCGGGCGTACTTGGGCGGGAAAGGGTAGGGGCGATTGACAATTAATTGACAATGGACAATTGATAATCAAATGAATTTCAAACGGCCTTCGCTTTAACAGGCGGAGGCCGGGTTTGTTTGGAATCGTCGGTGACGGTTCTCGGCGGTTTCCGGCAGGTCATCTTCCGTAAAGCGGCAGCGTCTGCCTTTGACTTTCATCACCCTCCGGCACCCGAAAACCGTCCCCGGCGAGGAACAGAGGTTTGTTCTCTCAACGGGGGACGGTTTTGCGCGCGTGAGGGTGAGCAGAGCAAAGGACGAAGGTGCCGCTTCGCCGGAACAGGGATGCCGGAAAAAACGCAAAACCGTCCCCGGCGCATAAAACGCCACCGCGGGCGGGGAACTCTTTTTTCTTCGGACAGCGGTGACGGTTCTCGGCGGTTTCCGGCAGGTCATCTTCCGTAAAGCGGCAGCGCCTGCCTTTGACTTTCATCACCCTCCGGCACCGAAAACCGTCCCCGCGCTCCTAAAAATCCCGCCCGCGGCGGCGTTTTTGATTGTCAATTGTCAATTGTCAATTGTCATTTGCCCCCGCTCCCGCTTCCCAGCGCTCTCAAAACCTCCGCGTAAACCAGCCCTGCGCGCATGAGGCTCTCGAGGGAGATCCGCTCGTCCTCCATATGCGCGCTCGAGAGCTCGCCGGGAAAGACCGGACCGAAGCACACGCAGTTTCGCATCGCCGCGGCGTACGAGGCGCCGTCCGCAACCTCGAAGCCGCCCGGATAACCGAAGGAACGGTAGACCGCGAGCATCTGCTGGAGGAAGGGCTGGCGCGGGTTGACCATCATGGGCGGCGTATACTCCGAAACGGAAAACGTATAGCCGTATTCGTCCGCGCGGCGCGCGAAGGCGTCTTCGAGCCGCGCCCTGCCGGTGCCGTAACGCAGGCGGATGTTGACGTTGAGCATGATCCCCTCGTCCGTTTTTCGCAGCACCGTGGGGCACGCGACCGTGCGGCCGACGAAAATCCCTTCGTATGTGTCGCCCCCGTCGCCGAGGCCGAGGGGCGAGGCGAATTCATCCGGGAACATGTCCGCAATGAATCTGCCAAAGCAAAAGCCTTCGTCCGCCGCGGCGCGCGCGAGCTTCAGGAGCGCGTTGTCGCCCTCCCGCGGCACGCTCGAGTGGGCGGCGACGCCGGCGAAAACCCGTTCTTCCCTTCCTCTGCGCTTGAATGCCGCTTTGCTCGGCACGCTGTTGGGGCTTTGGCCGGAATGCGCCCGCTCGATTTCATCGAGCAGGCCCGTCTCGGGGAAAATGAGCCGCATGTCGCAGTAGCCCTTCTCGATGTTGAAGATCGGGAAGTCCCCGTCCGGCGAAAAGCCGAAATCCGGCATGCCGAATTCGGCGGCGTAGTGCGCCATATCCGTCCACGATCTCTCCTCCGAGGTGCCCACGATCAGCCGGAGCTTTCGCCCGAGCGGGACGCCCAGCTCCATAAACGTCCGCAGTACGTACAGGCAGACGATCGCGGGCCCCTTGTCGTCGGCGACGCCGCGCCCGTGCAGGAAGCCGTCGCCGGTAAGGTGGAGCGCAAACGGGTCGAAGGGCCAGCGCGCAGGGTCACCGGCGTCCACGACGTCCACATGCACGAGCACGCCCACGGTTTCCTCGCCTTCGCCGATCTCGGCGTAGCCCGCGTCCATCTTCGAGGTATAGCCCGATTTCATGCCCCAGGCCTCCGCCTTCTCTATGACGAAGCGCAGCGCAGCGCGCGTCGCCCCGATGTCGTCCGTGCGGCTTTTGACGGAGACGAGCGCTGAGAGGTCGCAAAGCATGTCCTCGCGGTGCGCGTCGAGCCTTTCCTTGAGCGCTTCCCTTGACGCGGCGGTCATCTACGCCCCCTTTACGAAATGGCAGGCCACGCTGTGGCCGGGTTCGGCCTCGACGAGCTCCGGGCATTCGGCGCGGCAGATTTCCTGCGCCGTCGGGCAGCGCGAGGCGAATTTGCAGCCCGGGATGAAGCTCGCCGCCGAGGGGATGTCGCCCGCAAGCAGGTTGCGCTTTCCCGCGCGCTCCACGCCCGGCACGGGCATGATGCCGACGAGCGCCCTCGTGTAGGGATGCAGCCCGCGGCGTATGATGACGTCGGCGTTGCCTGTTTCCATGATCCTGCCGAGGTACATGATGGCGATGCGGTCGGAGATCAGCCACGCGAGCGAGAGGTCGTGCGTGATGAAGAGGTACGCAATGCCGCGCTCGTCCCTTTGCTTGAGCATGAGCTTGACGATGCCCGTGCGAATCGACGCGTCGAGCATGGACACGGGCTCGTCCGCGACGACGAAGGCGGGATCGAGTATCAGGGAGCTCGCGAGCGCGGCGCGCTGCCTCTGCCCGCCCGAAAGCTCGTAGGGGTAGCGGTAGAGGAAATCCTCCGGCGGCTGCAACCCCGCGGCCGCGAGGGCCTGCTTCACGCGCTCCTCGCGCTGCGCCGCGGTGTCGACCAGGCCGTTCACGTCGAGCGGCTCGGCCACGATGTCCACGACATACTCCCGCGGGTTCAGGCTCTGGTAGGGGTCCTGGTAGATCATCTGCGCTTTTTTGCGGAATTCGTGCAGCTCGCTGTTCTTGCGGCTCACGGGCTCGCCCTCAAAGCGCACCTCGCCCGCGGTCGCGCCGACGAGGCGCAGTATCGCCTTGCCCGTCGTAGTCTTGCCCGAACCGGACTCGCCCACGAGCGAGAGGATCTCCCCACGGCCGATGTCGAAACTGACGCCGTCCACGGCGCGCACGGTTTTCTGCGGGCTGAACAGGCCGCCGCGCACCTCGAAGTGGACCTTGAGGTCTTTGACCGATACCAAAGGCGCGCTCATGATTTCACCTCCGCAAGATGGCAGGCGACGCTGTGCGTCGCCGAGAGCCGCCGCGTTTGAGGCTCGATTTCACGGCAAGCGGCGCGGGCCTCGAGGCAGCGCGGGTGGAAGCGGCAGCCGCGCGGCGGGTCGATCAGATTGGGCGGGAAGCCGTCTATGCCCTCGGGTAGGAGATGCTACCCTTCTCCCCGCCGATGCGCGGGAAGCACGATATGAGCCGCCGCGTATAGGGGTGCGCCGCGCGGTCGAAGACATCGCGCACCGTGCCCGTTTCGACGATCTTGCCCGCGTACATGACGGCGATCCTGTCGCACGTTTCGCCCAGGATGGAAAGGTCGTGCGTGATGAGTATGAGGCCCATGCGCCGCTCGCGGCGAAGGCGCTCGAGAAGGTCGAGTATCTGCGCCTGTATCATGACGTCGAGCGCGGTCGTGGGCTCGTCGCCTATGACGAGCTTCGCGCCGCAGGCGAGCGCCATGGCGATCATCGCCCTCTGCTTCATGCCGCCCGAGAACTCGTGCGGGTAGCGCGAGAGCCGGTCGCGCGGGATTTCGACGAGCTCGAGCAGGTCGCCCGCGCGGTTCATGGCGGCTTTCCTGTCCGCGCCCTCGTGCAGCTCTATGGCCTCTGCGATCTGGAAGCCCACGCGCTTGACCGGGTTCATGGCGTTCATCGCGCCCTGGAAGATGATCGAAACGTCCTTCCAGCGATGCGCGCGTATCTCGTCGTCGGAAAGCCTGGCGTAGTCTATGCCCTCGACGAAGATCTCCCCGCCCGCGATGTAGCCCTCCCTGGGAAGCATGCGGCAGATGGAGAGCGCGCTCGTGGTCTTGCCGCAGCCGGATTCGCCCACGATCCCGAGCGCCTCGCCGTAGTCGAGGCCGAAGTCCACGCCGTCCACGGCGCGCAGCGCGCCTTTGCCCATGCGAAAATACGCCCTGAGGCCCTTTACATCGAGGAGCTTTGTTTGCGCTTCCACGCCGCTCACCTCTCCTTCAGCCTAGGGTTTAGAATCTCGTCGAACGCGTAGCTCATCAGCGTCAGCCCCAGCACCACGAGCACCACGCATACGCCCGCGGGCAGGAAATACCACCACGCGCCCTTGGCGACGGCGCTCGTGGCGTTCGCGTAGTAGAGTATCATGCCCCAGCTCGGCCGGCTCGTATCGCCAAGGCCCAGAAAGCTCAGCGTCGTTTCCGTGCTGATGGCCGCGGCGGCGCTGAGCACCGTGTTGGCGAACACGACGGGAAACACGTTGGGCAGAATGTGCTTTATCATGATGTGGCCGCTTTTCGCGCCGATGGAGACCGTGCGCTCGACGTAAGCCATCTCCTTGACGGAGAGCGTTTGCGCCCGCACGAGCCGCGCGCTGCCCGCCCACCCCGTGAGGCCGATGACGAGTATGATGTTGACGAGGCTCGAGCCGAGTATGGCCGCGAGCACCATGCAAAGCGGCAGCCACGGGATGCAGAGCATGAAGTCGGTCAGGCGCATGAGCAGCACGTCGATCCACTTGCCGAAGTAACCGGAAACCACGCCCACGACCGTGCCTATGACCATCGAGATGGCCGTCGCCACCGCGCCCACGAGCATGGACACCCCCGCGCCCGCGACGAGGAAGCCGAACAGGTCGCGCCCGAGGTGATCCGTGCCGAGCCAGTGCGCGGCGCTCGGGGGAAGCCAGCGCTCCGCGCCCGTCTGGCCCGTGACGCCGAGGTCGAATCGGACCACGCTCTGCCCGATGAGCGCGACGAGCGCGAATACGAGCACAATGACAGAGCCGGCGAACGCGGTCTTGTTGCGATAGACCCGGCTAAGGAATTCCCGGCCGCGCATACGGCGCATCTGGGCGCGCACAGAGCGGCCGCGGCCCTTTCCGAACAGATAGGCGATAAAGTCCCTCATGCCGCGCCTCCTAATTCTTGATGCGCGGGTCGATCAGCCCGTAGACGACGTCGGCGACGAAATTCGCGAGTATTGTCGACACGGTCGTGAACAGGAAGATACCCTGCAGGAGCGTATAGTCGCGGTTGTCTATGGCCGTATAGGTGAGCATGCCCAATCCCGGCCAGGCGAACATGGTCTCGAGCTGCACCGCGCCCGCGATCACGAAGCCGAGGTTCATGAACACGAGCGTCACCATGGGCAGCATGGCGTTGGGCATGGCGTGGCGGCGGAGCACGTATCCCTCGCGGAAACCCTTGGCGCGCGCGGTGGTGATGTAGTCCTCGCTGAGCACGTCCATCATGGTGCTGCGCATGGTCACGCAGTATTCGCCCGTCATGCCCAGGCTCATGCAAACGATGGGCAGCGCCATGTGGTGGGATACGTCGCGGACGTACGTCCAGGTCGAGGAGAAGATCCTGCCCGTCGTGTACATGCCCATGGAGGGGAACCAGCCGAGCTTGGTGCAGAACACGAGGATCAGCATCATGCACAGCCAGAACGTCGGCATCGAGTAGATGACGAGCGAAAACGAGAGCAGCCCCGTGTCGACGGCCCTGCCGCGCTTCCACGCGGCGACGACGCCGAAAAGCGTGCCCAGCGCGACGGCGATGATCTCGGAGATGCCCAAGAGCATCACCGTGGGCATCAGCCGCGAGGCGATGACGCTCCACACGCTTTTGCTGTATGTATACGAAACGCCCAGGTCGAAGCGCGCGAGCTTGCCGAAATAGCCCGTGAACTGCTGCCAGAGCGTGCCGTCGAGCCCGTAGTAGGCGGCGAGGTTTTTGAGCGCCTCCTCGCTGACCTTGGTCGTGCGCTCGAGGCGCGTGATGATGTCGCCCGGCAGCAGCCGAAAGAGCACGAAGTTGAACACCAGCACGCAGAAGATGGTCACAAGCATGTAGAACAGCTTGTTGAGTATCCGTCGCGCCTGCATAAATCCCACCTTCAATCGGAGTTTTTGAATATCAGGCATGGCGGGCAACCGCCC
>MWBW01000011.1 GCA_002069725.1 Firmicutes bacterium ADurb.Bin248 | reverse complement strand
ATCATAACGATCGCGCCCGCCGTTGTTCCGCTTGCGTGTTTTCGCGCAGAACGCGTTACTTGCCCGCGGCCTGCTCGACGTTCGCCGGCGTCAATACGACGGCGTCCATCTTGCCGGGGTGCTTTTTGCGGTAAGCCTCCATCGCGATCAGCACGTCGACGCCTATGGCCATATACAGCAGCAGGGAGATCCAGCCGGGCAGGTCGAGCGAGAGCGAGGAGCCGACGACGACCCAGATCGACACGATCATGCCCACGATCAAAAACCAGCTGCCGAACGGGGCCTTGTAGGGGCGTGTCCACTCGGGATGGGATTTGCGAAGCAGCAGCACATCGAGGCAGACCACGAAGTACACGATGCCCGCCGCGATGCATGAAACGGCATAGATGTATTGCACCCAGTTCGAGTGGGAGAAGATCACGAACACGACCGAGAAGATCAGCACGGTGAGGTTCGCCCAATACGGCTGGCCGTGTTTGTTGAGCTTGAGGAAGGCCTTGGGCAGCATGTTGAGCTGCGAGGAGCCGTACAGCACGCGCGCCGAGGATGTCCAGAAGCCCATGAACGTGGTGAAGCCGTGCAGCGCGCCGCCGACCAGCGCGAACACCGCGAAGAGCATCGGCAGGCCGAGCGCGCGGATCAGCTCGGGTTCCGGCATGCTCATGTTGGCAATCTCGCTCGAGGGCGCCATGCCGGCGATGGCGAGGACGGCGAGCGCGTACAGCACGGCGGGGATGAACAGCGCGGCCAAAATGACCTTCCACATCTTCTTGGCGGGGAAGTTGATTTCCTCTATCATCGTGGGCGTCATCTCAAAGCCGATAAACTTGAGCGTCAGCACGCCCGTGGCGACGAACAGGCCGTAGCCCCCGCCCGGGAACCAGCCTCCGCGGCCGCTTATGTTGTCCATGCTCCAGTTCTTGCTCGTGAAGAACAGCACGATCACGCAGATGGACAGCGCCACCATCGCGAAGAAGAAGATGTTCGAAAGCGTGCCGGAGATGGAGATGTTGAAGTTGGACACGACGTACCAGATCACGCACAGCGCGATGGCGATGAGCATGGTCTGCATGGCGGTGAACTCGATGAAGAATCCAAGCGCGGTCGTCAAAATGAAAGCGCACAGCGGCGGCTCCACGATCTGGATCAGGAACATCAGCCACTGCACGATCCAGCCGAGCTTGTGGTTGGTGGCGTTGGCCGTCCACACGGCGACGGAGGACGTGAAGGGGAGCATGGCCGCCATTTCCGCGAACGCCAGGCCCACGGGGATCAGCAATATCGCCAGCACGGGAAATATGATGGCGGCGCCGGGACCGGTGAGCGAGAACCAGTACGGGCTTTCCGCGAGCCAGCCGCCGATTACGGCGCCGGCGGCGATGGAAATCATCGTGATCATTCCGAGTTTCTTGTTGAGCTTGCCTTTTTCCATTCCCGATAAAACCTCCTTATAAAATATGGATAAGTCCGTTTTGTACAGGCGCGCGCCGCGCCGCGGGGAACGACGAAGAAGCGTTCCTCTCCCACCTCCTTTCGTTGGATGACAAACGAAACACCGCCTGATGAACGCAGGGCCCGGGGAAGCGCAAAGTCCGGAAACGACGCGGATCAAAGCGGGGCCCGCAGAATCTGTAAAGTCCAAAAAATGAAACCCTGATTGATGCGTGCGGCCGCCGGCTCCCCTATGCGGGGCCACTTGACGGATTCGCTCAAAAATGTACGGTTTTGGCTGTTTTTTCCATGTTTTGCGCAGTGTGTTTTATGCGGATCGCCACAGAGACAACCCAATTATAGTATGCGCTTTTTTCGCTGTCAAGCGCGCGGAAAACCGATTTTGCGGCGGCGACGGAAGATGCCCCAGATCGATCTTGACAGCGTGTTTTTGGATTGCTATCATGAAGCCGTAATCGTCTCGTCTCACATCCATACCATCATCAAAGCAATCATACTGAAAGGAGCGAACCATGAAAGTCAACGACCGGTACACTTCGTTCTACTACCTGAACGACAACGACTACGGCCCCATTGAGATCGACCCTAAGAAGACCGCGCTGCTGATCATAGACATGCAGCATGTGTTCATCACGCGGCCGGGACTCGTCAACCCCACCGAGGCCGAATTGGAAAACGCCGCGCGCTGGGAGCAGTTCTACAGGGCCATCGACGAATGGGTGGTTCCAAACAACAAAAGGATACTCGATTATTTCCGCGCGCACGGCATGGAGGTCTGCTTCGGCAAAATCATGGCGCGCAAGAAAAACGGCATGGACCGCTCCCTCGACCAGAAGGCGACGGGATACAACGAGCTGCTGCTGCTGCAGGGCGATCCCCGGGCGGAAATCGTGCCCGAGCTCGCTCCCATCGAGGATGAGATCGTGTTTCTCAAAACCACGGACAGCGCCTGCACGGGCACCAACCTGCGCCTGACGCTTTACAACATGGGCATAGACACAGTCGTCGTCACGGGCGTTCTGACCGACCAGTGCGTATCCGGCACCGTCAGGAGCCTTGCGGACGAGAGCTTCAAGGTCTGGCTCATAGAGGACGCCTGCCGCGCTTCCTGCGAAGCCATACAGCACAGCGAGCTTGAAATACTCAACAACATCTACTGCCACGTCATCAACACGGACGAATTGCTCGAGGCGCTCGACAAAGCTTTCGCGTAAAGCGCGGGCAGGGCGGGCGGAAATGCGAAGATTGCGAGGCGGCCCCCCCGATAACGGGGGCCGCTTCGGGTTTTGGTTTTTTGCCGGCATACCGAAATAATATCCCAAATCAGGGCTCATATCGTATTTTCCGATATCCCGCGCAGACGGAGTCGTTCCCGAAAACTTCATCTTTTTCGCGCCATTCGAACTTTTGATGGGGAAGACGGGTTTTCACCGGCCGTTCATATTATCTTTTAATGATTCTTATTCCGGCGTTTTTTCCGGGCTTTTTCGGGCGCGCGGGAGGAACGTTTCCTTTCCTCACGCCCTGTTTTTCATCGATTTCGGACGCTCTGCAATGATTTTATGGCCGCGCGCCATGCGATAACATTTTGCGATGGCCCGGACGGGAGAATTCGTTCCCCAAAACATCCGTTTCTTCGCTCCATTTGAACATGTTATGGAAAACAGAAAAACCCGCTATCTCCATAATATCATGGAATGCTCCGTTCCAACCGGCGCGCGCGCTGTGTTATAATGGATCACCCGGAAGAAAAAGGAGGCTTGACATGAAAAACCTGGGGAGGCTCAAAACATTCTGGAACGTCCTGTTCGGCCTGTTCGCTTTGATGGCTTTCTTCAATTTTATGATGCCGCATTCTTCGACGGACGAAAACATCATGTACAGACTGTTTTATCTGGGGCTTGCGGTTCTGTTCGCCGTAGCTTCCCTTTCGCTCAGGGCCGTCATCAAGGCGCTCGAGGAAATAAAGGATAAAAATATAGAATAACAGATCGGAAATCCAAAGGGATTCCATTAGATTATTTTATATATCTTTTTATAAAATCCGGCTTCCGCCGTTCAGAAGGAAGCCGGTCAAGTCACAATCGATTATCAATTTTCAATTGCCTTACATTCCTGAGAAAATACGGACCGGCAGAATGAGGTAATAGAAGCCGTCCCCCTGAACGGGCCTGACCACGCAGGGGCTGATGTTGTTTGTCATGTCGAGGAATATCTCCTCCTCGTCGAGCACGCGCAAAACGTCCGTAAAATAGCGCGCGTTGAAGGCGATCTCGATGTCGCTGCCCATGATGGAGGCTTCGACATCCTCGACGCTGCGGCCGATTTCGCTGTTGGCCGTGATGTTGACGAGCGAGTCGGCGATGGTGAGCTTGATGAGGTTGCTCTTGCTCGCGCGCGCCATAAGCGCCACGCGGTCTATGCCCTCGAGCAGATCCTTTCTGTTGACGCGCACGCGCGTGGCGTGCGAATCCGGCAAAATCTGCTTGTATTTGATGAATTCGCCTTCCATAAGCCGGGCGGTGATGTTGGTGTCACCGACGTCTGTCATGATGTGCGTGCGGGAGAACACGATGCTCACGTCGCCGCCCTCGTCCGGCAGCACGCGGGCGATCTCGAGAAGGGACCGCGCGGGGATGATCATGTTGGACGCCTCTCCCTTGGCCTCGATCGCGCTTTCGCGGCGAAGCGCGAGCCGATAGCCGTCGAGCGCGACAAGCGTGACGCCGTTCCCGTCCACCTCCATGAGCGCGCCCGTGAGTATGGGCTTGGAATCGTCCTGCGCCGCGGCGAAGATGCAGCCGCGCACCATCCTTTTTAAAGCATCCGGCTTGACGGTAACGGTGAGATCGCGGCTCACGCTGCTCATCGTATGGAACTCGGCGCCGCTCTCTCCCTGAAGCGTGGTTTTGAAGCGCCCGCTTTCTATGGAGGCGGTGTTCTTTTTTACGTCGAATGAGGTCATCTCCCCGGTGAGCTTTCGCACCATCTCCGCAAAGAGCTTGCCGGGAAGTACGATGGTTCCCTCCTCTTCGACGGTCGCCGCGACGACTGTTTCGATCTGGATGCTCAGATCGGAGCAGCGAAGCAGCAGCGTGTTCCCGGCGGCCTTCATATAGATGCCCTCGAGTATGCTCACGGTCGTGCGCGCGGGCAGAGCCTTGACGACGGTCGATATGCCCGCGTTGAGCTCGTTGGTATCCACAAAAAATCTCATAATGACCTCCCGTTTCGCTTGCGTTGTGGTGTCTATATTTCAGTAGTCGTAGTCGTAGTAGAGTGGATCGCGTGGGAAAAGCGGGTTTTCCTTTTTCGGACACGCTTTTTTCCTGAGGGAAAAAAGTGGGATGGACGTCGGGAAAGGGAAGAGTTGTCAACGTTGTCCTCGTTGCGCAATTTGCCCACTTTTTGGCATCGTGGATTCCGGAGGCTTACCCACATGTTGCCATTTATATAATAAGTATACTTGATTTATCTCCTTTTGGCGACCCTGATGCGTTTGGTAAGATCCTCGATTTCGAAAGAAAGCTGTCGATTGGCTTTGATATCCACCTCGATCTTGTTGCATGCGTCGATCACCGTCGAATAATGCCTGCCGCCGAAGGCGGAGCCGATGGAATTGAAGGTTTCCGTCGTGAGATTCTTGCACAGGTACATCGCGACCTGTCGCGGGTAGGTGATATCCTTGGAGCGGCGCGAGGAGAGCAGCCCGTCGAGCTCTACGCCGTAGAAATCGCACACGATCTGCTGGATGAAGTTGGTCGTGATGCGCGCGTTGTCGTAGCCGGGGATGATGTCCTTGAGCGCCGCGTCCGCCGTGGCCGTGCTCAGGGGCTGGTTCGAGAGGCTCGCGTAGGCGACGACGCGCGTGAAGGCGCCCTCGAGCTGACGGATGTTGGAATAAACGCGCTCGGCGATGAAGGTAATGACGGAGTCGTCGAGATCGACGTTCTCCATGATGGCGCGGCGCTTCAATATGGCGCAGCGCGTTTCGAGGTCCGGCGGCTGTATGTCCGCCACGAGACCGCCCTCGAAGCGGGAAACGAGGCGGCTTTCGAGGTTGAAAAGCTCCTTTGGAGGCTTATCCGAGGTGATGATGATCTGCTTGTTCGCGCCGCGCACCGCGTTGAAGGTGTTGTAGAATTCCTCCTGCGTGCGGTCCCGACCCGTGAGGAACTGGATGTCGTCGATCATGAGAAGATCCATCGTGCGGTATTTGTTGCGGAACTGCACGTTGGTTTTATCCTGGATGGACTGTATGAGGTCGTTTGTGAAGGTTTCGCTCGTGATGTAGACGATGCGCGCGTACGGATTGCGCTCGAGCATGCGGTGGCCGATCGCGTGCAGAAGGTGGGTTTTGCCAAGACCCACGCCGCCGTAGATGAAAAGCGGATTGTACGCGGCGCTGAAACTTTCCGCGACGGCCTTCGCGGCCGCGTGGGCGAGGTTGTTGCTGTTGCCGATGACGAAGGATTCGAAAGTATACTTCGGATCGAGGTTGAAGTCGCTCGAATAGACCTCCCTGTCCTCGCGAAGCGCGCCGTAAAGGGAAAGCTCCGACTCGTCGATGAACTTGACCGAGAAGGAGGACCCGTTGGCGCGGTTGACGCAATCGGTGATCGTGTTTTTGTAGATGTTCCTGAGCGTAAGCTTGGCGGTTTCGTCCTTTGCCTGAAGCACGAGCGTGTTGTCCTTGATGCAGATGGAGGTCATAGGCTCGATCCATGTGGAAAAGCTCAGGGGCGTCATCGCGGCGCGAAGCTCCGGGAGCGAGTTCTGCCAGGCGGCTGAGGCGGTTTTCATGCGTTTTCCTCCGAAGGACATCCCTTCCCGGTTTCGCATGTTGAAAACTTGGAAAGAATGTGGGTAAATTTGTGGATAATAAGGCCGTATATGAAAAGAGACGCCCGACTAAGCAGACGCGCTCCCTGTAATCCACGCGTATATGATAACAAATCGGGCGGGGTTTCGCAACCGATAAGAGCGGCTGCGGGAACGGAAATTTTTTGGAGATTGTAGCGCGGCGCGGCCTCGTGCGCCATATGTAGTGGCAGAGAATCCGGGGTTTTTTCGCGAGGATGATTTCCTTGACAGAGACGAAGCCGGTCTTATATAATCATAGACTGATGGATTGTAAGCGAGGGGACGGCGGGAAAACGGCCTCCCCAATTTATACCGGAAAGAGGTGCTAGAGATGCTCGGTACGTACCAGCCCAAAAAGAGACAGCGCAGCAAGGTCCACGGCTTCCGCCAGCGCATGAAGACCCGCAACGGCCGCAAGGTGCTCGCCCGCAGAAGGCTCAAGGGCCGCAAGACGATCTCCGCGTAAGCGCGAAACCGCCGCGCGCCGCCGGCAGGACGAGGCGGCGCCGCGGCCAGCTTCGCGAATGGAACCCCTTATCCCGCCATCGTATCCGTGCGGGAGCAAACGACAAACGTTCTTTGAATTGTGAAAAGGTGAAACGCTGTTATTCTTTGAAGCGGAATAAGGATTTCCGCCATGTTTACCGCAAAGGAAACTCCAAGGCGAATCCCATGCTGGTCCTCATCTGGACCAAAGCCCGCGGGGCGGGGGTGCACGTTGGATTTTCCGCAAGCAAAAAACTCGGCAACAGCGTCGTCCGCAATCGCGTCAAACGCCGGTTGAGGGAATCTTTTGGCCCTGTGATACCGCGCGTGAAAGACGGATACGACCTCATCTTCATTGCACGAGAGCCGGTTGTGGATGCGAAGTTCACCATGCTACGAGACGCGGTTTTGAATCTCCTTCGCCGCGCCGATTTGCTGAAAAAGGAAGAAACGCGACTGTGAAGCGCTTATTGCTCCACCTTATCCGAGGCTACAGGACCTGGATATCGCCGGCGCACGCGCCATGCTGCCGCTACACCCCGACCTGCTCGACCTACGCGCTCGAGGCGCTGGAAAAGCACGGCGCGTGGAAGGGCGGCGTATTGAGCCTATGGCGCGTTTTACGCTGCAACCCCTTCTCGCGCGGCGGCTACGACCCCGTGCCCGCGGTCTGGCCCGCGCCAAGGCGCGGCAAGACTCCCTGCAAAAACTGAAGAAGAAAGAGAGAAACCAAGGTGGAAGGCCATATCTTAAACAACCTGTTCCTTGAGCTGATGCGCTGGGTCTACAACCTGACCGCCGTGCTCTCGCCGGAGGGCTTCGGCAGCGTGGTGCTCACGATCACGCTGTGCACGCTGTTCCTGCGCGCGCTCACGATTTTTTCAGACATCAAAACAAGAAAATCCTCGATGGACATGGCGGCCATACAGCCCGAGTTGCAGAAAATCCAAAAGAAATACGCGAACGACCCGCGCAGGGCTCAGGTCGAGCAGAACAAGCTCATGAAGGAGCGCGGCGTGAGCATGTGGGGAAGCTGCCTGCCCATGCTCATCACGATGCCGCTGTTTTTCTGCTTCTTCGCGGCTTTCCGCTACTGGGGCAGCGAGATGACGCTGCGCCTTCTCGTGGACGAAAACGCCATGGGGCTGTTCAAATCCTTCCGATTCCTGTGGATCAACAACATCTGGCAGCCGGACAACGGCTTCATGCCCGTCATCGCGGAGGGCAAGACCTTCCTCGCGACGGCAGATCTATCCAAGCTGCTCTACCTCAACAACACGCCGGGCGTATGGGAGAAGCTGGTGGATATCGGCATCGCGCTCAAGTCCGTGTCCGGAGGCGCGCTCGGCTACAGGATCATCAACACCGAAGCCTCCGTGGCCGCGTTCGATTCCGCCATGCAGGTATACAGGGACCTTTACGCCGGATATAATAACGGCTGGTTCCTCATGGCGATCCTCGCGGGCGGCACGAACTTCCTCTCCGCATGGATGATGCAAAAAAGCCAGCCGCAGACCGCCGCGAACGACCAGACGGCCAAATCCACCAAATGGATGAACTATCTGTTCCCGGTGATGTCGTTCGTGTTCTGCCTCTCGAACAACGCGGCGTTCGCCATCTACTGGACCTTCAGCAGCGTGCTGATGATCGCCATCAACCTGGTGCTCAACAAAAAGTTTCCGCGCCCGGCGGCAGTGCAGGAGGATAAAAAATAATGAGGACGCTTGATGCGACCGGCAAAACCATAGACGAAGCGATATTCAACGGCCTTCACGAGCTGGATCTTTCAATAGACGAGGTCGAAATCGACATCGTGCAGCACGAAACAAAGGGCGTGCTCGGCATCGGCGCGAAACCCGCCATCGTGCGGCTCATCGAGCGCGAGCCCGAGCAGATCGTGATACCCGAATACCTGACCGACGCCGAGCGCATGCGCTCCGGCGAACGCAGCGGCCCGCGGAGCGACAGGAGCCCGCGCCTGCAGCGCAGGGACAGCCGCGGCCCGCGGCCGCAGGAGCGGAAAAGCCAGGACAGGAAGCCGCGGCCCGAGGGAACCCGTCCGCCGCAGCAAAGGGCGGAGGGCGCGCACCCGCCGCGCGAGGGCGGCCAGGACCGAAGCCGCCGCGACGGCCGGAACGGACGCAGGGAGGAATATCCCCCGACACCGCCCAAGCCGCAGATCGACTACTCGATCGAGGCCGCCGAGGGCAACGCCGCCGCGGAATTCCTCACGGGGCTTCTCGGGCACATGGGGATCGAATCAAAGGTGCTTGCCAACGTATCCGAAGAGGGAATCAAGCTTCGCATCGACAGCACGTCCATGGGCATACTGATCGGCCACAGGGGGGAAACGCTCGACGCGATCCAATACCTCTGCTCCCTCCACGTCAACCGCGCGCGCAAGGAAACGGGCTATACGCGCGTGACCATAGACACCGAGGGTTATCGCGACAAGCGCGAGGAAACGCTCACGCGGCTCGCGCGCAAGGTCGCCTCGCAGGTCCGGAGCACGGGCCGGCCGCGCACGCTCGAGCCCATGAATCCCTACGAGAGGCGCGTGCTGCACGCCACGCTGCAGAACAACCCCTACGTCACCACCTACAGCGAGGGCGAAGAACCCAACCGACGCGTGGTCGTGTCGCCCAGGGGCAGGGAGGACAGGGCCGCGCAGGCCAAGGAATAACGAAGATCTGACGCATGGAGCGCCGCGAAAAACGCGGCGCTTTTTATGAGGAAAAATATTCCTAAGAACAGCCGATGATATTTGCACCGCTGTTCCACATGAAACATCGCTCATACGCATAATCATTGTTCCACGTGGAACAGTCCCTGCGCGGCGCGAATGCTGTTCCATGTGAAACAATCCATTGTCATAAACTGCCGATTCAAGTATAATGACACAGGAACGGATGCGGAGGAGCTATGGAACGCGACGTGATTCTCAGGGACGGGCGGATGCTGCGCATCCGCCGCCCGCGCGGCGAGGATGCCGCCCGGCTGCTCGATTATCTCAAAATCATCGGCGGGGAGACGGATTTTTTGCTCTTTGACGGCGCGGGGCTGCCGTATACCATCGAGCAGGAGGCCGCCGTGCTCGAGCGGTTTTTCGCGGAGCCGCGCGGAGGCATGTTCGTCGGGGAGATCGACGGAGAAATCGCCTGCACGTTCAACCTTTCCTGCAACGGCAGGCCGCGCGTGGCGCACGTCGCGGAAATCGCGGTGGCGGTGCAAAAGAAGTTCTGGGGCATCGGCGTGGGCTCGGCCGTCATGGAAACGCTGATTTCGCTCGCGCGCGAGCAGGGAGTGAAAACAATCGAACTGGGCGTATACGCGGGGAACCTGCGCGCGCAGGCGCTGTATCGCCGCTACGGCTTTGAGGAGTGCGGCAGGCACGAGGGGCGCTTTTTCGTAAAAGGAACCTATCACGACGAGATACTGATGGATCTCCATCTGTAATACGGAGGAAAGCATGGCAAAGGTGATCGCCGTCGCCAACCAGAAGGGCGGCGTCGGAAAGACGACGACGACCGTGAACCTCTCCGCGTGCATCGCGGCGAAGGGCAAGCGCGTGCTCTGCGTGGACATCGACCCTCAGGGCAACTCGACCACGGGTGTGGGCGTCGACAAGGACGCGCCGGAGCACAGCGTATACGACGTGCTCATCAACGGCGTGAGCGCGAAGGAGGCGATCGTGCCGACGGTCGCGGAAAACCTGATGCTCATAGGCTCGCGCAAGGAGCTTTCGGGAGCCGAGGTCGAGCTCGTGAGCGTGCTCGCGCGCGAAACGGTGCTAAAGCGCGCGCTTGAGCTGGTTCGCAAGGATTTCGATTTCATTTTCATCGACTGCCCGCCCTCGCTGGGGCTGCTGACCATCAACGCCCTGACCGCGGCGGATACGCTGCTCGCGCCCATACAGTGCGAATATTACGCGCTCGAAGGGCTTTCCGACTTGATGAACACCGTTAAGCTCGTGCGCACGCACCTGAACCCCGGGCTCGACGTGGAGGGCGTGGTGCTCACCATGTTCGACGCGCGCACGAACCTATCCGAGCAGGTCGTCATGGAGGTCAAGAAATTCTTCAAGAACAAGGTATACCGGACCATCATCCCGCGCTCGATCCGCCTGGGCGAGGCGCCGAGCTTCGGGCTGCCCATCAACCAGTACGATCCGCGTTGCGTGGGCGCGAAGGCATACGCCGCGCTCGCCGACGAGGTGATCGGGAACAGCGGGGGGAGCGCATAATGGCCGTGAACAAGAAGGGCCTCGGCAGGGGTCTCGACGCGCTGCTGGGCGACTATACCGCGGCGCCGCCCGAGGGCGTGATCCAGGCGGACATCTACCTGATCGACACGAACGTCGACCAGCCCAGAAAGAACTTCGACGAGGAGCGTTTGCGTGAGCTCGCCTCGAGCATAGCGCGGCACGGCATGGTGCAGCCGATCATCGTAAGGAAGCTCGGCGAGCGGTACAGCATCGTCGCGGGAGAGCGGCGCTATCGCGCGGCGCGCCTCGCGGGGCTGTCGCACGTGCCGGTCATCATCAAGGAGTTCGACGACGCTGAAGTGCACGAGGTGGCGCTCGTCGAGAACCTGCAGCGCGAGAACCTCAACCCCATGGAGGAGGCGGCCGCCATTCGCTTTCTGATGCAGCAGCACGACCTCACGCAGGAGGAGGTCTCCCAGCGTTTGGGCAAGTCCCGCCCGGTCATCGCGAATTCGCTGCGCCTCCTGAACCTGCCGGAGGATGTGCAGAGGCTTGTGCGCGAAGGCGAGCTTTCCTCCGGCCACGCGCGCGCCGTCGCGGGCATCAGGGACGAGGCGAAGCTGCGCTGCCTCGCGTTCGACGCGGCGCGCTACGGCTGGTCCGTGCGCGACGTGGAGCATAAGGTCGCCGCGCTCAACGTAAAGGAAGCGCCCGGCGTGCCGCAGGAGCCGATCAAAAAGCGCGTGCGGCAGACGCCGGATATGTTCGAGGCGCAGGAAAGGCTCCGCGAGAAGCTCGGCACGAAGGTCGCGATCGAAGGCACGGAAAAGCGCGGCAAACTCACCATCGAGTATTACAGCAGGGACGCGCTCGAATGGCTCTACAGCGCGCTGATGCAGGATGAAGAAAAATGAATCAAAACCGGCCGAACGGCTAAAAAAGAGCGGCGCGCGCCGCTCTTTTGTGCTCTCACAAGCGGATATTTCCGCAATTTCGCGCACAAACGCCGCGTATTTCCAAGGAAATACCGCAAAGACGTTATATTTTCGCCCGATAGATCCTTGAATTTTCTCCCCACGGGTGATAGCCTGTCGCCAGAAACTCGAAGCCGTACCTTTCGTAATACCCGACGTGATCCGTGCACAGGTAGAGATGCCCGAAGCCCGCTTTTCCCGCGTCGTCTTTGGCGCGCGCGATGAGGAGCGAGCCGTATCCGTGCCCGCGGCAGTCCTGTTCGACATACAGCGCGCACAGCCAGGGCCAGAGGTCCATGCGGCTGATAAAATCGTTGGGGATAAGCCCGGCGCCGCCGGCGATTTTATTCCCGTCCGTCAGCAGATACCACTGCGGCAGCGGAGAGGGTGAATCGAGGCAACTAAGGATGCAGTCCTCATAGACCGGCCTGCTTTTTTCGCTCGCCCAGCGCTTCTGGAAGTAGGAAATGAATTCGCGGGCGCGTTCGGGGGTTTCCCTGACGGACAGGATTTCCATGCTCGCTCCGTTTCCCGCGCCGCGCGCGATGTGATTGCCATAAAGCGAAAGCGGAGCTCATTGCCCCACGATAACCGGCCGCCATGCGAACGGCAGCAAATCCTTGACGCCCACCTTGACGAGCCTGCCCTGATCGTCGTTCAGGATGACCTTGATCTCCGGCGCGTATTCGAACAACATCTGGCGGCAGTTCCCGCAGGGCGGCACCACGCTGTTGACGGCGAGCTCATGCACCGCGACGATGGTTTCAAATTCCCGCTCGCCGGAAGAAACGGCGAGACCGATCGCGATGTATTCCGCGCACGAACCGTGTATCCCGTCGCAATTGACGCCGGTATAAACGCGCCCGTTTTTGCAGCGAAGCCCCGCGCCGACCGTATGGCGGTAGACGCCGTCGTCAAAAGTCAAAGAGAGCTTATCCAGCGCAAGCAGGACCAGCTCCCTGTCTTCGTTTGTGATTTCATAAAAAGTCATGGCGCACCCGGATCCGAAAGGCTTAGCTGGAAAAGGGAAGAAAGAAAAACCGGATTTATTCCTCCACCCTCGTGATGTCCGCGCCGAGCGCGCGCAGCTTTTCCTCAAGATACTCGTAGCCGCGGTCGATGTATTCCACGTTGTGCACCTCGCTGCGCCCGTCCGCCGAAAGGGCGGCCACGATCAGCGCCGCGCCCGCGCGCAGATCGCTCGCGTAAAGCGGTGCGCCCGCGAGGGATTTGGTACCCTCGACGGTGGCGGTGCGGCCGTTGACGTTGATGTTCGCGCCCATCCTCTGCAGCTCGCTCACGTGGTTGAAGCGCGACTCGAAGATGTTCTCGACGATGTAGCTGTTGCCGTCGGCCTTGGCGAGCATGGCCATCATGGGCTGCTGCAGGTCGGTGGGGAAGCCGGGGTAGGGCAGCGTCTTGATGTTCACGGCGCGCGGGCGGTTGTCGCAGCTCACGCGCATATAAAATTCGCGCCCGTCGTCCCCCTCGAACACAGTCACGCCGCTCTCCATGAGCTTGGCCGAGATCGCCTCGAGGTGGGTCGGTATGATGTTGTTCAAAACCACGTCCCCGCGCGTCGCCGCCGCGGCGATCATGTAGGTGCCGGCCTCGATCTGGTCCGGGATGATCGCATAGGTGCAGCCGTGCAGGCGCATGCCGCCGTTGACGCGGATGATGTCCGTGCCCGCGCCCTTGACTTGCGCGCCCATCATGTTGAGGAAGTTGGCCGTGTCCACGACGTGCGGCTCCTTGGCCGCGTTGGAGATGATGGTCTGCCCGCGCGCGGCGACGGCCGCGAGCATGATGTTGATGGTCGCGCCCACGCTCGCCATGTCGAGGTAGATGTCCGCGCCGACGAGCTCGCGCGCCTTGGCTTTTACGATGCCGTGCTCTATGGAAACCTCCGCGCCCAGCGCGCGAAGGCCCTTGATGTGCTGGTCTATGGGACGCTGGCCGATGGCGCAGCCGCCTGGCAGCGCGATTTCCGCGTGGCCGTAGCGGCCGAGCAGCGCGCCGAGCAGATAGTATGACGCGCGCATTTTCGACACCATGTCGAAGGTGACATGGTAGTTGCTGATGCCGCGCGGGTCGATGCGCATGCCGCCGTCCGCCGTGGATTCCACGCTCGCGCCGATTTTGAGCAGTATGTGCTCGAGCATGTTCACGTCTTCGATGCGCGGCAGGTTTTCGAGCCTGCAGCTCTCGCCCGCGAGTATCGCCGCGGGAATGATCGCGAGCGCCGCGTTCTTCGCGCCGCTCACGGTCACGCTGCCCTCGAGCCTGTTGCCGCCGTTGATGATGTAATAGGCCATATCGTATCCCGGCTCAGTGTCCGCAGCTCGAACAGGAGCCGCAGGATCCGCCGCAGCCCTCGCCGCAGCCGGACTTCCCGCCCGCGCACTTGCCCTCGTAGGCGCGCTCCGCCTCGCCCGCGCAGTCGGGGCACTTGACCTCCCCGAGCCGCGAGAGCGCCACGAGCTCGTCGAACACTTTGCCGCACTTCCTGCAGCGGAATTTCAAAAAAGGCATGTCCCTGGCCTCCCTTATCGTCAGCCTTAGTATCTTAACACCTCGCGCGCGTCTTGGCAAGCGCGGCGCTAATCGAGGTAAAAACGCGGATTGTAGGCGATGCCGTCGATTCTCAGTTCAAAGTGCAGCACCGGGCCCTCGCAGTTGCCGGAACTGCCCGCCTTGCCGATCTCCTCCCCCTGAGCGACGGCCTGTCCGGGCGCGACCGACGCGCCCTGAAGATGCGCGTAGCGCGTGACAAAGCCGTTCCCGTGGTCGATTTCGATCACCAGCCCGTAGCCGCCGCGCTCCATGACGCAAACCACGGTTCCCGTGCAGGAGGCGCGCACGGCGTCCCCCCCCTCAACCTTGTAATCCAGCCCGAGGTGCAGCACGCCCTCATGCTGTCCGAAGTTCAGCGAAATCTTCCCGCCCTCGATCGGGCTTATGAACGTCAGCTCCCCGGCATCCGGCCCTTTTTGCCCTTCGCTCCTGCCGGGCACGGCGTCCGGATCAACCCGTTGCGTCCCCTCGAGAATTTCCGCGTCGACGGGCTCGACGGCGGCCGCCTCAACCGTTTCCGGTTTGCCGTCCGGCGCGCCGTTGACGAAGCGCGCGACCGTTACGCTGTGCACGCTGCCGTTTCGCCCCATGCGCGCGATGAGCCGCGTACCCTTGATCAGATACTTCGTCGTATCCGAAGATGTTTCACATGGAACATCCGCGAAGCTTTCCGTGGTCAGCGTCGTCACAACCGTGAGCGGCGTATCCTTGCCCGTAAGCAGGGCGAACAGCGCTTCGTAGGTCGAAATCGCCGCGGCCTCCCCGTCCGTCGCGTCGCGGTATTCGACTTCGCTTTCGAGCGTCGTGTCCGGCACGCCGATGCCTTCCGCCTTGCGCTCGAAATACGCGCACGCGTCGAAGATGAGCGCCTGCGCGGCCTCGCGGCTCGCGACCACGCCCGCGAGCGCGCCGTCGACGTAGATCGCCGTCGGGCAAAACAGCGCCGTTTCGGCAGGCGCGGGCGACGCGGGGGCGACGGCTTCCCGGGTCGGGGAGGGAGAGGACGTGGTCCCCGGCGTCGGCGCGGGCTCCGGCGTGGCGAGCGCCCACGCGGGCACGAAGGCCGCGCCGCGCGCGACGTATGCGAAGGCGATTCCGCCCGCGGCGAGCAGCGCGAGCGCGAAAAGCAGCGTGCGGCGCAGCCCCTTGCGGTGCCGCTCCTCCCGCTCCAGGCGCAGCGCCTCCTCGGGGATGTGCGCGGTCTCTTTCCTCATAGCATAGATTATATCGCTCAAAGCGCGCTCTGGCGAGTGAATTTTCTATGTCCAAATACGAAAAAAGCCGGTCCATGCCGGCTTTCTCCGCTACGGGTTACGTCCTTTTGATCTGCCCGATCGCCCGCTTTACCGGCGGCAGCAGCGCGACGAGCACGCACAGCGCGGTTTCCACGCCGACGGTCGAGCCGTTGTAGGCGAGGGAATACCAAAGCGCGCTTTGATAGCCCGCTTCCGCCGCGTATTCGGCGAAGAACACCACGCCGGAAATCACGCTGCACGCCACGCGCGCGAGTCCGGAAACCGCCATGCCGAGCGGCAAATTCTTTGGAAACAGCGAGCCGAGCCCCAGCGCCGTGAAGGCGAACAGGTAGTCGAGCGCGAACTGAACCGGATGCACGACGTACGGGCCCTGCGCGATCTGTAAAAGGCTGTAGGCGAACGCCGCGGTGAAGCCGTAGGCCGGGCCGTACAGGTAGCCGAAGAGCACCACGGGCAGCATGGAGCACAGCGTGACGGAGCCGCCCAGGGTCCCTAGGCCCAGCAGCATGTAGAGGGACTTTAAGGGCTTAAAATAGCTCAATACGAACGCGATGGCGAGGCACAGCGCGCCCTGCGCGAGCACGCGCGCGGGTATGCGGCGGCCGGGCGTTTCCTCGCGGCGCTTTCTGGCGAGGCGGACGAGAACATACGCGAGCGCGGCGGCGAGCAGAAGCGCGGCCGCGAGCATGGCCCATTCCGCAGGCGTCAGCTCCGCGAGCTTTTCGAACAGCACGAATTTCATATAAATCTCCCTTCCGAACAAAAATCCCCGCGCGTCTGCGGGGACATTCGAAAGCCGGTATTCCGTGCGTCCGCTTGTATTTGTCCTCCGCTTCCCTTCGTCGGCATTACCCGGACAGGTTCCAAGGGTATCTCTCAGCGCGATCGCGATTGCGTCGGCTCCCCCAGCGGGCGGTATTCCGTTCGCGCTTATCGTATCATTGCCGCGGCGTATTGTCAACGCGACGCGCTGCTGCCCATTTATAAGAATTTTGCTTAACAGCGCGATAAAAATAAGCTATAATATACCCGTATATAAATTAAGCCGAAGAATCGAGGTGAGCGATATGACGATATTACAGCGGCCGATCGTGCCAAGCGTTGCTATGCTCACCGTTTCATCGGACTATTGAAACGTTTTGGGATTACGCCGCCGGCCGATGGCCGGCGGCGCTTTTGTGTGCGAATAAACAAAGGAGCGTATTCGATGCATATCACAATTGAGCGTTTCGATCCCACAGTAGCAAAGCAGTGCGCACAACTGACGCGGTTAATGAGCGCGTATTTCCCCGAGATCGGCGCGGGCGATATGACGCCGTATGTGCCGAAGATCGTGAAACTCATCGCCGACAGCGTTGCCACGCCAAGATTCTGGGCGTTCCTCGGCCGCACCGATAACGAGTACGCGGGATTTGTCATCGCGCAGATTGATTCTTCCGAAAGCGACTGGAACAAGCGCGAAGGCTGGGGATTTATACGGGAACTGTATGTCGCGCCAGCATATCGCAAGCGCGCAATGGCCCGGCAACTTGTGGCGGTTGTAGAGCAGGCCATGCATCGCAGCGGTGCGTTACAAGCCTATCTGACCACGCCTGTCCCTGACTTTTGGCGCAAACTGGGCTACTCGTTCTCCGGCGAGGTATACGGCGGAAACGGCTATAAAATAGGGGAAAAGATCCTGTAACCGTACGAAATCGCGCCCTGATCAACAGCCAAGCGAGACGAGGGTATGATATGTCGGTTGCAGCGAGGTACCATACCCCTTGATCGACAAGCCCCGGCGGGCATTTGAGCTTCGGCTTCCCGACAGAGCGCCTGTGCCTGGCGCCCGTACAACGCCCCTGTCAACGCGCCCATGCGAACCTTGCCAGCGCGAATAAATCAGAGTATAATATTTCGGTTACGAAGGAGAGGGAACAAGGCATATATGAACGAACGAACCCGCAACATCGCCATCATCGCGCATGTCGACCACGGCAAGACCACGCTCGTGGACTGTCTGCTCCGCCAGAGCGGCGTGTTCCGCGCCAACGAGGTCGTGCAGGAGCGCGTGCTCGACTCGAACGATCTCGAGCGCGAGCGCGGCATCACGATACTGTCGAAAAACACCGCCGTATCCTATAAAGGATACCGCATCAACATCATAGACACGCCGGGCCACGCGGACTTCGGCGGCGAGGTCGAGCGCATATTGCAGATGGTGGACGGCGTGCTGCTGCTCGTGGACGCGTTCGAGGGCTGCATGCCGCAGACGCGCTTCGTGCTCAGAAAGGCGCTCGAACTGAGGAAAATCCCGGTCGTGGTCGTCAACAAGGTGGACCGTCCCGGGGCGCGGCCCATGGAGGTCGTGGATGAGACGCTCGAGCTTTTCATCGAGCTCGGCGCGTCGAGCGAGCAGCTCGACTTTCCCGTGGTGTACGCCTCAGCCAAGGACGGCGTCTCCGGCACGGCGCCGGACGCGCTCGGGCAGGACATGAGCGCGCTGTTCGACACCATCGTCGGCGCGATCCCCGCGCCCCCGTGCGACAGGGACGCGCCGCTGCAGATCCTTTTTTCCACGATCGATTACGACGAATACGTCGGGCGCATCGGCATAGGCCGCATCGAGCGCGGAACCGCCAGGTGCGGCCAGATGGTCACTCTCTGCGGCGGGCAGGACAACAACGACCGCACCGTGAAGCTCACGCGGCTCTACCGCTTCGAAGGCTTGCGCCGCGTCGAGGTGGACGAGGCGTACGCGGGGGATATCGTGGCCGTCGCGGGCGTGACGGGGCTTGCCATAGGGGAGACCGCCTGCGATCCGGAGCGCATCGAGCCCATGCCCTTCGTGCACATCGACGAGCCGACCGTGTCGATGAACTTCATCGTCAACGACTCGCCCTTCGCCGGGCGCGAGGGCAAATATGTAACCTCCCGAAACCTGCGCGAGCGCCTTTTCAAGGAAGTCGAAACCAACGTTTCCATGCGCGTGGACGAAACCGACTCGACCGATACCTTCAAGGTATCCGGCCGCGGGGAATTGCACCTGTCTATCCTCATCGAGCAGATGCGCAGGCAGGGCTACGAATTCGCGGTGTCGCGCCCGAGGGTCATCTTCCGCCGCGGCGAGGACGGGGAACTGCTCGAACCCATCGAGGAACTGACCGTCGACGTGCCCGCGGAATACGTGGGCGCCGTCATGGAGAAGATCGGCTCCCGCAAGGCCGAAATGGTCGACATGCACGCGGAAACCGAGGGAAGCGTGCGGCTGATGTTCAACATCCCCGCGCGCGGGCTCATGGGCTATCGCAGCGAGCTCCTCACGGACACGCGCGGCAACGGCGTCATGAGCCACATCTTCCACGGCTACGAGCGCTACAAGGGCGATATCGACGAACGCGAGCACGGTTCTCTCGTGTGCAGCGAGACCGGGGAGACCACGAGCTACGGCCTCTACAACACGCAGGAGCGCGGCAGGCTCTTCATCGGCCCCGGCGTGCCCGTCTACGAGGGCGAAATCGCGGGCGAATGCTCGCGCGGGGACGACATCGTGGTCAACGTCTGCAAGAAGAAGCACGTCACCAACATGCGCGCCGCGGGCTCGGACGAGGCGCTGCGCCTCACGCCGCCGACGATACTCTCGCTTGAACAGTGCCTCGAGTTCATCGCGGACGACGAGCTCGTCGAGGTCACGCCAAAGAACATCAGGATGCGCAAGCGCATCCTCGTAAAGGAGCTGCGCATGAAAAAAGCCGCGCGGGAAACGCTGTGAGCGCGTATACTTCGGCCGTCGTCCGCTGCGCGGGTTATTCCGCCGCGGCGCTGGACGCCGCCCTCAAAGAGGCGCTCGGGGCCATCGGCGGGCTCGCGTGGGTCAGGCCGGGTATGAAGATCGCCGTTAAAGCCAACCTCGCCGCGCCCAAGGCGCCGGAGTTCGCGGTCTGCACGGACCCTGCTGCCGTATCGGCCCTGTGCCGCATGCTCGTCGAAAGAGGCGCGGACGTCACCGTGGGGGACAGCCCGGCGGGCCTGTTCAGCACCGCCTCGCTCGAGCGTACCTACGCGCAGACGGGCTATCTTGCCATACGCGAGACCGGCGCGAAGCTCAACCTCGACTGCGGCCAGTACGAGGCCGTCTTCCCGGAGGCGAAGGTTGCGCGCCGCTTCACGCGCACGGCCTGGCTTCGGGACGCGGACGCCGTCATCGACTTCGCCAAGCTCAAGACACACGGTATGATGGGGCTGACCGGCGCGGTCAAGAACCTCTACGGCACCGTGCCCGGTACGATCAAGCTCGAATACCATTACCTGCACGCCAACCACGCGGAGTTCGCCGACATGCTCGTCGATCTTTGCGAGTATACGAAACCGCGGCTCTCCATCATCGACGCCGTCGTCGCCATGGACGGAAACGGGCCGACCTCGGGCAGGCCGAGGAAGGCGAACGCCATCGTCGCCGCGCTCTCCCCGCACGACGCGGACATCGTCGCCTGCGCCATGATGGGCATAGAGCCGCTCGAGATCCCCACCGTCGAGCGCGCCGCCGCGCGCGGCCTCGTCGAGCCGGATCTCTCAAAGCTCGCGCTCTACGGCGATCCCGCCGCTTTCGCGATACCCGACTGCGAGCGCATGCCGCGGCTCGAGATCGCCGCGGTCAAGAACGCGCGCGGGGTCTCCCTCTCGTTCATGCGCATGCTCATGAAGCGTCGGCCCGTGGCCGTCAAGGACCTGTGCGTCGGTTGCGCGGAATGCGCCAGACTCTGCCCTGCGGATGCCATCGAAATGAAAAAGAAGCTCCCCGTGATCGACCGCGGCAAGTGCATCCGCTGCTTCTGCTGCCAGGAGTTCTGCCCGAAGGGCGCGATGCGCGTGCACAGGACGCTCGTGGCGAAGCTTCTGAACCGCTAGAAGTACGCGGAATAATTGGCAATGGGCGCTTGACGATCATGGAGCGCCGCCTGCGGGCGGGGATCGGGGGAGGGGAAATAATGAAACAGCTTGTTACGGAGCGCCTTGTGCTGCGCGCGTTTCGCCGGGAGGATTTCGCCGCGGTTCACGCCTACGCGAGCACGGTGGAGAACACGATATATATGCCGTTCGGGCCCAACAGCGAGCAGGAGACGCGCGCGTTCATCGACAGGTCGATCGCCGCGTGGAGCGAGGAGCCGCTCAGGCAGTATGGGTTCGCGGTGACGCGAAAGGACACCGGCGAGGTTGTCGGCGGCTGCGAGCTGTCGCTCGTGCCCTCGGGAAATGAGGGGGAGATCGGCTGGATGCTGCGCCGCGACTGCTGGCGGCAGGGCTTCGGCACGGAGCTTGGCCGCGCGCTTCTCGCGCTCGCGTTCGACGGGCTCGGGCTGCACCGCGTTTTTGCCATATGCGACGCGCAGAACCAAGCGTCCTTCGGCCTGATGGAAAAACTCGGCATGCGCCGCGAAGGACTTTTCCTCGAGGCGCGCGTCCCGAACAAGCTTTCGGACGCGCCCTACGGCGACGAGCTGCGCTACGCCATGCTTGAAAGCGAGTGGCGGATACGCCAGGAAATGGACGCGTACAACGCGCTGCCCTGCGCGTTCGACGGCTTCCCCGACATGCCCCTTCTGGACGACGGGGAGATCCGCCTCGTGTGCGAAAAGAAGCTGCCCGCCGAACCCGAAAAGAAGTACGTGCCCTCCTATGAGTTCGCCGTATGCCGCGGCAGCGAGAAGATCGGCACGGTGAACCTTCGCGTCGGCTACACGGACGCGCTGTATTACTGCGGGCACATCGGCTACGGCATCGACGAAAAATACCGCGGCCGCGGCTACGCCGGCGCGGCCTGTCGTCTGCTTGTGTCCGTCGCCCGGCTGCACGGCATGAAAAAGCTTATCATCACCAACAATGTGGAGAACGCGGCTTCCCGCCGCGTGTGCGAAAAGCTCGGCGCGAGGCTCGTGCGCAGGGCGCGCGTGCCGGAGTGGAGCGGCATTTATGCGGACGGCATCCGCTTCGCCAACATCTTCGAACTGAGCGGTGATTGACACGTAAGGACGGCCCTCGCGGCCGCCCGAAATTGACATGCCGTCCCCGCCGTATCCGACGGTTATTCATCATCCGTCATTATATATTGGTTAAATTACCGGCACTCCCCGATTATCGATAATTCAAGCTCCTCCCGGAACGCTTCGAGCTTTTTGCACAGCTCCTTCATCCAGTCCGGCTCGATTGCCGGGCGCTCCGCCATACAATAAACCACGCGCGCGTAGGCGAACACCGCCTGGTAGCGCCGCATGAGCGGCAGCAGCGCTTCCGCCTCTTTCGTATAGGGCGCTTCTTCGCGGTAGCCTTCGAGCATGGCTTCGCGCGCTTCCTCGAAGCGTCCCTGCGGCGCGTCCTCCTCGAGGGCGGCGAGCGTTTTGGCGATGTCGAGCGCATAGAAATGATACATGGCGTCCTCGAAATCGATGGCGGCGCAGGAATCCGTTCCCGCGTCGTAGAATACGTTGTCCGGCTCGAAGTCGTAGTGCACGAGGCCGAAGTTCTCCGCGGTTTTCGGGATGGACGCGAGCCGATCGCGAAGCTCTGCAAGCGCGGCGAACACACGCTGCGGCGCGGACGCGGCCTCAAGCCGCGCCTGAACCCAGTCGAGCGCGTCGAAACAGCTCCACATGCGTGTTTGCGGCCGATACGCGCGCGAGAGCGCGTGCAGTTTTCCCAGAGCCCTGCCGCAGGCGCGCATAACCGCGGGGGACATATCCGTCCGGTCCACGCGCGTACCCGGCGCTTTTTTGAACGCGCAGGCGAAGGTTTCGCCCCAGCGCGTGTCGAGACGGAGCAGAGTGTCGCCCGAATCCGCGGGGATCGGCTCCGCCGCCGCGTAGCCGTTCGCGTTCAGGTAGGAGAGGAACTCCAGTTCCCCGCGGATGTTCCCCTCGCGCTTCTCCTCGACGGGCGCGAGGCGAAGGAAGCACACCTCCCCGCCGCGCCGGAACGGATAGATCGCGTTCGAGGAAACGCGGAACTGCGCGAGCATTTCCTCAAGCCCTTCCGCGTCGTGCGCCCAATGGGAAAGCGCCTCTTTGGCGAGGTCGAAGTTTTCAAACAGGTTTTTTAATTTGAGCATGGAATCCGTCCTTTCGGTTCGTCTGCTTATTATAGCATGACCGCGCGTTGCGGGAGCCGGAAAACTGCGCCCGGCTCGATCCGCATTGGTATTTCGACAATAAGCGACAAATGGATGTGTGCATCCCCAGCCGCCAGCGGGAAGAAGCAAAGCGCAAGTCTCAGGAAAAAGGCAAAATACTTTGGGAAGCGGAAATGAAGCGAAGGGACCAATGATAACGCAAGCGCAATAAAAGCGGCAGGGGCCGGAAGAAGGCCCCTGCTGCATTTGTCTAATTGATGAGGACGGCTTATGGATCGGGCTGCAGATCAATTCTTCTTCTCGACCGGCACCCAGATCTCGACGATGGAGCCCGCCTCGCTGCCGTTGAAGCGCTCGTCGTAATACTCCACGCAGTAGTGCGCTTCCCCGAGCAGGCGCTCGGCATAGCCTTCGTCGTTGTCCGCGAGCCATTCGTCCATGGCGCTGTTCTCGCTGTCGTAGCCGCTGGCCACATACACGTCGAACGAGGCGTACTTCGACGCGGGCAGCCGCATGAGCGAATAGGCCGGGTCTGCGTTTCCGTCCGCCACGGCGAGGCCCACGTGCACTTCGCATTTGCCGCCCTCGTAGAGGCGCACCTCGTACCCGTTGTCGGATCGCTTGTTCGCGAGCGGCTTTTCTTCCGAAAGCGCCATGAAGCTCTGCCAGACCTCGCCGGTTTTCGCGCCGTCCCCGCGCACGCCCGCGATGAGCAACGCTTCGCGTTTGATGATTTTCGGGTTCACAACGATGCCCCCTTTCAATCGGTTTGTGAATTTCATGATCATTTCGTCCGCCGTCGCCGCGACGGGCAGCAGCCCCTGCCTGCGGTATTCGCGCGGCGTCAGGCCAAAGGCCGCCTGAAACGCGCGCGAGAAGGACTGCGCCGAGTTGAAGCCGCAGGAAAGCGCGATGTCGAGCGCGGTCTTTTCGCCGGAAGCCAGCTGCGCGCACGCGCGAAGCAGCCTTCTGTCGCGGATGTGCGCCGCGATGGTCTTGCCGACGATCGCGAGGAACATGCGGTGGAAATACCAGGGCGAAAAATGATATCGCCCGGCGATGGACTCGACGCTCATCGGCTCGTCGAGATGCGCGTCGATATACAGCAGCGCCTCCCTGATCTTCGCGAAATCCGCCATAACGCGCCCTCCTTTGCTCCGTTTGTATCCGCAGTTCGAGGATAGCAGAATTCCGGCCGTTTGTCTTAACAATTCTTGCGCAAAAACGCGGGGCGGACGTCCGAGCGCCTCACCGCTTCACCCTTTTCCCGGGAAATATCCGCTTTGCTGTCGAATGCGCTCCATCCGCGTCTTTCGCGGGCGGATGACATCCGCCCCGACAACGGACGAAAACGGCCTTCGCACTTAAAGCGAAAGCCGTTCAAGCCCGAATCGTTGTTCACGATTCACCATTAGCTGTTAGTCGATTTATTTCGTCCCGAAAAGCCGGTCTCCCGCGTCGCCGAGGCCGGGCACGATGTAGCCGTGGGAGTTGAGCCGCTCGTCCACGGCGGCGATGTAGATGTCCACGTCCGGATGCGCCTTGTGCACGGCTTCGATGCCCTCCGGCGCGGCGATGAGATTCACGAGCCGGATGCTCTTGCAGCCCGCGCTCTTGACGATGGTGATGGCCTCCACGGCCGAGCCGCCCGTCGCGAGCATGGGATCGACGATGATGATGTCGCGCTCCTGCACGTCGGGCGGGAGCTTGCAGTAATAATCCACGGGGGAAAGCGTCTCGGGATCGCGGTAGAGGCCGATGTGGCCGACCTTCGCGGCGGGGATGAGGTTGAGCATTCCGTCCACCATGCCAAGGCCCGCCCGGAGGATCGGGACGATGCCCAGCTTCTTGCCCGCGAGCACCTTGGTGGTCGCCGTGCAGATGGGCGTTTCCACCTGCGTTTCCGCGAGGGGAAGGTCGCGCGTGGCCTCGTAGGTCAGGAGCATGGCGAGCTCCTCGACCAGTTCGCGGAACTCCTTCGAACCGGTATGCTTGTCCCGAAGGAAAGAAAGCTTGTGCTGCACGAGGGGATGGCTGATGACGTTGACGTTGCCCATGTATGATCTCCTTTCGCCGTTTGAATATGCGCAAAAATAAAGAGGCTTACGCCTCATATCCGCCTATTTTGCCGATGCGCCTCGCGTGCCGGTCGTCGCCGGAAAAGTCGGTCGAGAGGAACGCCGCGACGATCCCCTTGGCGGCCTCCGCGCCGATGATGCGCCCGCCCAGCGCGAGCAGGTTCGCGTCGTTGTGGGCGCGCGTGAGCCTCGCCGTGGTTTCCTCGCCGCAGAGCGCGCAGCGCGCGCCGCGGACCTTGTTGGCGCTGATGGATACGCCCACGCCCGTGCCGCAGATCAAAATGCCGCGCTCATATTCTCCGCGCGCGACCGCCTCCGCCACGGGGAAAGCGATGTCGGGATAATCCACGCTCGCTTCATCCGCGCAGCCGAAATCCGCGGCCTCGTGCCCGAGGGATGCGAGATAGGACAGCAGCTCTTTTTTCAGGGCATAGCCGCCGTGGTCGCAGCCTATGGCGATTTTCATGACGTCCTCCTCAATCGATCGTGCGGAAGCCCGCCGCGCGCAGCAGCCGGTTCATGTACGCGAGGCCCATGCCCTCCTCGGGCAGCGCCTCGGCGAACACGACGTCCGCCGCGTCCGAATACTCGCGGAGCCGCGCGAACAGGTTCGCGCACAGCGTCGCGGGCTCGGCCCTGTCGCCTATTATAACACAGCGGCGGTCGCGGTAAAAGGGCTGTGTTTGCGTTGTCGCGAAAATGACCGCGTTTTCGCCCGACAGGACGCGCCTGTCGTACGCGCGGCAGATTTTGCCGGAAGCCGCGCGCGGGTCGCCCCTGGCCACGAGCACCTCGCATTCCGGCGCGTAATGGCGGTATTTCATGCCGGGGGAGGCCGCGGTTTCGCCTGCCTTCATCGGGGCGAGTATCGAGGGCGCGAGCCGGATCGCGCCCCAGGCCGCCTCGAGCATTTCCCTGGTGACGGCGCCGGGCCGGAGTATCGTCGGCTCGCCCGCGAGCGTCAGCACCGTGGACTCGAGGCCGTAGCGGCAGGGTCCGCCGTCTATGATGAGGTCTATTTTGCCGTCCATATCCTCGCGCACGTGCTGCGCGCTCGTGGGGCTGGGCCTCCCGGAGGTGTTGGCGCTGGGCGCCGCGATGGGCACGCCCGCCTCGCGGATGAGCGCGAGCGCGGTTTTATGATCCGGCATGCGTATGGCCACGGTCGGCAGCCCCGCCGTGACCTCGTCGGGCACGAGCGAGCTTTTGTTGAACACGATCGTCAGCGGCCCCGGCCAGAACGTATCCATGAGCACGCGCGCGCTCTCGGGGACGTGCGCCCAGAGCCGCTTCACATAGTTCTTTTTGGCGACGTGGAGGATCAGCGGATTGTCGCCCGGCCGCCCTTTCGCTTCGAATATGCGCCGCACCGCCTCGCCGTCGAGCCCGTTCGCGCCAAGGCCGTATACCGTTTCCGTCGGGAACGCGACGAGCCCGCCCTCGCGGATGAGTTTTCCGCCGAGCACGGTTCCGTTTTCCTTCTGGGTTGTGGCGTTGGCGTATTGGGTCATGTGCCTCCGGGCGCTATCAGCGCCCGGAGGCAGCTAATAGCGAACAATTAATAGTGAATAACTATTTCACCGATAGCGAATAGCAATGGTCATTTCTTTGTTCTTTTCGTCCACGAGCCATTTGTAAAACCCGACCGCCTGAACGGCCAACTCGACGGACTGCCTCGTTAATTCGCTCTCACGCTCCATATCCCATCCGTTCCCAATAGCTATTCACTATTCACTGTTAGCTATTAGCCAGTTTGGCGGCTTGTTCCGCCAAACTCAGCGCGTCTATAATCTCGTCCATATCGCCGTCCATGAATGCCTCGAGCTTATACAGCGTCACGCCCACGCGGTGGTCGCTCACGCGGCCCTGCGGGAAGTTGTAGGTGCGGATGCGTTCGCTGCGGTCCCCGCTGCCGACCTGCGCGCGCCGCGCGCCCGCCTCGGCCTCCGCGGCCCGGGCGCTGTAGAGCTCGAGCAGGCGGCTTTTTAAGACGCGCATCGCCTTTTCGCGGTTTTTGTGCTGGCTGCGCTCGTCCTGGCACTGGACGGTCAGGCCCGTGGGCACGTGCGTGATGCGGATGGCGCTCTCGGTCTTGTTGACGTGCTGGCCGCCCGCGCCGCCGCTTCGATAGGTGTCTATGAGAAGGTCGCCGGGGTCTATGGCGACGTCGATGTCCTCGGCCTCGGGCAGCACCGCCACGGTCGCCGCGCTCGTGTGGATGCGTCCCTGCGACTCGGTCTCCGGCACGCGCTGCACGCGGTGCACGCCGCTCTCGTACTTCATGCGCGAGTACGCGCCGCGTCCGGCGAGGCTGAGCACGACCTCCTTCACGCCGCCCATTTCGGTGTAGCTCTCGTACATGAGCTCGCTTTTAAAACCATGCCGCTCGGCGTAGCGCTGGTACATGCGCAGAAGGTCCGCGCCGAAAAGCGCCGCCTCCTCGCCGCCCGTGCCCGCGCGGATCTCGATCATCACGTCGCGCTCGTCGTTGGGGTCCCTGGGCAGCAGCATGAGCCGAAGCCTGTCCTCGAGCTCCTTCTCTTTGCTGGAAAGGGAGGAAAGCTCCTCGCGGACGAGCTCCCGCATGCCGGGCTCGTCCGCCTCCGCGAGCATCCGCCGGCAGTCCGCCGCGGCCTCGCGCGTCGAGATATATTCGTCGTAAGCTTCGACGATGTCCGATATTCCCGCGTGCTCGCGCGCGAGCTCCCGGAACTTCTGCTGGTCCGCGATGACGGCGCCGTCGGACATCAGCCGCGTCAGTTCCTCACTGCGCGCCTTGATCAATTGCAGCTTCTCGAGCATGGATCAACTCTCCCCGCGCGATGAGCGCGATGTTTTCACCGGAGCAGACCTCCGATACGTGCGCGAAGGCCCGCGCGGCCTCGCCCGCGTCGTCCGCGAAGCAGGGGGCGACCCTGTGCACCCCGTCACGATAACACATCAGCGGCAGATACGCAAGCGCGGCGCACGTCACCTCGCCCGAGGCGGACTTCTCGAGCGCGAGCCTCAGGAACACGCCGTAGGATACGTTTTTCTGCGCCATGTTGGAGATGAAATTGCCCAGCGAGTACGCCACGGGCACGCGGACGGTCCTCCCGTCCCGCTCGGCCTCGCGCCATTCTATGGGCTCGGCGACGTGCGGATGCGCCCCCACGACGGCGTCCGCCCCGGCTTCGATCAGCGCGTCCGCGAGCTTCTCCTGCGCCCTGGTCTGCGTCCCGCTGTGCTCCACGCCCCAGTGCGCGAGCGCGACGACGAACTCGGCCCCCGCCTCGCGGCAGGCCGCGATCGAAGCCGCGATCCGCTCCATGTCGCTGAGCCGCGCGACGGCGTATTGGCGCTCCTCGCTCGTGAGCGCGGGCACGCCGGAGTTGATCAACGCCGTCGCCGCGACGAAGCCGACCTTGATGCCGTTGATTTCCGCCACGCGGGGGACTGCCGCGTCCGCCGCGTCGAGATACGTGCCCACCTGCAGCATTCCGGCCTCGCGGATGACCCGCGCCGTGCGGTACAGGCCTTTTATCCCCTTATCCATGCAGTGGTTGTTGGCGGTGGCGAGCAGGTCGAAGCCCGCTGCGCGAAGGTCCGCCGCGAGCGCGTCCGGCGCGTTGAACTTCTGCAGCGGCGCTTTGGGCGTCGGGTTGGTTTCCGTGGCGGGCGGCGCGGTCTGCTTGGGCTGCGACCAGCCGGCTTCCTCGCCCGCGAGCGTGCACTCGAAGTTGCCGCAGAGGAAATCCACGCTGGCGAACACGTCCAGCATGGGCGCGAAGCTCGCGGAAAAGTCGTAGCCGGTATCCGTTTGCGCCCGCGCGATCTGCAAGGACATGGCCATGATGTCGCCCACGAAGCCGAGCGTCGCGCTTTGCGCCCCGGGTGTGGGGGAAGGGGCTTCGGTCGGCTCCGGCGAGGGCGTCGGGGTAAAGCGCGGCGCGGTGGCCGGCGCGTCCGTGGGCGCGGCCGTGATCTCGTAAAACGGCGTCACCGCCGGCTTTGTCCGGCACGCGCAGCAGCCCAGCGCGAGCGCGAGGGCGAGGGCGAAAGAAAACGCGCGCTTCATCGGTACGCCGTCACCACCCTCTCTATGCCGTTGAGGTCGCGCGTGCGCTCGGTTTTCGGGAACAGCCGGGAGACGGCCTCGGCCTGGCCGAAGCCGACCTCCATGACGAGCGCGCCGCCGGGATTAATAAATTCCATCGCGCTTTGCGCGAGCGCGCGGTAGAAATCGAGCCCGTCCGCGCCGCCGTAGAGCGCCCCCCGCGGCTCGAACGCCACCTCGCGCTGGAGGCTGCGCATGTCCGCGTCGGAAAGATAGGGCGGGTTGCAGGCGACGAGGTCATAGCGCCCGCGCACGTTTTCGAGAAGGTCGCTTTTCATAAACGCGGCGGAGACGTTGTTGATTGCGGCGTTTTCGCGCGCGAGGGAAAGCGCGGCCTCGTCCACGTCCGCGAGCGCGACGCGGATTCCCGAGAGCCTGGCGAGCGATATGCCGACGCAGCCCGAGCCGCAGCACAGATCGAGGCAGCTTTTGTATCCGCGCCCGCGGATGAGCGCGAGGCAGGCTTCGCACAGCGTTTCCGTATCCTGCCTGGGGATCAGCGCGCGCGCGTCGGTCTTAAAGGGGAGTCCCATGAATTCCCATTCTCCTAATATGTATTGCAGCGGCTTGCCCGTAAGCCGTTCGGAAAGGAGCGAGCGGAGCGAAGCCTCCTGCGGCGCGCTCAATTCCGTCCGGCTGAAGCGGAACACATCCCGCGGCGGCAGGCCCGCCGCGGCTGCGACGAGCAGGCGCGCCTCGGTCTGCGCTTCGTCGGGGGAAAGGTCCCGCAGCGCTTGCGCGGTATCCCTCACAATCTCAAGCAGCGTCGCCCGGCTCATGGCGCGTCCTCCGGAACGGCCGCGGCCTCGCCCAGCGCGAAGAAGAAGATCATCCTCCCGGCGACGGGGATGCCCGTGAGCCGCGCGAGCGCCTCGGCGTAGAGGCTGACCTGCCGCGCGTGTTTGAGCGCGGCTTCGTTTGCGCGGACGCCGGGCGGCACGAAGTCGGTCTTATAATCGAGCAGCACCCAGCGGCCGTTTTCCATAAAGCAGCAGTCGATGACGCCCTGAACCACGACGGGGGAGTCGTTATCCGCGAGGCCGAGGGAGCGCGCGCTCATGTTGATGTTGAACTCCATTTCACGCCGCACGGTTTGGGCCGCGACGAGGCGGCGGCCGATGTCCGAGGCGAAGAAGGCCGCGATCTCCGCGGGCCTGACGGCGTCCGCCTGCAACCGGGAGAGATGGCCCGTTTCGACGAGGCGCCCGAGCTCCGCCCCGACGCTTTGCTCGTCGTGCGCGCGCAGCGGTATGCGCTGCATGAGCGCGTGGTAAGCCGTGCCGCGATCCGCGGGCGTCATGCGCGCCTCGAGCAGGAAGTCCGGCGCTTCGGTCAGCCTCGCCTCGTGGCCTGCGAGCCCCGTGACGCTGACCTTGCTGGGCACCTCGGTGTCCGCGCAGTACGCGTACGCGCGGCGGAGCAGCGAAGCGTCGGGCGAGAGCAGCCGCGCCCGCTCGAGCGCGCGCGCGAAGGCGGCTTCTCCCATGCGGCCGGCGGCGAGCGGCGCCGCGTCGCACGCTTCGCATCGAAGCGCGATGCCGAGCTCGGGCGCGTCCGGCAATTCCGGCAGGCCGTAGCGCGCGCGAAGCGCGTTGCCCTCCCTTGCGTGGAGTATGCACCCGAGAAGCCACGCGGCGAAGCTCCCTTCCTGCGCGACGCAGGCGGATTCCCGCGGCCCCGCGGCGGCGGCGACGAGGCGGTCCCCGCGCGGCGTCGCGCACAGCAGCACGAGCTTTTCCCGCGCGCGGGTCATGGCGACGTAGAGCACGCGCATCTCCTCGGCGACGGCGAGCGCCGCGCGCCGCGCCTGTATGGCGCGCGCGTAGAGCGAATCCTGCCGTATGCCGCCGAGCGTGAAGCGCGCCGCCGCGCCGAGCCGCGCGTCGAGCAAGAGCTTTTTGCGCTCGGCGTGGAAGCCGCGCGAAAGCCCGCCGAGCATCACATACGGGAACTCCAGCCCCTTGCTCGCGTGTATGGTCATCACGCGCACGACGTCCGCCCCGGCGGACTGCGCCGTGCCCGGCGCGCCCTTGTCGCGCAGCCTGTCCGCATAGGCGAGGAACGCGCCGAGCCCGCTCGCGCCCGTCGCCTCGAACGCGCGCGCCTTGTCGATGAGCGCGTCGAGGTTGGCCTCGCGCTGCCGCCCGCCCGGCAGGGCGCGGCAGAAGAGGGCGTAATCCGTGTCGTCCAGCAGTTTTCCGATGAGCGACTGCACGCTCGTGAGCGCGGCGAGCTCCTGCCAGCGCGCGAGCCGGTCGAGGAAGACCTTGGCCTTATGCCCGAGCTCCGTGTCCGTTTGCGCCGCGGCGGCGAGGGAATCACAGCAGCTCCACGGGTTCCCGGAGGATGCGCCTTTGCCGTAAAGCGCGCGAAGCTCTATGATCTCCTCGGTCGAAAAGCCGCCCACGGGGGAGCGCAGCACCGCGGCCATGGGGATATCCTGGCGCCGGTTGTCTATGACGCGCAGCAGCTCGAGGAACACGCGCACCTCGACGGCGTCGAAAAAGCCGCCCGCGAGCTCCCCGTAGGCGGGCACGCCCGCGAGGCTGAGCGCCGAAAGCCAGGTTTCCGCGACGTTTTTGTAGCTGCGAAGCAGAACCACGAAGTCGGAATAGCGCGGCTTTCGCATGGCTTTCTCGCGCGGATCGTACAACGTCTCGTGTTCCATGATGTCCCGTATGCGTTTGGCCGCGAGCAGCGCCTCCGCCTCGGCGACGCCGCGCGGCTCGGGCGACTCATCGTCCGCGTCCTCCCCGGGGGCGGCATCCTCCTCGATTAACGGCTCCCGCGCGTCCTCCTCCGGAAGTTCCATCTCTGGGATATCCATAAGAAGATCCGCGAACACGAACTCCGCCGCGGGGAAGGCGCCCGGCGGACCGAGCTCGTCGCGCGCGTGCGCGAGCGCGGCGCTTTTGTCGTAATCGAGCTCCGCGACCTCGGCGCGCATCAGGCGCGAGAATACGGAGTTTACCGCGCCGATCACGCCTGCGGAGCTTCGAAAGTTCGCGTTCAGGTCGATGCGAAGGCCCTTGCCGGGGTCCGCGTAGCGGAGATAGCGCGCGAGAAACAGCGCGGGTTCCGCCGCGCGGAAGCGATAGATCGACTGCTTCACGTCCCCCACGAGAAAGAGAGATCCCGGCGTCGAGACGCGATTTATGATCTCCTCCTGCACGGCGTTGCAGTCCTGGTACTCGTCCATGAACACATGCGCGAAGCGGCGGCGGTACTCCGCGGCGACGGCGTCGCTTCGGAGCAGCGCCAGGGAAAGCTGTTCCATATCCCCGTAGTCGATGACGGACTTCTCGCGCTTGAGGGCGAGGAAGCGCCCCATGAAATCCCGCGTCGCCGCGCAAAGCTCGCACATCAGCGGCCGCAGCCTTTCGATCAGCCGCGCTTCGGCCTCCAAGCCGCGCGCGTAAAGCTTGGCCTCGCCGGCGAGAGCCTCCTTGAGCTTCGCCCGCGCTTTTTTCAAAGGCTCGATAAGCGTCTCGGGGCAGCCGCGGTAACTGATGCGCCCGCCGCCGGCATGCGGGCTCTCCCTGAGCGCCGCGGCGAGCGCCGAGGGCGTTTTTTGCATGGCGGCCGCGCGCGCGAAGAGCAGCTCCGCGTCGACGAACGCCGCCGCAGCCGGGCAAGCCCCCGCGACGGCGTCGCGGATGTGGGCGAGCGAGGCGACCTTGGCGAGTATGCGCCTGCGCGTCGCCGCGACGAGCGCCTCCGCGTGCGGGGAGGCCTCGAGCTCGTCCGCCGTAACATCGTACTGAAGCTCGACCCCGTCGAGGAAGGCAAAAGGCTCGGGCAGGGAAATCAGGAAGTCGTGCAGCTCGTTTACTGCCTCAAACGCGGCCTCGTCGCTGCCGAGCGCCTCGAGAAGCAGCGCGAAAGGCTCCCCGTTTTGCTCGAGGCGCGCGTTGCACAGCTCATCCCACACCTGCTCGCGCATGAGCGCGGTTTCGCTCTCGTCGGCCACGCGGAAGTTCGGATCGAGCCCCGCCTCCCCGAAGTGGCGGCGCAAAACCTGCGTGCAGAAGGAGTGCAGCGTCGAGATCGCGGCGTTCGCGCTCTCGCGCGCGGCCTCGTTGAGGCGCGCGGCCTCGGCCTCGTCGCCCGCGCGCAGCGCCGCCTCGTAAAGCCCGCGTTCGATGCGCTTCTTCATCTCGTTGGCGGCGGCGTTGGTGAAGGTCACGCACAGCAGCCGCCTGATGTCCAGCCCCTCGCGCACGAGGCGCACGATGCGCTCCGTGAGCACCGCGGTCTTGCCGCTGCCCGCGCCCGCGCTCACGAGTATGTCGCCCGCGGCTTCGATCGCGCGCTTCTGTTCAGGCGTCCAGCTTGCCATCGCCACCCTCCCCGCTGAAGAACGCGTCCGCCTTCATTTTTTTAACGCTCCGGTAGGCGCAGCCGGGAAGCTGCGCGTCGAACGCGCACAAGGTCGGGAAGTCGCAGTACGCGCAGGCGGTGCCTCCGCCGCTTCGCCGGACGGGCGCGGCATCGGCGCGGCCCTCGAGTATGCCCGCGGCGGCGTCCTTCGCGCGCGCGAGCGCGCGTGATGTCGCCTCGAAAAAGCGCTCCTCCCCGACGGTATACATGCTGTTCGCCCGCGGTATGACCACGCCCGCGCCGCCCGCCTCGAGCAGCGCCGCGTCCCTGACGGAGATGCCCGCCATGCGGAACTGCTCGTTGAGCTTTTTCATCCATTCGTCCGCGTCGAGCTCGGGCAGCGAAGGCTCGCGCACGCGCATGTAATACATGCCCGCGGCCCTGCGCTCGGCCTTTGCCGCCGCCGTGACGGCGCGGATGTAGAGCGGGAGCTGCAAGGCGAGCCCCGCGTCGATCTCCCCGTAGGAAAGGGATTTGAAGCCGAGCTTGTAATCGACCACGCGCACGTATGTTTCGCCCGACGGGCTCTCGTATGCGTCCACGCGGTCGATCCTGCCCGAGAGGATGTAGCTTCCGCCGCCCGCAAGCTCGAGCGTCAGCGCGGGGAAGGGCTTGCCGGGGCCGAACTCGACCTCGCTGCCCTCGACCCGGAAGCCGCCCGCCGCGAGCTGGCGCACGATGGCCTTGGCCGTGGCGGAGATCCTGCGGCACAGTCGCGCGAGGAGCGCGCGGTTGCGCGGCGTGTCGAGCAGGATGCCGTTGTTGTGCGTTTGCGCGAGTTCGGGGAGGATGCGCGCGAGCATGGCGTCGACCTCCTCTTCGCAAATCGCGCCGGGCGCTTTGCCGGATTCCGTGAGCGCCCGCGTGAAGGCGCACAGCGCGTCGTGGCAGAAATTGCCCTCGTCGGCGGGCTGCTCGCGGTATTCCCTGCGCGGCGCGAGGCGCAGCCCGTAGCGCGCGAAATGGCGGAACGGGCAGGCGTGGTACGTTTCCGCGCGCGAGGCGCTGCCGTAGAGCGGCGCGCCGTAGAGCGCCGAGGCGAGCTCCCTGCCGAAGGGCTCGGGCGAAACGCTGTGGAACAGCGCCCGCTCGATCGCAAAAAGCCGTTTTCCCCAGCCCTCGCCGGGGTCCCTTGCGGCGAAGGCGGCGTAAAGCCGCGCCGCGTCCTCGGAAAGCTCCCCCGCGTCGACGCCCGCGCGCAGCTTCACCGCGAGCGCGCGCAGGGCGGTTTCGGGCGATCCGGGCGCCGCGGGCTCTATGTCCGAATTGAGCCTGACATCCGAAAAAAGCTCCCGCACGCGGTCGATGAGCGCGCAGGGCGCGTTTTGCGCCCCGTCGAGCGAATAGGAAAGATACAAAAGCCTGCGCGGCTTGGTCACCGCGCCGTAAACATCCGAAAGCTCCTTGTCGGCGCGCCGGCGCGTGTCGGGCAATTCCGCGAGGCCGAGGGACGCGAGCGAGGCGATCTCCTCGTCGCTGATCATCCCGTCGTCCGCGACGGAGGCGGGGAACATGCCCTGCGACGCGCCCAGCACGAACAGCGCCTCGAGCGGCCGCGCGCGGCTGCGCCCGAGGCTGCCCAGAAGGAGCTGGTCCGCGCTCGTGGGGATGACGCCGACCTCGTAGGAGGAAATCCCCTCCTCGAATATGTCGAGGAAGCGCGCGTTGGATATCTTCGCCCCGCCGAGTATCGCGTGGAGCTGGCTGATGAGCTCGAGCAGCATGTTGTATACCTGCGCGTGCTCCTCCATGAGTTCGAAGCTTCCCTCGGCGCGCAGCTTCGATGTGAGCGCCGCGAGCTGGTCGCGAAGCGAGAGGGCTTCCATATACTCGTAGAGCGCCGCAGCCTTGCCCGCGGCGTCGCGCGAGGAGAGCCCCGCCCGGAGCGCCGCGAGCGGGCCCATGAGCTTCATGAGCCGCGCCGCGGGGTAGACCGAGAGCGGCCGCTTCGCGTCCGTGAAAAACGGGATGCCCCGCGCGCGCAGCGCGCGGCTCACGGGCTCGAGGTAAAGCTCCATGTTGGTCGCGATGATCGCCATGTCGCGGTAGCGCATGCCCGCGTCCGCCGCGGCGAGCGCGGCGTCGGCGGCGGCCTCGGCCTCCGCGCGCACGTCGGTGCCCGCGAACAGGCGGATCGCGCCGCCCGAAGATCCCGAAAACGGCGCGTACGGATAGGCGAAGCCCTCGCGCTCGAGGTGGGCAAGCGCGGGAGCCTTTGTTTCCGATTCCGGGATCGCGGCGCCCCCGCGCGGCAGACGCACGACGCCGACCGAACGCTTCTTGCCGGCGGCGATGGCCTCTATGCGTTCGCGCACGCGCTCCTCCGCGGCGAACACGCGCGCGTCGCGTCCGGGCGGATAGGGGTCGGCGCGCAGCGCGACGGTCATGTGCGAGCAAACGTCCATGAGCGCCGAGATGATGTCGAAAAGCTGCTCGCTCACCAGGTCGAACCCGTCTATGACGATCTCGGCCCCGCGCACGCCCGATTGAGGGAGCCGCTCGCAGAGCGCGAAGAACGCGTCCTCCGCGTCCATCCGGCGAGCTCCGAGGTGTTCCTGATACGCGCCGTAGAGGCGCGCGAGATCGGTGAGCTTTTCCTGGAGCGGCGCGCCCTCGGGGAGCTTTTCCGCCGCCTGCGAGAGCTGCTCCGGGTAGATGTCGAAGCGCTTGCACAGCGTGAAGAATTCGTCGCACGCCTCGCTGAAGCCGGGACGGTCGCGCACGCGCGCGAAGGCGACGAGCGCGTCGGCAAGATCCTCGGCGCACTTGCGTATGACCATCCTTCGCCCCTGCCGGGTGAGGAACACGCGCCGCTCGCCGGTTTCCCGAAGGACCCTTTCGGCGAGCGTCGTGAAGGAGCAGACGTGTATGTCGATGAGGCCCCCGAGCTTCGCGCACAGCGCGCGCTCGGTTTCAAACGTGAACTGCTCGGGCACGATGTAGTAGGCGCGCCCACCCGCGGCCGCGATTTTTGCCGCGCAGCCGTGCAGATACGCGCTTTTGCCCGCGCCGGCGCGGCCGACGACGAGCGTGACGTCGGCTCCCATCAGAAGCTCTCCTTGTGCAGCGCGCGGTAGACCATGCGCCCTTCCCGCCGCACGCTCTCAAAGAGCGTGATGCCGAATACCGTCATGGACGCGTTCGGGGAGAGCGCCTTCAGCTCCGCGTCCGCGAGCGCGTCGTGCCCGACCGCGCGGCCGAGCGTGATGTGCGGGGAAAATCGTTTCATCTCGCGGGAGAAGCCGTTGTCCGCGAGCGCGCTCTCGAGGGATTCGCGCAGCGCGTTCAATTCCGAAAGCTCGCCCTTCACCTCGAGTATGGAGGTGCGCGAGGCGCCCTTCTCAAAGCTCGCGTATTTGCCAAGGTGCAGCGTGAACGGGCGTATGCCGCGCGCGGCCTCGCGCATGGCCGCGACCGCGCCCGCGAGGTCCTCGCTCTCGCCGATGAAGTGCAGCGTGATGTGGAAATTGTCACCGGGCACGAAGCGCCCGCCGCAGCTCAGAGTTTTAAGCTCCTTCTGTATGCGCGAAACCTCCGCTTTGAAGGACTTGGGCAGCTCGATGGCGATGAATAACCTCATGGGCGCCTCCCTTAATTTGTATGATGCTATTATATCATGCCCGGGGCGCGGGAACATCCGAAAAATGGAGCGACGGGCAGAAGGGGAACGGAGCGGCGTCCCCGCTTGTCAATTGTTTTCCCGTGCGGTACAATCGAAGCGGAAAGCGGGGAAGCATAATCCTATGAAAACGCTGATCGCAAACGGAACCGTCGTCAATTCCGACGGGGAACAGAGGGCGGACGTCCTGATCGAGGATGGGCGCGTCGCGCGCGTCGGCCCCGATCTGGCCGCGGAGGGCGCGAAGGTCGTGGACGCGCGGGGCTGCTTTGTTTTGCCCGGCTTCGTCGACACGCACACGCATTTCGACCTCGACCTGGGCTTCACGAAAACCGCGGACGATTTCATCACCGGCTCGAAGGCGGCGCTGCTCGGCGGCACGACGACGGTGCTGGACTTCGCCACACAGGAGCCGGGAGGCACGCTCGCCCAGGCGCTCGAAACCTGGCATCAGAAGGCGAGGGGAAGCTCGTGCAACTACGGCTTCCACATGGCGATCGCGCGCTTCGACGAGGCGACTGAGGCCGAGCTTCCCGCGATGAGCGCGGCCGGCGTCACCTCCTATAAAATGTATATGGTTTACCACGGGCTTCGCATGGACGACGGGAGCATCTACGCGGCGCTCAAGGCCGTCGCAAAACAGAACGCGCTGCTCGGCGCGCACTGCGAAAACTGGGACGTGCTCTTGCGCATGGTCGGCGAGGTCAGGGCGCGCGGCATCACGGGGCCGGAAGGCCACCCGCTCTCGCGGCCGAGCGCCGTCGAGGCCGAGGCGGTCGCCCGGCTCATGCGCATCGCCGAGCTTGCGGGGACGCCGGTCTACGTCGTGCATCTCTCGACGAAGGAGGGCCTTCTCGAGGCGCAGCGCGCCCGCTCCCGCGGGCAGGAGGTCTACCTCGAAACGTGCCCGCAGTATCTTCTTCTCACGGACGAGCGGTACCGCGGGGCCGGCGGCGCGAAGTTCGTGATGTCTCCGCCGCTCAGGAAACAGGAGGACTGCGACGCGCTCTGGCGGGGGCTCGCCGAAGGCGATATCGATTTTATCGGCACCGACCATTGCTCGTTTACCATGGCGCAGAAGGCGCGCGGAAAGGATGATTTTTCCCTCACGCCCAACGGAAGCGCGGGCGTGCAGCACAGGGGCGAGCTGCTCTGCACCTATGGCGTGCGCGCGGGGAGGATCACGCTGCCCCGCATGGTGGAGCTTTTAAGCCACAATCCCGCGCGCCTGTTCGGCATGGAGGGCCGCGGAAAGGTCGCCGAAGGCTATGCCGCCGACCTCGCCGTGTGGGACCCCGCGGCTTCGTATTGCATAACGGATGAGAATCCGGCGCACGCTTGCGATAACTCCCCTTACGCGGGCTTTGAGATCGAGGGGCGCGCGCGCGACGTGTTCGTGAACGGCGCGCACGCGGTCGAAAACTTCGCCCTCGCAAAGCCCGGCATGGGGAAATACATTTGCCGAAAGGGCTGCATACACACCCGATGAAGCTCGTATGCATCTTAATGGCCGCGGGCGCGGGCAAGCGCTTCGGCTCGAACAAGCTCGTCGCGCTCTACGAGGGAAAGCCGCTCTACGAGCGCGCGATGGACGCGATCCCCGCGGAAAAGCTCGATCGCGTCATCGTCGTGACCGGCTGCGAGGACATCCTCGCCGAGGCGGAGGAGCGCGGCTTCGAGACCGTCCTCAACGACAGGCCGGAGGACGGCGTGTCCCTCACCATCCGCCTCGGGCTTGCGCGCGCGAAGGGGCTCGGCGCGGACGCCGCGATGTTCATGGTCTGCGACCAGCCCCGCCTGACGCGCGGGAGCGTCGCGAAGCTCATCGACGCTTTCCGCGCAGATCCCGATCGCATCGCGCTCATGGCCGACGGCTCCCGCCGCGGCAATCCGGCGATCTTTCCCGAAGCGTACTTCGGCGAGCTTTGCGATCTGCCCGAGGACGCGGGCGGCAGCCTCGTGATCTGCCGCCACGAGGACCGCCTCACGCTCCACCAGATCGGCGACCCGCGCGAGCTTGTCGACGTGGACAGGCGGGAACAGTTGGGCAATTGACAATTGACAATCAAGGAACGCCGACGGGGACGGTTCTGCTTGTTTGGGGCAATCGCAGGCCATGGGCTGCTCGTTTGCCCCGGATAACCCGAAACCTCGAACAAACAGAACCGTCCCCATGCCCTCTAACCGCCCGCCATCGAATAAAAAGGAGCCTTCTTTATGTTCGAAACCCTCAAAGGCACCATCATCCACGCCCCCGAACCGGGCAAAACGGAAATCCTCGAGGACGGATACCTGCTCCTGCGAGACGGCGCGATCGAGGGGATTTTTCCCGCGCTGCCCGAGGGCTGCGAGCCGGAGCGCGCATACGACTTCACGGGCAAGCTCGTCATACCCTCGTTCGCCGACCTGCATCTGCACGCGCCGCAGTACGCCATGCTCGGCATGGGCATGGATCTGCCCCTCATCGAGTGGCTCAACGCCTATACGTTCAAGACCGAGGCGCTCTTTTCCGACCCCGTTTTCGCGCGCGAGGTCTACGGCGCGCTCGCGGACAACCTGATCCGCCTCGGCACGACGCGCGTTTGCATCTACGCGAGCATACACCGGGAGAGCGCGCACATACTCATGGAGGAACTCGAGCGCGTCGGCGTCACGGGCTTCGCCGGCAAGGTCAACATGGACAGGAACACCGCGCCGGAGCTGACCGAGACGCCCGAGGGTTCGCTCGCCGAAACGCGACGCTTCATCGAGGAGTGCCGCGCGCGAAGATATAAGCACCTTTCGCCCATACTCACGCCGCGCTTCACGCCCTCCTGCTCGGACGCGCTGCTCGAAGGCCTGGCGAAGATCGCGGACGAGTACGATGTTCCCATACAGAGCCACCTCTCGGAGAACGACATCGAAATTGAACTTGTGAAAAAGCTCTGCCCGGACTGCGAAGGCTACTGGGACAGCTACGCCAGGCGCGGCCTCTGGCGCGATGGGACGATCATGGCGCACTGCGTCCACAGCGACGAAGCTGAGCGCGCCGCCATAAAGGACGCGGGCGTGTGGGTCGCCCACTGCCCGGACTCGAACACGAACATCTATTCCGGCGTGGCGCCGGTTCGTGTGATGCTGGACGAGGGCATCCGCGTGGCGCTCGGTTCGGATATCGCGGGCGGCGCGAAGCTCTCGATGTTCCACGTGATGGGCGAGGCCATCCGCGCCTCGAAAACGCGGTATTACTACTCCGGCAAACGCGAGGAGGAACGGTTTTTGGCCGTGTCCGAGGCGTTTTATCTCGCGACCTCCGCGGGCGCGGCATACTTCGGCGCGGGGCCGGGCTTCGCCAAAGGCGACATGCTCCACGCGGCGGTGCTTTCGGATGAAACCCTGCCGCCCTCGCGAAAGCTCACTTCGCTCGAGCGGCTCGAGCGGCTCATCTACGCGGACGACGCGCGCTGCGTGAGGGCGGTGTGGAGCGAAGGGGTAAAACGATTTTAGTAATTGACAATGGCACAATTGACAATTAAAGAACGCCGCCTGCGGGCGGGAAATCCGGGATGAATTTTCATCCGTTCAATCCCCCGTTTATCGCAGGGGCGGATATTATCCGCCCGGAGAACGAAACAAAACCGGCTTCCGTCATTCAAGCGGAAGCCGATTCTTATTTACATAATTGTCAATTATCAATTATCAATTGTCAATTGCCTAAGCGTCGTAAATCCCCAATATCGCGATGCCCGCGATGATGCCCGCGATGCAGACATAGTGCTTCCAGCCGAGCTTTTCCTTGAGGAATATACGGCTCCAGACGACCGAGAGCGCGCAGTAGCACGAGATGACCGGCGCCGCGAGCATGGCGTTCGCGCCGAGGGCGAACACGTAGGCGAACTGGCCGCCCGTTTCGAACAGCGCGCCGACGTATTTGGGCGCTTCCTGCTTGGGGAAGAACTTCTGCTTTTTGACGAGCTTCACGTAAACGAAGCTCGCGGCGGCACACAGCAGGAACGTCAGCTCGTAGGCCGTGTTGGCGGCGTTCTCGTCGAGGGTTTCGAGCACGAGGCCGTCCGCGAAGGTGCCCGCCGCGTCGAGCAGGCAGTACGCCACGGGAATCAGCAGGGCAAGCAGGCTTTTTGAATACTTGAAGTTGCCCGCCTGCTGGCGGAGGCCGCGCAGCTCCTCGTCCTCGGTCATCTGCACGACGCCGAGCATCAATACGCCCACGCCGATGAGCCCCACGGCGACGAGCTGCGGGGCCTCTATGGTTTCGCCCATGATGAGGTACAGCGCCACGACTACCGCGCCCGAAGTGTTGCAGATGGGCGAACTGATCGACAGCTCGATGTAGCGAAGGCCGAGGTAGCCCAGCGTCATCGAGAGTATGTAGAGCGCGCTCACGGGCAGGTAGCGCAGAAACACGTCGAGCGTCATGACCGTTCCGCCGAAGATCATCTCATACGCCGCGTGCAGACCCATCACGGCGCCCACGGCGACGACCATCTTCAGGTGACTGTACTTGTCACTCCGGTCGGTGCAGCCTATTTTGGAAAAGAGATCGGAGCCGCTCCAGCACAGCAGTGCGGCCAGGGAGAGCGCAAACCACATGGAAAAACTTGCCTCCTCTTTCGGTTTGGGGAGCGCGGATTACAGGTCATAATTATACAGAATCCCCGGTTCCGTGTAAAGAAACAATACGGGGGCAAGGGTGATCGACAACCGGATTTATTCGAACAGCCTTCGTTTTAAGCGGCCGCGGTTTCGATTTGCCCGTTGCAGGGGCGTCCCCGCCGCCTCCTGCCCGCATGCAATTCCTGCCGAATCCGGGAAATAAAACGCAGAACGGGAAATATCCCCTTTCAAGATTCCTCCGCATTTGGTATAATCGACCGGGCGAACGGAGGGCTATGAAGGGAAACGGGTTCGACATCGTCATACTCGGCGCGGGCCACGCGGGCGTAGAGGCCGCGCTCGCCTGCGCGCGCATGGGCTTTTCGACGCTGTGCCTGGCGCTCAACCTCGACGCCGTGGCGCTCATGGCGTGCAACCCGTCCGTCGGCGGCACGTCCAAGGGCCACCTCGTGCGCGAGATCGACGCGCTCGGCGGCGAGATGGGGCTTGCGGCGGACGACGCGTACATACAGGTGCGCATGCTCAACACCGGCAAAGGCCCCGCCGTGCAGTCGCTGCGCGCGCAGATCGACAAGCGCCTTTATCACGAGCGCATGAAGCGCGCGCTCGAGGGGCAGGAGAACCTGTTGCTCCTTCAGGGCGAGTGCGCCCGAATCGAAACGCAAAACGGCCGCGTGCGCGGCATCCGCCTCTCGGGCGGACTGAACAGCGCGGGGGAGAGCATTCCCTGCCGCGCCGTCGTCGTGGCGACCGGCGTCTATATGAAAAGCCGCGTGCTCATAGGCGACCGCGCGTGGGAGAGCGGCCCCGCGGGGCTGATGCGCGCGGAGGAGCTTTCCCTGTCGCTCAGGGACCTCGGCTTCAACCTTCGCCGCTTCAAGACCGGCACGCCCGCGCGCGTTTCCGGGCGCAGCCTCGACTATGCGAGTATGGAGCTCCAGCCCGGGGACGAGCCGCAGCCGCATTTTTCCTTCCTCACGGGCGACCTGACCCGCGAGCAGACCCCCTGCTATCTGACCTACACCAACGGGGCGACCCACGACGTCATCCGCGCGAACCTGCACAGGAGCGCCATGTACTCCGGCCTCATCCGCGCGACGGGCACGCGGTACTGCCCGAGCATCGAGGACAAGATCACGCGCTTCGCCGACAAGGAGCGCCACCAGATATTCATCGAGCCGGAAGGGCTTTCGACCGACGAGAAATACGTGCAGGGCATGAGCACCTCGCTTCCCGCGGACGTGCAGCGGGAGATGCTGCGCACGATACCGGGCCTGGAGAACTGCCGCGTCACGCGCTACGGCTACGCCATCGAGTACGACTGCATAGACCCCTTGTCGCTCGACGCGGCGCTGCGCGCGCGCGGCATCGAAGGCTTGTACTTCGCGGGGCAGATCAACGGCAGCTCGGGCTACGAGGAGGCCGCCGCGCAGGGGCTTTACGCCGGGATCAACGCCGCGCTCGCGCTCAGGGGGGAACCGCCGCTGATTCTCTCGCGCGCGGACGCGTACATAGGCGTGCTGTGCGACGACCTCACGGGCAAGGGCACCAACGAGCCGTACCGCATGATGACCAGCCGCGCGGAATACCGGCTGCTGCTTCGCCAAGACAACGCGGATGAACGCCTTACCGGGCTTGCGCGCAGGACGGGCCTCGTTTCGCACGCGCGCTACGCCCGCCTCATGCGCAAGCGCGAGGAGATCGCCCGCGCGAAGGCCGCGCTCAATGCCTCCGTCGCGCCGGGGGAGGCGCTGGCCAAACTGCTCGAGAGCCGCGGGGAAGCCGTGCCGCGCTCGGGCGCGAGGCTCGGCGATCTGCTGCGGCGGCGCGGCGTCGCATATACGGATCTGCTCGCGCTCTACCCGCAGGCGCTCCCCGCGCTCTCGCCGGAGGCGCGGGAGGCCGTCGAACTCGACGCGCGCTACGCGGGCTACATCGAAAAGGAAAAGGCGCTGCTCGCGCGCTTTCGCGCGCTCGAGGATACGCCGCTGCCGCCCTCGCTCGACTATTCGGGCATGGACGGCCTTCGCATCGAGGCGCGCCAGAAGCTCGCCGCCGCGAAGCCCGAGAGCCTCGGCCGCGCGAGCCGCATCCCCGGCGTGTCGCCGGCGGACGTGGCGGTGCTGATGATCTACCTGAAAAAACAAGCCGCGGAGGACGGACGCGAGGGTAATTGACAATTGACAATTGACAATCAGAAACGCCGCCGCGGGCGGGATTCATGCAGGGACGGCCCCGCGCGGTCATCCGCCGATTGACAATCGGGGAACGGTTCATCGTTTTGCAGGGGCGGATATCATCCGCCCGCCGATTGATAAAAACGTTCGAAAGGGCACCATGGAAATCGACGGCTTCATCGAAAAATACATTCCGCAAGCAAGCGGGGGACAGAGGGCGAAATTCGCCCGCTACTTCGCGCTGCTCGCCGAATGGAACCAAAGGGTGAACCTGACCGCCATCACGGAGCCCGAGGAGGTCGCGGCCAAGCATTTCGCGGACAGCCTGCTGCCCATAGAGCTGATCCCCAAAGGCGCGCGCTGCGTCGACGTGGGCACGGGCGCGGGTTTTCCCGGCGTGCCGCTGCTGATCATGCGGCCGGATCTCTCCATGACGCTGCTCGACTCTCTTAAAAAGCGGCTCGCGTTCCTCGAAACGCTGCTCGGGGAACTGAACCTTCGCGCCGCGCCCGTCCATATGCGCGCGGAGGACGCGGGGCGCGACCCGGCGCACCGCGCGCGCTACGACGTCGCCCTCGCGCGGGCCGTGGCGAGCGCGTCCGCGCTTATGGAGTGGACGGCGCCGCTCGTTCGCGTCGGCGGCACGGCGCTCTTCTACAAGGGGCCCAAGGCCGACGAGGAGCTGGCTTCCGCCTCGCGCGCGACGCGGCTGCTCCGCCTCGAAGCCGAACTCGTCGATTACAACGTCCCCTGGGGGGAGCGGCGCGTGATGCTCGTCAAAAAAACCGCGCCCACGCCCAAGGAATATCCGAGGAAGGCCGGTAGCGCCGAGAAGAACCCGCTCTAGCCCGATTTCCCCCGCGAAGGACGACTTCTTTTGCCGAAACCGCGCGAACTTCGCCGCGCGGCAGGATTTTTTCAATTCGCGCAGAACGCACAGAACAGGGAGGATGCCGCCATGCCCGTATTCGACTTTTTGAAGGACAACCCCGCGGCGGACAAAAGCCGCCAGCTCGTGGAGCTGCCCGTCGCGAAGATCCGCCCGAATCCGTACCAGCCGCGCACGGCCTTCGACGAGGAGAGCATCGCGGAGCTCGCGCAATCTATCAGGCAGGTGGGGCTTTTGCAGCCTCTGCTCGTGCGGCGCGTGGGGGACGTCTACGAACTCGTCGCGGGAGAACGCCGCCTGCGCGCGGTGACGAGCCTCGGCTTGACGCGCGTGAGCTGCATCGTGCAGCAGGAGGTCATGGACGAGACGAGCGCCGTCATGGCGCTGATCGAGAATTTGCAGCGCGAGGATTTGCATTATCTCGAGGAGGCGCAGTGCTACGCGTCGCTGCTTGAAACCTACGGCCTCACGCAGGAGGGGCTCGCGGAACGCGTGGGCAAAAGCCAGTCCTCCATCGCCAACAAGCTGCGCCTGTTGAAGCTTTCCGACGAGGTCAAGTCCGCCATGACCGAGGCGCGCCTCTCGGAGCGGCACGCGCGCGCTCTCTTAAAGCTCAACGACGACCGGAGCCGCCTCGACTTCGTGAAGAAGATATCCGAACGCGGCCTTTCGGTCAAGGAGACCGAGCAGCTCGTCGAAAAGACGCTCAACCGCCTCTACGACGAAAAGGCCGACGGCGCGAAGCCGCGGCCCGTCATCATCCGCCTGATCCGCGACTACCGTATCTTCATGAACACCATCAACGACGCGGTCAACGCCCTTCGCGAATCCGGCATGACCGTCGAGGTCGAACAGGAAGACCGCGCCGACGGCGTGGACATCAGCATACGCGTCACGCGGAAAATCTGAATTCGGATTTTCGGTAAATTACGATTCGATTTTTAGCTTCTGCGTTATAGCAAAAGCGCTCCGGATTCATTCGCGTGAAAAGTGTTATCTGTTCGCCATTAGCCGTGATCAGCGGCAATTTTCGATTGCCGTCAGTCACAGCACCTTGCTCAGGAATTCCTTCGTCCTCTCCATCTTCGGACGCGCGAACAGCTCGGCGGGCGGGCCGCTCTCGACGATGACGCCGTTGTCCATGAAAAGCACGCGGTCGGAGATCTCGCGCGCGAAGCCCATTTCGTGCGTGACGATGACGGTGGTCATGCCCTCGGCGACGAGGCCGCGGATCACCGCGAGCACCTCGCCGACCATCTCGGGGTCGAGCGCGCTCGTGGGCTCGTCGAAGAGCATCACGTCCGGCTCCATGGCGAGGGCCCGCACGATGGCGAGGCGCTGCTTCTGCCCGCCGGAGAGGCGCGCGGGATGCTCCGCGTACTTGTCGGCGAGGCCGACGCGCGCGAGCAGCGCGCGCGCCATATCGTCCGCCTCGCGCCGCGTCTTTTTCTTCACGAGCATGGGCGCGAGCATGATGTTCTCGGCCGCGCTCAGGTGCGGGAACACGTTGAACTGCTGGAACACCATGCCCATGCGCCGGCGGTGAACGCCCGCGTCCGCGCCCTTTTGCGTGATGTCCGCGCCCTCGAAGAGGATCGCGCCGGAGTCGGGCTTCTCGAGCAGGTTGAGGCAGCGCAAAAACGTGCTCTTGCCCCCGCCCGAGGGGCCGACGACGGAGACGACCTCGCCCTTCCCGATGCGCTCGCTCACGCCGCGCAGCACCGCGAGCTTGCCGAAGCTTTTATAAAGGTCGACGGTTTCAATCACTTGCCTTGAGCCTCCTCTCGAAGCGCAAAACGGCCTTGCTGAGCGTGAAGGTGAGCGCGAAGTAGATGAAGCCCACGATCATCAGCGGCTCTATGACGAGGTAGGTGTTGCCCTGCACCGTGCGAAACGCGCTCATCAGATCCCCCACGAAGAAGGTCGAGGCGAGCGAGGTTTCCTTGATGACCATGACGAACTCGTTGCCCAGGGCCGGCAGTATGTTCTTGATCGCCTGGGGCATGACGATGCGGAGCATGGTCTGCCTTTTGGTGAGCCCGAGGCTCAGCCCCGCTTCGGTCTGCCCGCGGTCCACGGCCTGGACGCCGCTTCTGATGATCTCCGACACGTAGGCGGAGCTGTTGATGACGAGCGCCACCGCCACGCAGACGAACTTCGACGGGTTGACCGCCAGGAACCACCGGGGCAGTATCAGGTAAAAGAAGAACAGCTGGAGCAGCGCGGGCGTGCCGCGGATCAGCTCGATGTAGGCCGACATGAGCCAGTTGAGCGGCTTAACGCGCGACATGCGCATCAGCGCGACCAGCGCGCCCAGCACCGTGCCCGCCGCCACGGCGATGACCGAGAGCAGCAGCGTATAGCCCAGCCCCTGCAGAAACACGCCGCCGTATTTTTCAACGAGCCTGAAAATCAGTTCCATCGCGCTGCCCCGCCGATCGACGCCATATTGCCGTTATTCGGAAACATCGATCCCGAGGGTCGCCGCGAGCGCCTTCGCGTCTGCATACCAGCCGCCGTAAAGCCCGGCGTCGTACGCGCCCTTGAGTATCTCGTTTATTTTGGCGGTCAGCTCGTCCTCGCCCTTGGGGATCAGCACAAGGTTGCCCTCGTCCTCGATCGCGAACTGGAATTCGGAGAGCGCGAGCTCCGGATACGTCGCGATGAACGCCTCGCCGTTGCCCTTGGCCACGCATACGGCGTCCACATAGCCGTTGATCAGCTCCTGCACGGCGGTGTTGAGGTCCACGATGGGGTTGGCGACCGCGTCGGGAAGCTGCTCGCTCAGAAGGCTCATCTGCAGCGAAGCGTTCTGCGCGGAGACCTTCTTGCCAGCGAAATCCTCCCCGGTTTTGAGCGCGTCGGCGTTCGAGGCGAGTATCAGTATGCACTGCTCGGACTCGTTGTCCCCCGCGTAATAAAAATCGGAAAGGTTGAAGTTCTCCGCGCGCTCGGGCATATAGGAGTAGCCGGAGATCGAAATGTCCGCGCCGCCCTCGGCCACGGCGGCCTGGCAGGCCGTGAAGTCCATCGCCTCGATGACGAGCTCGACGCCCAGCGCGTCCGCGATGTATCCGGCAAGCGTCACGTCGAAGCCGACGTACTGGTCCTGGCCGGTTTTCGACGCGTCCGTGAACTCCATGGGCGCGAAGTCGGGGCTCATCGATACGACGAGCCGGCCCGTCTTTTGGATCTTGTCGAGCACGCTGGCGTAGCTTTCAGCCTGCTTGCAGCCGCAGAGCGCGAACGGGAGCGCGAGCGCCAGCGCCAATAACCTGCATAGTTTTTTCATGTTTATGTATCCTCCGCATTTTCAATATGCCGTAAAGCATACGACTTTCCAAGCGGAGTGTCAAGTACAAATACGTATAATTATACAATATTATTTTGCAAATAAGCTTATATTATATGTATAAAGCGCATATATACTGACGCCGCGAGCGAGCGCGGACATGAAAAAACCGCGGAGCCTTTTCCGCGGCGCCGGTATGGCGTTTAATTTTATGCAATTTCGCGCGCCTCGTCGTCCGGCCCGAGCCGGCCCGCGCCGAGCGGCTCGCCCTCAACGCGCGCGACGAAGGCGCTCATGTCGTCGTTGTAGCCGCGCTCGATGCCCGCGGCGATGAGTGCGTCCGCGGCGTCCTGCACGGTGTTCGCGCCGCCCACGCGCTCCACGATGGCGGCGACCAGCTCCATGCCCAGGGCCTCCATCAGCCCGTCCGTCATCATGACGAAGGCGTCGTTGCGGCGAAGCTGCGCGCCGCACACGCCCGCGCGCGCTTCCGGAAGTATGCCCGCGGGCAGGGCGGGGCTTTCGATGAGGCGCACGCGGCCCTCGCGCAATATGTAAGAGGGAGGCGCGCCGAACTTGAGCATGCGCAGCTCGCCCGTCATCAGATCGACGAGCGCCGCGTCGAGCGTGGCGTAGGTTTCCTCCCCGCAAAGCAGCATCAGATCGTTCACGCCGCGCTGCGCCGCGTCCTCGTCGTAGCCGACGCTGAGCATGTCCGCCAGCAGCGCCGCGGCGGTCGAGCTTTCGCGGTGCGCCGCGTCCCCCGTGCCCATGCCGTCGCTGAGGATAAAGATCGCCGTATCCCCAGCGCGGCGCATGGCCAGCGCATCCCCTGTGAGCGCGCTGCCTTTCATGGGCACACCCGCGGTGGCCGTCACGAGCCGGACCCGGCACCGCATCAATGCTTCGGACCCGGCCGCGAGCTTTTCCATGGCGTCCCCCATGCCGGTCAAATGGCTGTGCGCGAGCGTATCCCCGCCGACGCTGCCCCCGATATACTGGGCGATACCCTTGGCGACGCCGGCGGCGTCCATGAGGCTGCGGCGGGTTTTTCTCAGCGCACCGGCCGCGCCCGAGCGCTCCCTGCACAAAGCTATGGCGGAGAGCAGCATGGCGACGAGCCCGGCGGCCATTGCGGCCGGTTTGGAGAGGAACAGAGCCCCCGCGAGCAGCGCGAGGAGCATGACGAGGGTCAGCGCGTCCACGCGCGAAAGGCGCCTCCCGCTCAAATAGCCCGTGAGCGCGCGCATGCCGCGCGCGATGACCGCGGCGATCGCGGGCGAAGTCAGAAGGCAGCCCGCGCCCATGAAGAATTCTTCCCCCCAGGCCGGATATATGAAGGGGAGCAGCGCCGCCTGCGCCAAAGCCATGACGGCAAACGCGCGCAGCAGCGCCGCGTTGCGTCCCTTTGGCGCGCGCAGCAGGGAGAGTATCAGCTCGGTCCCGCCAAAGAGCGCGCACGCCGAAAAGGATGCGAAGCTTTTCGACGCGAGCGTGCCCATAAGCGCGCCCACGAGCACGAAGCAGGCGTCGTCCAGGCACAGCCACGCCGCGGCGACGGCGGGAAGCGCCAGAGGCGAGAACCCGAACATGCCCGCGGCGCCGCAAAGGAACCCCGCCCCGACGCGCATGGCCTTCATGGGCGCCGCGCGGAGCACGGACGCCGAGAGAACCGATTTGATCCCGATCGCTTCTGCTGAATGCACGGCAGACTTTCCCCTTTGACATGATGTGGAACCAGTATAGCCTGTCCGGATGCCGCAGGTTGTCGAAGCGCGGGCCATAATCCTGTCGAATCGCTTCTATAAAGGCATCAAATGGAAATAACCATGGTGACGCCGCAAAAAAAGCGCTATAATCTTGTATATCCTTACGGAGGTGCCGCGATATGACAAACACCATGCTCGCCATGGGTTACGCGACGCCGGTGCGCCTGTGCGCCGCGTCGCCTTCCATAACGCTCGGCGACCCCGCCGCCAACGCCGAGGCCGTCGTCCGCATGATAAAAAAGGCCGAGGAGATCGGCGCGGATTACCTCGCCCTGCCCGAATTGTGCCTCGCGGGCGCGACGCTCGGCTCGCTTTTGAAGAGCGAGGTCATACTCGACGCCTCCAGGGCCGCGCTCACGCGCGTGTGCGAAGCCACGCGCCAATGCAGCGTGACCGTGTCGGTGGGGCTTCCCTACGTGATTGGCGGGTTTCCCCGAAGCTGCATCGCCCTGATCCGCGGCAGCCGCGTGATCGCCATATTCCCCTCCTCGAGCGGGGAGAACCCCTTCGGCTTCCTGCCGGCGATGGACCGCACCGCGCCGGCGCGCCAGCCGCTCACGCCCGTGTCGAAGCTCGCCGCCGGTTTCGGGGACGAGCTCTTCCGCGCCGGGCACGAGCCGCGCGAGGGCTACGTGATGCTGCTTTCAAGCGCGCTCAACGCCACGGCCAAGAGCTACCACGCGACGCGGGACGCGCTTTGCGCCTTCACCGCGCGCACGGGCATGGCCGTCGCCTACGCTTCTCCGGGCAGCGGGGAGAGCACGACCGGCTTCGTGTTCGACGGCCTGTGCGCCGTCGCCTCGCAGGGCGAAATACTCGCGCTCTCCGAACCGCTCGAGGAGGAGCCCTTCGTCTACGCCGACGTTCAGCCCGACCGGCTCGCCTCCTTCGAGCCGTACACCGCCGCGGAGGACGAGGGCGCGTACGTTTCCCGCAATTCGCTCGTCGCGCGCGACCAGCTTCGCCGCATACTCGAACTGCAGGGCGCGGCGCTCGCGCGCAGGATCTCCCACATCGGCGCGCGCGGCTGCGTCGTGGGCGTGTCGGGCGGGCTCGACAGCGCGCTGGCGCTGCTGGCCGCCTGCGCGGCCATGGACCGGCTCGGCAAGCCGAGGGAGGACATACTCGGCGTGTCCATGCCGGGCTTCGGCACCACAGGGCGCACGCACGGCAACGCCGAAAAGCTCGTGCGCTCGCTCGGGTGCGAATTCCGCGAAATTTCGGTCGTGCCCGCGTGCCGCCGGCATTTCGAGGACATCGGGCATGACGAAACCATCCGCGACAGCGTCTATGAGAACGCGCAGGCGCGCGAGCGCACGAAGATACTGCTCGCCCTCTCCAACAAGCTGAACCTGCTCGATGTGGGCACGGGCGACCTCTCCGAGGCGGCGCTCGGCTGGACGACCTTCGGCGGGGACCACCTCGCGCAATACGGCGTCAACGGCTCCATCCCGAAAACCGTCGTCCGCCGCGTCGTGAAGGAGGCCTGCTCGCGCTTCCCCGAGGCCGCAAAAACCCTCGAGGACATACTCGCGACCCCGGTCAGCCCCGAGCTGCTGCCGCCCGTGGACGGCGTGATCTCGCAGAAAACCGAGGAGCTCGTGGGCGCGTACGAGATGCACGACTTCTTCCTTTATCAGTTCATGAAGGGCGCACGGCCCAGGCGGATATTCGAGGCAGCCCTCGCGGAGCTCGATTTCCCCAGGGAGGAGATCCACCGCGTGCTGGGCATATTCCTTCGCCGCTTCTTCGCGCAGCAGTACAAGCGCAACTGCGCGCCCGAGGCGCCTCTGATCTGCCTGTCGATCAGCCCCGCCGTGTTCGACATGCCCTCGGATATGACCGGCGCGGCCTATCTGCGCGAGTACGAGGCCATTGGCTGCGGGCAGCTGGCGATTGACAATTAAAAATTGATCGCTGACAATCATTCCCTGCGCGCCAATCCATGGTATAATAAGCGCAGCAACTCACGGAGGATATCGTATGACCGCACCCGTGCTCCTTATTATGGCCGCAGGCATGGGCAGCCGCTACGGCGGGCTCAAGCAGATCGACCCCGTGGACGATCACGGCAACATCATCATCGACTTCTCGATTTACGACGCGCTGCGCGCGGGCTTCGGGGAAGTCGTGCTGCTCATCAAGCGCGAGATCGAGCGGGAGTTCCGCGAGGCCGTGGGCGACCGCGTCGCCTCGCGCGCCAAGGTGACCTACGCGTTCCAGGAGTTCGACAAGATCCCCGCGGGCGTCGTTTTGCCCGAAGGGCGCGCGAAGCCTTTGGGCACTACGCACGCGGTGCTCTGCGCGCGGGAAGCCGTCGCGGGCAGGCCCTTCGCGGTCATCAACGCGGATGATTTTTACGGCGCGGAGGCGTTCGCCATACTCAAAGACTTCCTTGCGGCGGGGCGCGGCGAGAACGAGCACGCGGCCGTGGGCTACCGCGTCGAGAACACGCTCACGGACAACGGCAGCGTCACGCGCGGCGTGTGCGAGGTGGACGGCGGCGGATACCTCGCGGACATCGTCGAGCGCATGAAGATCGTAAAGACTCCCGGGGGCGCGGCCTACGTCGCCGAGGACGGGGCGCTCGTGCGCATCCCCGCGGGCACGACCGTTTCGATGAACTGCTGGGCGTTCAATCAGGGAATATTCGGGAAGTTCGAAAAACGCTTCGCGCGCGACCTCGCGCCGGGGCTCGCGAAAAACCCGCAAAAATATGAGGATCTCCTGCCTATGGCCGTGTGCGAGGCGCTGCACGACGGGGAAACGACCGTCAAGGTCATCCCCACGCGCGAAAGCTGGTTCGGCGTGACCTACAAAGAGGACATGCCCCTCGTGCGGCAGAGCATCGCCACGCTCAAGCGCCGCGGGCTGTATCCCGAAACGATCTGGGGTTGAGCCGCAACCGTCAAATCCGGCCGCAGCGGGTCTGGGGCCGTTGTGAAAGTGAGGAAAACGGATGAATTTCGATTTCGCCGCGCTGGACGCGGCCATCGACGCGCGCGTAAAGCGCAAGGAGCTGCCCGGCGTGTCCGTGGCGATCCATTCCCGCGACGGCCTGCTCTTCCATAAGGGCTACGGCTTCGCGGACGTCGAGGCGGGCCGCGCCATAGACGCGGACACCGTCATGGGCGTCGCCTCGATGAGCAAGTCCATGACGACGCTCGCCCTGGCCATACTCGAGGCCGAGGGGAAGTTCAGCTTCGACGACCCGGTCGTCAAGTATTTCCCGAACTTCCGCGTGCCGGGCAATCCCGTCGAGGATGTGACCTGCCGCCACCTTGCGACGCATACGGCGGGCATACCGCCTATGGAGCCGCTCGAGTGGTCGATCGCCGTGAACACGCAAAGCGCGCGCGAGAGCAAGTGGCGCGAGGAAATGCAGCGCACCTCCCCGAACCGGATGGACGAAATCGGCCAGATCGTCGACTACATCGCCGAGGGGCGCTACCCGACGCTCGGGCAGGCCGGCGAAATCATGAGTTATTCCAACGAGGGCTACGCCATACTTTCCTATATTGCGGACATCGCTTCCGGCACGACGCTCGAGGCGTTCCTCAAGGAGCGCGTGTTCGGCCCCATAGGCATGACGCGCAGCGTGCTGGACCTCGACGGAAGCGAAGCCAAGGCGCTCGCCGCGGACGGCAACATCACGCGCCTCTACGGCAAGGATGAGAACGGCGAACTCACCGTGGACGATGAATGGTCCGTGCTGCCGCCGTTTCGCGGGTGCGCCTGCGTCAAGAGCACCGCGCGCGACATGGCGCGCTATTACCAGTGCATCTCCGACGGCGGCGTGATCGACGGCGTGCAGGCCATACCCGCCGCGGCCGCGGAACTGCTCGTCGGCTCCGCCTTCCCCGAGGGGGAGAAGCCGTTCTATTGCCTGGGGCTCAACAAGCGCGTGAAGCATGGGAGCGTCATCTGCGAGCACGCGGGCGGGCTGCACGGGGTCTCCTCGTTTGGCGGCATGCTCAAGGGCGAGGGCTTCGGCTTCTCCGCGCTGTGCAACAAGGGCGACGAGGATACGGACGACATCTGCTGGATGATGTACAACGCGATCATGGGCCGCCCGCTCGAGGAGGACCACCGCTGGCTTCACCCCGCGCCGTACGCCTTCTCGGAGCCGGGGATGCTCACGGGCGGCTACATCTGCCACGAGGGCATGCCCGTGGTCGTGGACATACTTGAAAAGGACGGCAAGCTCGTCGCCCAAAGCCAGGACGGCGCGGGCGAGATGGTCTACTGCGGCGGCACGTGGTTCACCATCTGGCGCGAGGGCAAGTACGCCGGGCGCGTGCGTTTCCTCGTGCGCGAGGGCAAAGCCTGGGCCGCGATGTTCTACACGAGGGTTTATCGGCGGCTGGACCAATGACGAGCGGCAAAACAACGGTTTGAATTCCCGCGGCCCTCGCGAAAAGCGAAGGCCGCGCTTCATTTTAGGCGCCGGATATGCTTGCGCAGCCCGGATCTGTTAAAACGGAAACGGACTTCCGCTTTCAAGCGAAAACCCGTTCGAATCCGAGGAAGTTATTCACCGTTGTTCGCCATTGGCTGTTACGGCCTGTTCTCCTCGATCCACTCGTCCATGGCGGGCAGTATGAAGTTGAAGTACGTCGGCCCCAGGTCGAGGAACGCCTTGTTGTAGGCGAGGCGGTCGAAGGACGAGCCGCAGACCATCTGCGCTTTGCGCAGCTCCTGCTGAAACATCGTGAAGCCCATGGCGTACTTGAGGAAGTAGAACGGATTTTCCACGGCGTACTTGTAGTAGACCGACCCGAGCTCGTTGGCCGCGTCCGTGTCGTAATACTGCGCGACGTAGGCGATCGCGCCCTCCTTCGTGGTGCCCTCGTAATTGACCTTGACGCTGATGATCGCGGGCAGCAGCAGATTGCCGAGCGTGGAGTTCGCGCTCATGAAGCGGCAGTAGTTGTTGGAGAAACGCGTGTTGTAAGTGTCGAAGAACACCTCGCCCGCCTGCGACCAGCACTCGTAATATCCGGTCAGGTCCAAAACCTGGCGCGCGTAGCCGGTCTGCTCGAGCAGCGTGCGCACGTACTGGTAATGGTACATGTGCCCGGGATAGCCCTCGTGGGCGAGCGTGTCGAGGAAGCGCGTGTCCTCGCCGAGCGTTTTGGCGTTGAGTATGATGAGGTTCTCGCTCGCGTCGTCCACGGGCGGCACGAGATAGGCCGCGGGGCTGAACTGGTCCTCGAGCTCCTCCGGGCAGTCCATGAAGGTGACGCTGTGCTCGGGAAGCTCGGGGAAATAGCCCTGCATGAGCGTTTCGAGATAATCGAGATTCTCCTGGGTGGAGCCGACGGAAAGCGTGATCTGGTCGAAGTTGTCGTAGACGCTCGGCTCCTTTCGCATGGTGTCGCGGATGACGCTGATCTGGTATTCGAGCTCCTTTTCGAGCGTATCGAGGGCATCCCCGGGCGCGATGGCCGAGCAGGCGTTGTAGCTGAGCTCCAGCTCGAAGTAACGCAGGCCCTCCTCGCCGAAGGCGCACAGGCCCGCCGCGTTGGCGCCGCTTCCGCGAAGCGGCTTAAGCCCGTCGTAAAGGTCCTTGTAGGATGCGACGAGCGCGTCGACGAGCTCGTCGTTGCGCTTCTCGTAGGCCTTTCGCTGGTCGTCGCTCAGCTCGATCCCGGCGATTGCCTCGTCGAACGTCGCGCGCAGGAACAGCGTTTTCTTGGCGTCGATGACGTCCTTGAGCTGCCCGAGCACCTCGTCGAGCGCTTCGTCGGTCATGAACAGGCCTTTTTCGGCCTTTTCCTGCTCGAACTTGAGCACGAGCCCCATGATGCGCGGCGTGTCGGCCAACAGCGTCAGATACCCCTCTATGTCCTCGACGGAATCGATGTCGTAGAAGGTCATGTTGAGCGGCAAATTGGAGTGCAGCCCGACGATGGTGTCGAGCACCTCGCCGTAATAATAATAATCGAAGCTCTCGATGCTCCAGCTCAGATATTGCTCGAGCGTATCGTAGGTGAGTTGGTCCTCGGGGGAAAGCGCGTCGCGCCCGATGGCGCGCAGGCGCTCGAGCCAGGCCTTCTCCCGCTCCGTCTCGGCGCGGGCGTCCTCATAGCTGAAGGTCCCCCAGCCGGTTTCCGGATCGCTCATTTCGGGGAAGTTCTCCGGATGGGCGACGGTGAGGTGGAAGCTGAGCGCGTCGCTGGTCGTATAGTCGTCGAATATCTCCATGTCGAGCGCGGCGAGCGCGAGGCCGGCGGCGATCGAGGGGTCTTCAGTCGGTTCGGGCGCGTCGGTCGCCGGGGGCGCGGCGGTTTCCGCGGGAGCGGGCGTCCCGTCCGGCGCGGCGGTCGGCTCGGGGAAAAACCGGGGGAAGAGGATCGAGCAGCCCGCAGCCATGGACAGCGCTATGAGCGCGGCCAGGAACAGCGCGAGCAAACGCGTGAATCTGCGCATCGGGGTCTCCTTTCGGCGAGGCAGGCCCGCGGGGGGGCCGACCGGTATCATCCATATGCTCCACACTATCACAAAACAGCCTTTTTCACAAGCCAATCCAGCAATCCCCGGCCCCGCGCCGGGCGGCGTTTTCCCGTTGACAAACGGAATCGCTTGAATTAGAATAGTAATGCTGTATTGTTGGAAAACAATGCGCATATGTTGCGCTTGCGGGTGTAGCTCAGTGGCAGAGCGCCGGCTTCCCAAGCCGGTCATGTGGGTTCGATTCCCATCACCCGCTCCAGCATACTCCCGTTTTCATGCGGGAAACAGAAAGCGACAGATTTTTAGGAGGATGTCAAGCAATGGCAAAGGCGAAATTTGAACGCACGAAACCGCATGTCAACATCGGGACGATCGGGCACGTGGACCATGGGAAGACGACCTTAACGGCGGCGATCACGATGGCGCTGAGCCAGGAAGGCCACGCGGCGGCGATGCGCTACGACGAAATCGACAAGGCGCCGGAAGAGAAGGCGCGCGGGATCACGATCAACACCTCGCACGTCGAGTATGAGACGGACAAGCGGCATTACGCGCACGTGGACTGCCCGGGCCACGCGGACTACGTCAAGAACATGATCACGGGCGCGGCGCAGATGGACGGGGCGATCCTGGTCGTGAGCGCGGCGGACGGCCCCATGCCGCAGACCCGCGAGCACATACTGCTCGCGCGCCAGGTCGGCGTGCCGTACATCGTGGTGTTCATGAACAAGGTGGATCAGGTGGACGACGAGGAGCTTCTCGAGCTCGTCGAGATGGAGGTCAGGGACCTGCTCTCGAGCTATGAGTTCCCGGGCGACGACATCCCCATCGTGAAGGGGAGCGCTCTCCTGGCGCTCGAGGCGCTGCAGGCGGGCAAGAAGGCGCGCGAAGCCGAGGAGTGCAAGTGCCTGTTCGAGCTGATGGACGCGGTGGACAGCTACATTCCGACGCCGGAGCGCCAGAGCGACAGGCCGTTCCTGATGCCGGTCGAGGACGTGTTCTCAATCACGGGGCGCGGTACGGTGGCGACGGGCCGCGTGGAGCGCGGCACGGTGAAGGTGCAGGACAGCGTGGAGATCATCGGCCTTGCGCACGAGACGCGCACGACCGTTGTGACGGGCGTCGAGATGTTCCGCAAGCTGCTCGACCAGGCGATCGCGGGCGACAACATCGGCATACTGCTTCGCGGCGTGCAGAGGACCGAGATCGAGCGCGGGCAGGTCGTGGCCAAGCCGGGCTCCATCAAGCCGCACACGCACTTCACGAGCCAGGTGTACGTGCTCAAGAAGGAAGAGGGCGGCAGGCATACGCCGTTCTTCTCGGGCTACCGTCCGCAGTTCTACTTCAGGACGACGGACGTGACGGGCGTCATCAAGCTGCCGGACGGCGTGGAGATGGTCATGCCGGGCGACCACATCGACATGGAGATCACGCTGATTACGCCGATCGCCATCGAGAAGGGTCTTCGCTTCGCCATCCGCGAGGGCGGCCGTACTGTGGGTGAGGGCGCGGTTGCCGAGGTGCTGGAGTAATTGGCTCTCCGTCAATAGTTGGGGTAAAGGAATCAACGAAGGAATAGACTAAGGGAACCGGCGGGCTGATTGCGGGAGAGCAATCAGCCCGCGCTATCGTTGACGGTGGCGAGGATGCGGGCGCGGAGGTTGCGGAAGTTGCGGTAACCGTAGCCGATGCGCTTAATGACCTTGATCGTGTTGTTCACACCTTCGGTAAAGCCGTTCGAATAAGGGCAGTCGAAAGCGTTGAGGATGTACCTTTCCCAGTTTTGCAGCATGGTCAGGCACGCCTCGAACTCCGGAATGCCTGCGACATAAGTGTGAAGGCGGAATTCCCGCAGCCGCTCCTTCGCCCGCATGGAGTTCCCGCTCTCCATAAATTTGTAGAACACCTCCTTGAGCAGATAAGCTTCCCTCAGGTCGCGCGACACGAGCAGCAT